>NZ_JBHYIO010000018.1:0-231270 GCF_042740095.1 Nonomuraea sp. NPDC059023 | reverse complement strand
GAGTGGCCCTGCCGGGCTGGGGAGCGGGATCCGGCTGGGCCTTCCGGCGGCCCGACCGGCCGGGTGTGGGTGGACCGGCCGGGCGTTCAGGCGAGCCAGTCGTCGGCGATCTGCCCGCCGACCAGCTCCAGGAGCGCGCCGGCGCGCCGCATCGAGCGCCGGCCGTCCGGTTCCAGGGCGCTGAGCGGGTAGACGCGGTCGAGGCCGAGCCGTTCGATCGCCGCGGGCGGCAGGAGCGAGCGCCCGGCCACGGCGACGACCGGTGTGCCCGCGGCGACCGCCCTCGCGGCGACCCCGGCGGGCGCCTTGCCGCGGGCGGTCTGGTGGTCGAGCGAGCCCTCCCCGGTGACGACGAGCTTCGCCGCCGCCAGGTGCGCGGGGAAGCCGATGAGGTCGAGGACCAGTTCGATGCCGGAGCGGAGCGTGCCGCGCAGGATGGTCACTCCCGCGTAGCCGACGCCGCCCGCGGCCCCCGCGCCGGGGACGCAGGCGGCCTCGACGCCGGTGGCCGCGGCGACCGCCCGGGACCAGCGGGACAGCGCGGTCTCCAGGTCGGCCACGTCGCGTGGGGTCGCGCCCTTCTGGGGCCCGTAGACGGCGGCGGCGCCGTACGGGCCGAGCAGGGGGTTGTCCACGTCGATGGCGATGTCGATCTCGACCTCGCCCAGACGGGGATGCAGCCGTGACAGGTCGAGCCGGTCGATGGCGGACAGGGCCGCGCCGCCGCACCCGGTGACGCCCTCCAGCCGCGCGCCCAGCGCCTCGGCCAGGCCGGCGCCGCCGTCGGTGCAGGCGCTGCCGCCCAGGCCGAGCACGATCCGGCGGCAGCCGCCGTCCAGCGCGGCCCGGATGACCTGGCCGGTGCCGTAGCTG
Organism: Nonomuraea sp. NPDC059023; assembly: GCF_042740095.1. Taxonomy (NCBI): domain Bacteria; kingdom Bacillati; phylum Actinomycetota; class Actinomycetes; order Streptosporangiales; family Streptosporangiaceae; genus Nonomuraea; species Nonomuraea sp. NPDC059023. Next base: position 230,397 of record NZ_JBHYIO010000018.1, on the reverse strand, counting down.
GTGGCGGTCCGGGGTGCGGGCGGCCCGGTCAGGCGGCCCAGCCCGGACACGTCGGCCAGCTCGATCACCGCGACGCCGTCGCGCTCGGCGTAGGAGGTCGCGACCGGCCGCGCGTCAGGCCCCTCGGCCAGGACGGCGACGCGGCGGAACCCGGCGGCCAGCGCGGCCTCCAGCGTGCCCTCGCCGCCGTCGGCCACCGGCAGCGCGGCGACCTGGGTGCCGGGAGCGCGCGCGGTGATCCCGGCCGCGAGGTGCTCGCACACCTCACGGGCCGTCAGCGAGCCCTTGAACTTGTCGGGCGCGATCAGCACGGACATCGCCGCTCACCCCCGCGAAAGGATCTCGGCGTCGGCGACCTCCTCGAACTCCGTGATGGCGTCGAGGTCGGCGCCCATCGCGATGTTGGTGACCCGTTCGAGTATCACCTCGACCACGACCGGCACCCGCAGGTCCTCCATGATCTTCCGCGCCTCCTCGAAGGCCCCGGCCAGTTCCCCGGGCTCGTGCACGCGGATGGCCTTGCAGCCCAGCCCCTCGACCACCTTGACGTGGTCGACGCCGTAGCCGCCCAGCTCGGGCGCGTTGACGTTGTCGAAGGCCAGGCTGACCTGGAAGTCCATGTCGAACGCCCGCTGCGCCTGCCGGATCAGCCCGAGGTAGGAGTTGTTGACCAGCACCTGGAGGAAGGGGATGTTGAACTGCGCGCCGACCGCCAGCTCCTCGATCATGAACTGGAAGTCGTAGTCGCCCGACAGCGCCACCACGGTGGCCTCCGGGTCGGCCACGGCCACGCCCAGCGCGGCGGGCACCGTCCAGCCGAGCGGCCCGGCCTGGCCGCAGTTGATCCAGTGCCGTGGCTTGTAGACGTGCAGGAACTGCCCGCCGGCGATCTGCGACAGGCCGATCGTGGAGACGTAGCGCACGTCCTTGCCGAAGGTGAGGTTCATCTCCTGGTAGACGCGCTGCGGCTTGATCGGGACGTTGTCGTAGTCGGTGCGCCGGTGCAGGGTGCGCTTGCGTTCCTGGCACTCCTTCGCCCACACGCCCCGGTCCGGCGGCAGCGTGGCGCGGGCCGCCTCGACGAGCTGGATCAGCGCCGCCCCGGCGTCGGAGACGACGCCGTAGTCGGGCGCGAAGACCCTGCCGATCTGGGTGGGCTCGATGTCGATGTGCACGAAGGTACGGCCACGCCGGTAGACCTCGAGCCCGCCGGTGTGGCGGTTGGCCCACCGGTTGCCGATGCCGAGCACGAAGTCGGCGGCCAGCAGGGTGGCGTTGCCGTAGCGGTGGGCGGTCTGCAGGCCGGCCATGCCGGCCATCAGCGGGTGGTCGTCGGGGATGCTGCCCCAGCCCATGAGCGTGGGGATGACCGGCACCCCGAGCAGTTCGGCCAGCTCGACCAGCAGGTCGCCGGCGTCGGCGTTGATGACGCCGCCGCCCGCGACGATGACCGGGCGCTCGGCCGCCGCCATCATGGCCAGCACCTTCTCCGCCTGCGCCCGGGTGGCCGCCGGCCGGTGGACGGGCAGCGGCTCGTAGGTGTCGATGTCGAAGTCGATCTCGGTGAGCTGCACGTCGAGCGGCAGGTCGATGAGGACGGGGCCGGGCCGTCCCGAACGCATGAGATGGAAGGCCTGCTGGAAGGCGCCCGGCACCTGGGCGCCCTCCATGACGGTGTACGCCATCTTGGTGAGCGGCCCCGCGATGGCGGCGATGTCGACGGCCTGGAAGTCCTCCTTGTGCAGGCGGGCGACCGGCGCCTGGCCGGTGACGCAGAGGATGGGGATCGAGTCGGCGGCGGCGGAGTACAGGCCGGTGATCATGTCGGTGCCCGCAGGGCCCGAGGTGCCGACGCACACGCCGATGTTGCCGGCGCGGGCGCGGGTGTAGCCCTCGGCCATGTGCGCGGCGCCTTCGACGTGCCTGGCCAGGACGTGTTTGATGCCGCCGTGCGCGCGCATCGCGGAGTAGAACGGGTTGATGGCCGCGCCGGGCACCCCGAAGGTCTGGGTGGCGTTCTCACGCTCCAGGATCAGGACCGCGGCGTCGACGGCTCGCATGCGTGCCATGGGTTCGCTCCTCGCGCTCAGCGGCCCGAGAGCTGCTCGACGAGCAGCAGCAGGGCGGTGTGGTCGAGCTGCCCGTGGCCCTGGGCCCGCGCGGCGCCCATCAGCTGGGCCAGGACCGCCCCGACCGGGATGGCCACGCCCGCCTGCCGGGCGGCCGCGGTGACGATGCCGAGGTCCTTGTGGTGCAGGTCGATGCGGAAGCCCGGCTGGAAGGTACGGCTCAGCATGCCCTCGGCCTTGCGCTCCAGGATGCGGTTGCCCGCCAGGCCCGCCGACAGGACCTTGACCGCGGCCTCCATCTCGACGCCGTAGGCCTCCAGGAACACGATCGCCTCGGCGACCAGCTCGATGGTGCCGGCGACGATGAGCTGGTTGGCGGCCTTGACCGTCTGCCCGGACCCGGCGGGGCCGACGTGCACGACGGTGGAGCCGACCGCTTCCAGGACGGGCCGGGCCGCCTCGACGTCGGCGGGGGCGCCGCCGACCATGATGGACAGGCTGGCGTCGATCGCGCCCTGCTCGCCGCCGGAGACGGGCGCGTCCACCGCGCGCAGCCCGGCCTCGGCCGCCTGGGCGGCCATGCGGGCGGCGGCGTCCGGCCTGATGCTGCTGGCGTCGATCCACAGCGTGCCCTCGCGGGCGTGGTCCACGATGTCGGCGGCGACGAGTTCGACGTCGGGGGTGTCGGGGAGCATGGTCACGACGACGTCGGCGTCGCGCACGCCTTCCGCGATGCTGCCCGCGCCGTGGCCGCCCAGCTCGATCAGCCGCTCGACCTTCTCCGGTTCCTTGTTGACGCCGGTGACGGTGTATCCGGCCTTGACGAGGTTGGCGGCCATCGGGGCGCCCATGATGCCCAGGCCGATGACGGTCACGTTGCTCACGGCAGTTCCTTGTGGTCGGAGGTGAGCCAGGCGAAGGGGTCCTCACCCGGGGTGGCTTTGTATTCCAGGCCGATCCAGCCGTCGTATCCGGTCCGGCCGAGCTCGGTGAGCCAGGCGGCCAGCGGCAGGTCGCCGGTGCCGGGCGCGCCTCTGCCCGGCGCGTCGGCGATCTGGACGTGGCCGATGCGGTCCGGGCTGCCGCTGTCGCCGCTCAGCAGCGCGTCCACGTCGTCGCCGTTGACGGCCAGGTGGTAGAGGTCGGCGAGCAGCTTCAGGCCCGGGACGGCGGCCACGACGGCCAGCGCCTCGGCGGCGGTCTTGAGCGGGTAGGCCGGGGCGCCGCTGAGCGCCTCGATCAGGACGACGCCGTCCACCACCTCGTTGGCCAGCGCCAGGTTGGCGAGGGCGGTCTCGTCCTGGAGCTCTTCCGGGACGTCGTCGAGGCGGTTGCCGTACAGGGCGTTGAAGGAGCGGCAGCCGAGCGTGCGGCCGATCGCGGCCACGATCGGCACGTTGTCGCGGAACTCGGCGGCGCGGTGCGGGTGGGACAGCAGGCCGCGTTCGCCTCCGGGCATGTCGCCGGCGGCGAAGTTGATCCCGGTCAGCTGGACCCCGGCGTCGCGGACGGCGCGTACGAACGAGTCGACCTGCGCGTCGGCGGGCACGGCGGTCTCGAACGGCCACCAGAACTCCACGGCCTCGAAGCCGGCCTTGCGGGCGGCCTCCGGGCGTTCCAGTACGGGCAGGTCGGTGAAGAGGATGGAGCAGTTGACGGTGTAGCGCATGTGGCCTGCCTCCTATCGGACGGTGTTGCTCAGGACGCCCACGCCGGAGATGTCCACCGCGACCTCGTCGCCGGCGGCGAGGGGGCCGACGCCGTCGGGGCTGCCGGTCAGCAGGACGTCTCCGGGGTTGAGGGTGATCCAGCGGGTGACGTAGGCGAGGAGTTCGCCGACGCCGAAGAGCATCGCGGCGGTGGGGCTGTCCTGGACGACGAGCCCGTTGACGCGGGTGCGGATGTGCAGTCCGGCCGGGTCGTCGATGTCGGTCTCGATCCAGGGGCCGAGCGGGCAGAAGGTGTCGGCGCTCTTGGCCCTGACCCATTGCCCGTCGTTGCGCCAGTCGTCGGCGGTGATGTCGTTGGCGCAGGTGTAGCCGAGGACGTAGTCGCGGAAGTGGCGTCTGGGCACCTGGTGGGCGGTACGGCCGATGACCACGGCCAGCTCGCCCTCGTACTCCAGCCTGCGCAGCCCGTGCGGGCGGCGCACGTCGGCGCCGGGGCCGGTGACGGCGTTGGCGGCCTTGAGGAACAGCCGTGGTTTGCGAAGCTTGCCCGGTACGCCGTAGTTGCGGCCGGCGCAGACGATCACCCGTGGATCGCAGGGCGCCAGCAGCGTCACCTCCTCCAGTGCCGCCACCGGTCCTTGCCCGGGGGCGGGGTGGATGTCGTGGCCGACGAGCACGCCGGTGCGTACCTCGTCTTTGTGGGTGTAGCGGACGAGTCTCATGTCAGAACCACCGCCTCACGCAGGAGTTCGATCGGGTGCCAGGCCTGGCGGGCCGAGCCGTGGAAGATCTGCTGGCGGCAGGAGACGCCGGTGGCGGCGACCACGGTCTCGGCCGGTTCCGCGGCCAGGGCGGGGAAGAGCCGGTCGGAGCCGACGGTCATGGACAGCTCGTAGTGCTCGGCCTCGAAGCCGAAGGAGCCGGCCATGCCGCAGCATCCGGTGTCGAGTTCCACGACCTCCACGCCGGGGATGAGCCGGAGCATGGCCATGGTGGCGGCGGTGCCGACCTCGGCCTTCTGGTGGCAGTGGCCGTGGAAGACCACCCTCTTGCCCGCCAGCCACGAGTCGGTGCGCAGCGTCAGCCTGCCCGCGCCGACGGCCTCGGTGAGCAGTTCCTCCACCTGCTTGACCCGGGCGGCGACCGCGTCGACGCGTTCGTCGCCGGCCAGCATCGCCCGGTGCTCGTCGCGCAGGGTGAACAGGCAGGACGGCTCGCAGCCGACGATCGGGCCCTCGGTGGCGGCCAGGTGGGCGACCAGCGCGCCGGCCTGCGCCTTGGCCTGGTCGAGCAGGCCCTTGGACAGGCTGGAGCGGCCACAGCAGCCGGTGGCGGCCAGCTCGACCGTCCAGCCGGCGCGTTCCAGCAGCTCGATCGCCGCCTTGCCGATGTGCGGCTCGGTGTAGGTGGTGAAGGAGTCGGCCAGGAACGTCAGCGTCTCGCGGCCGGTCTGCTTGCGGCCCTTGTGCCCTTTGTGCCAGCGGATGAGGTTGCCGCGCTGGAAGCGCGGCAACTGCCGGGCGGCGGTGATCCCGACCGTACGCTCCAGCAGCCGCCGGACGAGCGGGATCCGGGTGGGCAGGTTCGACAGCGGCGCCGTGGCCGAGCCGAGCCGGTTGAGCGAGCGGATGGCGCCGAAGATCCGCGAGCGCAGGGGCACGCCGTGCTGGTCATGGTGGTGCGACAGCGCTTCCGCCTTGAGCGTGGCCATGTCCACGCTCATCGGGCACTCGCTCTTGCAGGCCTTGCACATCAGGCACAGGTCGAGGATCTCGTGCAGCCGCTCGTCGCCGAAGGCCGTCTTGGGGTCGGCCGACGACAGCGCCTTGACCAGGGCGTTGGCCCGGCCGCGGGTGGAGTGCTCCTCCTGGCGGGTGGCGACGTAGGACGGGCACATGACGCCGGGGCCGCTCTTGCGGCACAACCCGATGTTCATGCACCGGTCGGCGGCGCCGCGCATGCCGCCGACCACCTCGAACGACAGCCGGGTGCGCAGGGGTCCGGCGGGTGGCAGGGCCGCGTCGCGCAGGTTGTCGGTCATGGGCGGCGCGTCGACGATCTTGCCGGGGTTCAGGACGTTCCCGGGGTCGAACAGGTGCTTGACCGAGCGCATCGCCTCGTACAGCTCCGGGCCGAAGATCTCCCGGTTGAACTCGCTGCGGGCCAGGCCGTCGCCGTGCTCGCTGGAGTTGACGCCGCCGTACTCGGCGACCAGGTCCTTGATCTCCACGGCCACCGCGCGCATGGTCGTCACCTGCTCGGGGTCGGCCAGGTCGACGAACGGGCGGATGTGCAGGCAGCCGACCGAGCAGTGGCCGTAGAAGCCGGCCGTCAGGCCGTGCCGGTCGAGCACGCCACGGAAGCGGTCGGTGTACTCGGCCAGATGCTTGGGGTCGACCGCGGTGTCCTCGACGAAGGCCAGCGGCCTGCGGGTGCCCTCGCCGGCCGCCATGAGCAGGCCGAGGCTCGACTTGCGCACCTTGAGCAGCGCCGTCTGCTCGGCGGGGGTGACGGCGAGCAGGGTGTGGTAGCCGTGGCCGTTGCGCTTCCACGACCGGCTGACCTCGTCGAGCTTGGCGGTCAGGTGGTCGCGGTCGTCGCCGCTGAAGGAGACGAACAGCAGCGCGGCCGGGTCGCCCTTGAGGATGTCGCCGAGACCGGCGTACTCGATCTTCTGCCGGGACAGGTCCAGGATCGTCTTGTCCATGAGCTCGACCTGGGCGGGTTCGCAGGCCAGGGCGTCCTCGGTGGCGGCGATGGCGGCGGCGGTGGTGTCGAAGTGACCCACGGCGTAGACGGTGTGGCGGGGTTTGGGCACCAGGTCGACCAGCGCGTGCGTCGCCACGACCAGCGTGCCCTCGGCCCCGACCACGAACTTCGCCAGATCGAACTCCCCCGGCCCGGCCAGCCGGTCCAGCCGGTACCCGCAGGCCCGCCGCCAGAACGGCGGGAAGCCGATGGCGATCGCCTCGGCGTTGTCGCGGACGAGTCCGGGCAGCTCACGGTAGAGCGCGCCCTCCAGGGTCGGCTCCGCGGCGCGGCGGGCCCGCTCCTGCTCGCTCACCGGTTCCAGCCGGGCGGTCGAGCCGTCGGCCAGGACCACGTCGAGAGCCCTGACGTGGTCGATGGTCATCCCGAACGTGAGCGAGCCGCTGCCGGCGGAGTTGTTGCCGATCATGCCGCCGATGGTGGCGCGGTTGCTGGTGGAGGTGTCGGGGCCGAACATCAGCCCGTACGGCGCCGCCGCCTGGTTGAGCTGGTCCTGCACCACCCCCACCTCGACCAGCGCGGTCCGCGCCTTCGGGTCGAGGTCGACGATCTGGTTCATGTGCCGGGAGAAGTCGAGGACCAGGCCGGGCCCGACCGTCTGCCCGGCCAGGCTGGTGCCGGCGCCGCGCGGCACCACGGGCACGCCCGCCGTCCCGGCCGCCTTGACCGCCTCGGCGACGTCCCCGGCGTGCCGGGGGAAGACGACGCCGACCGGCATGATCGAGTACATGCTCGCGTCGCGGGAGAACAGGTGGCGGGTGTAGTCGTCGAAGGCCACCTCGCCCTCGACGGCCGCGCCGAGCGCGCGCAGCAGGTCACCCGTCTCCGGGAGGGTGGCCGTCATGGCGCCTGCAGGCGCTCGAGCGCGTCGTTGAGTCCGCGCGGGTCGATGGGCACGCCGGCCAGGGTGAGTCCCATCTGGACGCCGGCCAGGGTGCCGGCGAGGGTGAGGTCGTTGAAGTCGCCCAGATGGCCGATGCGGAAGACGCGGCCGCTGAGCTTGCCGAGCCCGGAGCCGAGCGACATGTCGTAGCGGTCGAGGATGATCGCTCTGATCTTGTCGGCGTCGTATCCCTCGGGGACGATCACGGCGGTCAGGGCCGCGGAGTGCTCGCGCTCGTCGGCGCAGAGCACTTCGAGCCCCCATCCCCGTACGGCCGCGCGGGTGGCCTCGGCGTGGCGCAGGTGGCGGGCGAAGACGGCGTCGAGGCCTTCGTCGTAGAGCAGGCGGAGGGCTTCGCGCAGGCCGTAGAGCAGGTTGGTGGCGGGGGTGTAGGGGAAGTAGCCGCGTTCGTTGGCGGCCAGGATCGGCGCCCAGTCCCAGAACGACCTGGCCAGGTTCGCGGTACGCGAGGCGTGCAGGGCCTTGTCGCTGACGGCGTTGAAGCTCAGGCCGGGCGGGAGCATGAGCCCCTTCTGCGAGCCGGCGACGGTGACGTCGACGCCCCACTCGTCGTGGCGGTAGTCGATCGAGCCGAGCGAGGAGATGGTGTCGACCAGCAGCAGGGCGGGGTGGCCCGTGTCGTCGATGGCGGCCCGTACGTCGGGGACGCGGCTGGTGACGCCGGTGGAGGTCTCGTTGTGGACCACGCAGACGGCCTTGATGGTGTGGCCGGTGTCGGCGGACAGGCGTTCCCGGACGGCGTCGGGGTCGGCGCCCCTGCGCCAGTCGCCGGGCACGAACTCGACGTCCAGCCCGAGCCGTCCGGCCATCTCCTGCCAGAGGGTGGCGAAGTGGCCGGTCTCGAAGCACAGGACCTTGTCGCCCGCGCTCAAGGTGTTGACCAGGGCGGCCTCCCACGCTCCGGTGCCGGAGGCCGGGTAGATCACGACCGGTCCTTCGGTGCCGAAGACCGGCTTGATGTCGCGCAGCACCTCCAGGCCGAGTGCGGCGAACTCGGGACCCCTGTGGTCGATGGTCGGCGCCGACATGGCCCGCAGCACGCTGTCGGGCACGTTCGTGGGGCCGGGGATCTGCAGGAAGTGCCTGCTCATGAGGACCTCGCTCGAAATATCCACGATGCGGAAAAGTTATCTCGCTATACGGAAGATATGCCTTCCCGGGGGAGATGAAAAGTCTTGACGGCCAATGTGAGCCAGGTCATACTCTCGCTAAGCGGAAATAGTTTTCCGCATTATGGAAAAACCTGCTGGAGTCCGTATGTCGGTTCAGATCATCACGATCATCGTCCTGGCCGTCGTCTTCCTGGTCGCCACCGTGCTGCCCGTCCATATGGGGGCCCTGGCGTTCGTGGCCGCGTTCCTGGTCGGCGCGCTCGTCCTCGGCGAGTCCAAGGACGACATCGTCGGCGGGTTCCCCGGCGACCTGTTCGTCATCCTCGTCGGGGTCACCTACCTGTTCGCGATGGCCAAGGCCAACGGGACGGTCGACTGGCTGGTCCAGGCCGCCGTCCGCCTGGTACGCGGCCGCATCGCCCTCATTCCCTGGATGATGTTCCTGGTCACCGCCGCGCTGACCGCGGTCGGCGCCGTCGTGCCCGCGGCGGTGGCGATCATCGCGCCGGTCGGCATGGGCTTCGCCCTGCGCTACCGCATCAACCCCATGCTCATGGGCCTGCTCATCATCAACGGGGCCAGCGCCGGCGGCTTCTCCCCCATGAGCATCTTCGGCAGCATCGTCAACGGCGTCGTCACCCGCAACAACCTGCCCGGCGATCCCGCGCTGCTGTTCGTCAGCTCCTTCGCCTTCAACCTCGTCCTGTCCGCCGTCGTCTTCCTCCTGTTCGGCGGGCGTGACCTGCTGCGCCGCGGCCGGGAGGTCTCCGAGGACGGCGTCGCCGGTGATGGCGGCGGTGGCGGTGGCGGCGGTGGCGGCACCGCTGTGGCCACGCGGCTCGGCAAGGAGCGGGTGCTCACCCTCGGCGGGCTCGCCGTCCTGGCCGGGGGCGCGCTGCTGTTCGGCCTCGACGTCGGGTTCACCGCCATCACCGTCGCCGTCGTGCTCTCCCTGGTCTCGCCCAAGGGCGCCAAGGACGCCATCGGCCAGATCGCCTGGCCGACCGTGCTGCTCATCTGCGGGATCGTCACCTACGTCAGCCTCATGGAGCGCGTCGGGACCATCGACTTCCTCGGCGGCAAGGTCGCCACCATCGGCATCCCCCTGCTGGCCGGACTGCTCATCTGCCTCATCGGCGCCGCCGTCTCCGCCTTCGCCTCCACCACCGGAATCCTCGGCGCACTCATCCCGCTGGCGGTGCCGTTCCTGCTGACCGGGGACATCGGCGCCGTGGCCCTGGTCATCGCACTGTCGGTGTCGTCCTCGGTGGTCGACTCCTCACCCTTCTCCACCAGCGGCGCCCTCGTCGTCGCCAACTCCCAGGAAAGCGAGCGCGACTACGTCTTCCGCGGCCTCATGCGCTGGGGATTCAGCATGATCGCCATCGCGCCCCTGCTCACCTGGCTGATCTTCCTCGCACCCAGCTGGTCCTGACGCATGGTGGCCCTACGGAGGATGTACTCTTCCGTATGGTAGAAAACGCCACCTGCCTCCGGAGACTGTGGACATGTCGGCACCACGCTCGTCCAACGGCGTGCAATCGCTGGAACGGGCTTTCGCGATACTGGAGCTGATGGCGGAAGCGGGCGGAGAGCTGCAGCTCAGCCGCCTGTCCACGCTCTCGGGCCTGCCGCTGCCGACCATCCACCGGATCATCAGGACCCTGGTGGGGTCGGGCTACGTCCGCCAGCTCCCCTCCCGCGGCTACGCGCTGGGGCCCCGGCTGATCCGGCTCGGTGAGAGCGCCTCCAGCATGTTCGCCACCTGGGCCCGGCCCGTCCTCACCGACCTCGTCGCCGCGGTCGGCGAGACGGCCAACATGGCGGTCATGGACGGCGACCGCGCCGTCTACGTCGCCCAGGTACCCTCCACCCACTCCGTGCGCATGTTCACCGAGGTCGGCCGGCGCGTCTACCTCCACTGCACCGGGGTGGGCAAGGCCCTGCTCGCCCAGCTCCCGCCCGAGGACGCCCGCGCCCTTGTCGAACGCGCCGGCATGCCGGCCCAGACCCCCAACACCATCACCGACCCTGACCTGCTCATGGTCGAACTCGCCGAGATCAGGCGGCGCGGCTACTGCGTGGACGACGCGGAGCAGGAACCCGGCGTACGCTGCCTGGCCGTACCGGTCACCGGGGCGCCGACGCTCTCGGCGATCTCGGTCTCGGGCCCGGAGGGCCGCATCGGGGCCGACGCCGTCGAGTCCATCGCCGCCCAGCTCCAGGCGGCCGTCCCCAAACTCCTCGCCGAGATCACCTGACCCCCGCGCCGGTGGCGCCCTATCCGCTCCATGAACACCGCAACGTACTTGGAGATACAGCGATGGACACGTCCGCGTATTTGAAGGCCGTCGTCGAGCAGACGAGCACGTTCGCCGGCTGGGTGCACGGCAAGGACGCGGCGGCGCCGGTGCCGACCTGTCCGGAGTGGAACCTGGCCGATCTGGTCGACCACGTCGGCGGGGTACAGCGCATGGTCACCATGCTCGTGGGCGAGCGGATGACCGAGCCGGGCAAGGCGTTCGCCGGCTACGTCCCGGGTCCGGCCGACCCGGGCCGGTGGCGCGCCTGGCTGAACGACTGCGCGGCCGAGGCGAGCCGGGCGTTCGCATCGGTCACCGACGACACGCCGGTGTGGGATCCCTCGGGCGCCGCCTCGGGTGTGACGTTCTGGTCCCGCCGGCTCCTGGGCGAGGTCTGTGTGCATCGCGCCGACGCGGCCGCCGCGCTCGGCCTGCCGTACGAGCTGGCGCCGGAGTTCGCCGTCGCGGCCCTCGAAGACTGGCTGGAAACGCTGACGTCCCGCGGCTACTGGGAGAACCGGCCCGGCTTCGCCGACGCGATGCGCGGGAGCGGCCAGACGCTGCACTTCCACGCGACCGACGCGCCCGGGGAGTGGGTGGCCCGCCGGGAGGCTGACATGGTCGTGCTGGAGCGCACGCACGCCAAGGCGGACGTCGCGGTACGCGGCCCGGCCGCCGACCTCCTGCTCGTGATCAGCAGGCGCCGCCCCCTGGACGCTGCTCCCGCGCTGGAGGTGCACGGGGATCGGGCGCTGCTCGACCACTGGATCGAACACATGGACTGGGTCGCCAACGGCTGACCCCCGCCTGGGCCCAACCTCGCGCCCCGCACACCCGGCCGCCGCCGTCTGGGCCTGATCCGTTCGACGGTTGCCGGTGCGGGGATCCGCATCCTGTCGTGTGCCTGCGACATCTGCCGGTCCAGCTCTTCGCCTGTTGCGACGAATGCCGATATCGAGCGTGGTGGCGGCATGAGTAACGTGCGAATGGCCCGGCTCAAGGATCAGCGAGGAGCCCGATGAGCACGCCTGTCTACATGTCCCACGAGCACATCGAGCAGATGAACGACCTGCTCGCGAGGTCTGACGAGGTGGCCGCCGCCTGCGCGGAGCTGGACCGGGACTACGTGATCGCCTACGAACTCGGCGACGGACCCGGGGGCACGGTCTTCTGGGTGCTGAGCTTCGACCGGATCACCGGCGCCAGGTTCTCCCTCGATGAGCCCGCGCACGCCGACGTGACGTTCGCCGGCGACTGGCGGCGGCTGGTGCGGGCCGGGCAGGCCCACCGGCAGGGGACAGAGGTGGATCCGGCCGTCGAGGTCCGTGGCGATCCGGGCGTGCTGGACGCGGTTTCCCCGGCCATGGCCGTGGCGCGCCGCGCCGCCACCGTCGACGTCGAGTTCCCCGAGGTCTGACATGACGACGGTGAACGGCCCGGCCGACGACGCCGGGGAACACGCGTTGCGGACGGAGCCGCGGTTCGCGCCGCGCGCGGGCAGAGCAGACCGGTGGAGCGTCTGCCACGCGGCTCTGGTCCCACCCAAGTCAAGGTTTGGAGGCGGAGTGAGCACCGACCCGTATGAGTGGCTGCGGCCCGACACCGGCGATTCGCGCGCCTGGCAGGAACGGCAGGACGCCATCGCCGGCTCCTATGTGAGCGAGTGGGAACATTTCCCGCGGATCCGCGATGAGCTGGCGGCGGGGACCGCGGCGCCGAGCGCCTCGGACAGTCTCGGCGGGACGACCCCGCGCCGTCTCGGCGGCCGCTGGTTCCGGCTGGCGCCCACGTCGGCGGAACGGGCGGCGCTCGGTCTGTGGGTGTCGGACTCCCCGGACGAGCCCGGCAGGTTGCTCGTCGATCCGCAGGCCGCCGGTTACGCGCGCGACGGCGAGCCCGCTCAACTCGTGTGGTACGAGCCCACGCGGGACGGCTCCCGCGTCGTCTTCGGCCTCTACCACGGCGGCGAGATGATCGGCCCTCTGCGCGTCGTCGACACCGCGACCGGCCGCGATCTCCCCATCGGGGCGCACCGGCACCTGCTCACCGGAGCCGTCCCCGGCTGGCTGCCGGACGGCAGCGGCTTCTACGTGTGCGATCGTTCCGAAACCGGCGATCACCAGGTGTGGTTCGTGCCGGTGGAGCCGCCCGGTGAACCCGGCGAGCCGATCTTCGTGATCGACCGCAGCGAGCTGGGCACGTCCCCGTCCGGGCTCACCCCGCAGGTCTCTCCCTCCGGCCGCTGGATGATCACCTTGACCGGGCAGCACGAACAGGTGGCCGGCCACGTCCTCGACCGGCGTACCGGAGAGTGGCGGCGCTTCCTGCCCGGCGGCTACGCGGGTGAATGCCATGGCGTCTGGTACGGCGAGGACACCTACGTCGCCGTGGTCACCGGAGACGCCCCGCGCGGCCGGCTCGCCGCCATCCCGGTGGCGACCTCCGCCGACCCCGGCACCTGGCGTGAGCTGGTGCCCGAGTCCGACGCGGTGCTGCGCTGCGTCACCAAGGCCGGCGACCTCCTGGTCCTGTGCGAGGTGGTCGACGCGGTCGTGGGATTCCGGCTCGTCACCGCGGACGGCGAGCCGGCCGGGCGCATCGAACTTCCCGGCATCGGCAGTTCGCCGACGGCCATGGTCAGCCGCCGCTTCGACCGATCGGAGGTGCTCACGTTCTCCCACAACACGTTCGCCGACCCGCTGACCGCTTATCGCTACGACGTCGAGCGGGGCGAGACGGTCCCGATCGGCGCCCGGCGGCCGGGGCTGGCCGGAATGACCGTCGCCCGGCGTTACGCCACCAGCCGGGACGGGACCCGCGTGCCGTACTTCATCGTGCACCGCGCCGGCCTCGACCTCGATCGCCCACATCCCGCGGTGGTCAACGCCTATGGCGGGTTCAACGTGGCCTGGATGCCGCGCTTCCTCGGCAACTACGCGCCGTTCCTGCGCGCGGGCGGCGTCTATGTGCACGCGATCCTGCGCGGCGGCGCCGAATACGGTCGCGACTGGTACGAGGACGGGCGCCTGGCACGCAAGCAGAACACCTTCGACGACCTCTACGCCGTCGCCGAGGACATGATCGCGGCCGGTCTGACCGAGCCCGCCAAGCTGGGCTTTCACAGCGCCAGCCACGGCGGGCTGGTGGCCGGGGTGGCGCTCACCCAGCGGCCCGATCTGTGGCGCGCGCTGGTCGCCGAGGTGCCGCTGTTCGACATGCTGCGGCCGCTCAGCGCCGATCATCCGGCCCGCCAGGCGGTCCGCTCGGTCTTCCTGGAGGACTACGGAGATCCGGACGAGCCCGCGGACGCCGACGTCATCCGCGCCTACTCCCCCTACCACAACATCAGGCCGGATACCGCGTACCCGGCCATCCTGCAGGCGTTCGGCGAGCATGACCTGGGTTGCCAGCCCTTCCACGGCCGGCTGTTCACCGCCAGGCTCGGCCCGGCGAGCACCTCCGGGCATCCCGTCCTGCTGCGGGTGTGGAAGGGCGCCGGCCACGCCGCGCTGGACAGCGCCGAGGTGACCGGCCGTGCCGCCGAACTGCTGGCCTTCCTCATGCGGGAGCTGGGCATGACCCCCGCGTAGCCTGGTGCCCATGGCATCGGAGCTCCAGCGACTGGTCGACAGCCTCGGCGCCCGCCTGAGCCGGTCGGTGGCGCTCGACGACGTGAGCATCCGCCTGCTCGCCTACACCGCGCACACCGGCGAGGTGGACTCCGCCCGCGTCGAGTCGATCATGCGCCGGCGCGTCTCCCCCGAGGTGGTGGCCCACATCCACGCCAGCGGTGCGCTGGCGGCCCACGACCTGTTCACCGTGCCGGCCATGCCCGAACTCGGGCTCGACGTGGCTCGCGTCGGCATGGCCGTCCGCCACGAGCAGTCGCTTCTGGGCTTTCTCTGGTTGCTGCAGTCGGACGGCCCGGTCAAGGACAAAGATCTCGCCGCCGTACGGCAGGCCGCCGAGAGCGCCGCGCTCACGCTCCACCGGGAGTACTTGATCGGCGAGCTCAGCCGTGGCCGCGAACGCGAGCTGGTACGCGATCTGATCTCGGCCGACCCGCGGCTGCGCGATGACGCCGCGCAACGGCTGATCGAGGAGGAACTGATCACGGCCGGCCCGGTGCGCGCGCTGGTGGCGACGATCACGCACGACCGGACCCGGCCGCTCGGCGAACGGGACCGGCTCGCCCTGACGGCCGGTCTCGACCACGTACGCCGCCGCCTGCCGCCGCGCACGACCATCCATCTGGAACGCCCCGACCACGGCATCCTGATCCTGGTCCAGCCCGTCTCAGCCGGCGCCGAGATCGACGACCTCGCCGCCACGCTCCACCGGCGCCTGGCCGCCGAGAGCGGCAGGACCCCGCAGGAATGCTGGGTCGGCATCGGCGGCCATCAACCGGGCCTGACCGGCGCGTACCATTCCTATGCCGAGGCCAGGCAGGCCGCCGACGTGGCCGGCATCATCCGCGTCCTCGGCCCCGTCGTCGCCCACGCCAAGCTCGGCGTTTACGGGCTGCTGGCCGAACTGCCCGCCGACCGCCTCGGTCACAGCCTTCACCCCGGCCTGCGCCGGCTGCTCGACCACGACGCCGGTCACGAGGCGCTGGTCACCACGCTGGAGACGTTCCTCGACCACGCCGGCGACGTCAAGCGCACCGCGGCGAGCCTGTGCATCCACCGTGCCAGCCTCTACTACAGGCTGCGCAGGATCGAGGAGATCGCCTCCGCCGACCTGTCCAGCGGAGACGACCGGCTCACCCTGCACCTGGGGCTCAAGATCGCCAGATTGACCTCTCTGAGATGAGCGCCCCGTGGCGCACGGGCCGTCGGGTCAGGGAGTGCCGCCCGGCTTGTGCCGCCCGGCTCCCCGCGCGGCTCAATGTCAGCGCAGGCCTCTGAGGCGGCCGGCGGCGGCGAGCACGGGGGTCGCCGCGGTCGTGACGGCCGCGCCCAGCGGGGTGTCGGTGGCCAGGATCCAGCGGACCGTCCGCATGGCCAGGCCGAGGATCTCCGCGCCACGCACCCGCATGTCCGCCTCGAACCGGCTGACCGCCACGGAGAGGGTGGTGGTCCCGGCGGTGACCTCGCACAGGTTCGTGAACAGGCCGGCGGCGTCGCGGATCGCGGCGCCCGCTCCCATGCCGGCGGTCGGCGGCGTGGCGTGGACGGCGTCGCCCAGGGCGGTGATGGACCCGGCGGGCCAGGGAGCGAGGTCCTGTGCCCGTGTCGAGGCGGCGTTGAACCGGAACGCGGCGATGCTGTCCGCATCGGCCTTGGCGATGACCTCGAGCGGGCCCTCGCCCCACCCGTGGCGGCGGAACCTGGCCAGCAGGGCCTCCCGCAGCTCGTCTCCGCGCAGCCCGCGTACCGAGCCGGTCTCGGCGGACTCGGGGAACATCGCGCCCCAGATGTAGGTGGGGCCGGTCGTGACCGAGGCGCGCAGGTGAGGGGCATCCAGTACGGCATTGCCCACCGGGTCGAGGAAGCCGACGTACAGTGCCGCGCCCCGAGGCGCGATCACCATCCCCGACCGCGGCCCGAGCCGCTTCCGCTCCACCGGGCTCAGGTCCTCGGCCGCCGTCCGGCCGGAGAAGCCGATGATCCCGACGGGCTTGTTCGTGGGGCCTCCGGCGAGGTGCCTGGCGACCAGCGAGTGGGCGCCGTCCGCGCCCACCAGCAGGTCGCACTGCCGCGTGGTCCCGTCCGCGAGAACGACCTGCGGCGTCCCGTCGCCGGCGTGCCCGATGCCGGTGACGGTCTGTCCCAAGTGAAGGTCGTCGCCGACCGCGTCGGCCAGCAGGGTCCGCAACGTGATGCGGTCGATGTCCACGCTCGGGCTGTCGGCCAGCCGCGGCCCGTAGCCCAGGAGGCGTCCGTGCCAGTCCCAGAACGCGTCCGGGTCGCGGAGCCGGAGCGCCGATGACGAGGCCAGCAGTCGTTCGACGATCTCCGGCGGGACGAGCCGGCGCAGGGCCTCCTGGGCCCGGCCGTCGAGGGTGATGTGGTAGCCCCCTGTTGCCGTGACGTCGGTGTCTCGTTCGAAGACCGCCACGTCGAATCCGTGCCGGCGTAGACCCGCGGCCAGCGCCAATCCGCCGATGCCGCCCCCGATGACGATGATGCGCATCCTTCGCAGGACTCCTTTGTTGCTTGTCCGAACAGGTATCGCCGGAGACAGTGCCATCGGTGGTGGACATCAAGTGTCCACTACTCGTGCAGGATGAACCTCATGGCCGAAACCTCACGACGTGCGCTGCGACTGCTGTCGCTGCTCTCGACAGCTCGATGCTGGTCGCTGGGTGAGCTCGCCTCGCGACTGGAGGTCAGCGAGCGCACCGTCCGCCGCGACATCGAGACCCTGCGGGCGCTCGACTACCCCGTCACCACCGTCCACGGCCCGGGCGGCGGCTACCGTCTGGGCGCCGGGCACGCTCTGCCGCCGCTGCTGCTCGACGACGAGCAGGCGCTCGCGATCACGGTCGCCCTGCAGACCGCGCCCAGCAGCGTCTTCGGACTCGGCGAGGACGCCGAACGAGCACTGGACGCGCTGAAACGCATCATGCCGGCCAGGCTCAGAACGGCCATGGAGTCGCTGAACCTGACCAGCCTGCAGAACTACTGGGAGTTCCCGGCCGATCCCATCGGTTCCGAACGGCTCAGGGCCGCCGGAATCGCGGTACGCCACCGCCACGTCCTGATCGTCGACATGGTGAGGGCCGACGGCACCCGCCCGGCCCCGGGCGAGGACGACTTCTCCCCCGCCCGCCGGATCGAGCCCCACCACCTGGTGATCTGGGCCGGGCGGTGGTACCTCGTCGCCTACGACCTCGCCGACGGCGCCTGGCGGGTTCGCCGCCTCGACCGCCTGCACCTGCGCTCCCCCACCGGCGTTCCCTTCCCGCCCAGAGACCTGCCCGGCGGCGACGTCGCGCGCTTCGTCATGACCAGCCACGACCGCGGCGACACTCCCGCCACGTGGCCGTGCACCGGGACCGCGCGCCTGAACCTGCCCGCCGAAACCGTCGCGCGCTGGGCGCCGGGCGGATCGGTGGTCGAGCACCTCGGCCCCGATCACTGCCGTCTCACGCTCGGAGCGTGGTCGTGGGCGGGTGTCGCCGGCATCCTCGCCACCTTCGACGCCGATCTGGACCAGGTGACACCGTCCGAGCTGAAGCACGCCTGCCGCCGGCTCGTACGCAGGTGGCGTGCCGTGGCGGCCGGCAATTGACAGCCATGCGGCCCTTGCCGCGAATCCGCGCACGGCTCTTTCCGCCCGTATATCGACCTGATGGGGTGGCCGATGTGAAAAAGCTGCTGAACGCCGTACTCATATCGACCGCTCTCGCCGGCGGGCTGACGACCGCCGTTCCCCTTCCCGCGTCCGCGTCCGCCGACGGGAAATTCCACGTCTGCTACAAGAACTCCGACTGCAGAATGGGCTTCTCCCAAGGGGAGATCCACTGGAGCCTTCCAAGCTCGCTGCCGAGCATTTCGGGGAGTGTTTACAGCCGCACGAACAGGAGTTACTCGACCACGGTGGTTTTCGAGGGCTTCAACGACAAGGACCAGAAGCTGACGTCGGACAGCCGGACCGTGGCCGACGGCACCAAACGCTTCGCCTTCCACCTCAGCCGGTCCTGGATCTACCGGGTCAAGATCACCGTCTGCCAGAACTTCGCCGACGGGCAGCAATGCGGGAGTCCCAAGAACTATTATCGCTAGACATGAGCGATCGTTCATGGTCCACGAGTGGTCCCGCATTGGCGCTCAGAGCGGGATAGCCGCACGATGAGGGTCATGGACCGAACACTGCGGGTCGCGGTCATCGGCGACCGCGACCCGGCGTTTCCCCCGCACCAGGCCACCGATGGCGCGCTGGTGCACGCGGCCGCGTACCTGGGCGTCGGTGTGGACGTGCGCTGGCTCGGCACGCAACCGCTCGAATCCGACCTTGCCGAGGTCAGGGCCGCCGACGTGCTGTGGTGCGCGCCCGGCAGCCCGTACCGCAGTCTGCGTGGCGCCCTCGAAGCGCTCCGGTACGGCCGGCGGCACCACGTGCCCACCCTCGGCACCTGCGGCGGCTGCCAGCACATGATCATCGAGTACGCCCGCCACGAGCTCGGCTACGAGGATGCCCAGCACGCCGAGTACGACCCCTACGCCTCCACGCTCTTCATCTCGTCGCTGGCCTGCTCGCTGGCGGGCAAGACCATGCCCGTCACGCTGAGCCCCGGCTCCCGGGTGGCCGGCTGGTACGGGCGGACCGAGGTCGAGGAGGAGTACTACTGCAACTTCGGCCTCGACCCCGCGCGGCAGCGGACCCTGCACGACGGCGGCTTCTCGGTCACCGGGGTGGACGCCGACGGCGAGGCCCGCGTGCTGGAGATCCCCGGCCACCCCTACTACGTGGCGACGCTGTTCGTGCCGCAGGCCCGCTCGCGCCCCGAGGCGCCGCACCCGCTGGTCGTCGGCCTGCTGCGGGCGGCCCTGTGACCTTCACCCAGCTCAGGATCCTGCAGGCGGTCGCGCGTACCGGCAACATGACCCGGGCCGCCGAGGAGCTGTGCGTCACGCAGTCCGCCGTCAGCCACGCCCTGCGTACGCTGGAGAGCGAGCTCGGCGTCGCGTTGCTGGTGCGCGGCAACCACGGGGTGAGCCTCACGGCGACCGGACGGGCCGTGTGCCGCCGCGCCACGCTCATCCTCACCCAGGTGGAGGCGCTGGAGCAGGAGGTCGCCGGGGTACGCGAACGCGGCAGCCTCCGCCTCGGCACCATCCCCAGCGCCAACGTCCGCCTGCTGCCGCCGATCCTGCGCCGCTTCGAAGACGCCTGCCAGCAGGTGCGGCTCACCGTCATGGAAGGCTCGGACGACGAGGTGCTGGAGTGGCTGGAAACGGGCGCGGCGGACGTCGTGACGGTCTCGGCCGGGATCCCGTTGCCCGCCGGGACGATGACGCGGACGCTGGCCACCGACCGCATGCTGGCCGTCCTGCCCAGCGGCCACGACCTGGCCGTGCGCGGCTCCGTGACGATGGCCGAGCTGGCCCGGCGCCCGTTCATCATGTCCACGGGCGGCTGCGAGCCCCTGATCACGAAGGTCGCCCAGGCGGCGGAGGTCAGCCTGCGCTGCCATTACCGGGTACGCGACACCAACAGCATCCTGGCCATGGTCGCCGAGGGGCTCGGCGTGAGCATCATCCCCGAGCTGTCCCTTCCCGCCCACAGCCCGGGCGTGCACGCCATCCCGCTGGACCCGCCGGCTGAGCGCTCCGTCCTTCTCGCCCTGCCCGCCGACCCGCTCCCCACCGCGGGCGCCTTCGCCGAGCTGGCGGCCGTCCCGCCGGCGCCGCGCCCCGGGTCGCTTGAGTCCTCAGCGCATCTGGCCTGAGCACTTTTCCCGCATCGCCCGTATGACAGGAGGAGGATTTGTTGTGTGGTTGTGGGGTTCCACGGACGAGGTGGCGGCCGGGGAGCGGGTGGAGTGGTACCGGGATCTCGTGTCCCGGTCCGCGGTCCCTTACGACCTGGCGGTCACCGACCCCGCGACGTTCCGCGTCCACTCGGCCATGCTCAGCCTGGGACAGGTCACCCTTTCCCGCCACATCGCCGCGGGGCACCAGGTCTGGCGGAACATGCGGCTGATCCGCCGCGGCGATGCGGAGCACTACCTCCTGGGGCTGGTCACCCATGGCAGCTTCGACCTCTCCCAGGGCCGTGCCGCCGTCCGGCTGGAGGCCGGGGACGTGGTCCTCTGGGACACCTCCCACCCCTGCACCGCCGCGCTGCCCGGGCCGGGAAACACCGAGCTGACGGTACTCAACATCCCCCGCACGATGATCACCCTGCCGGCCGACCGGCTGGACGCGGCGCTGGGCAGCAGATTCACCACCGGGCAGGGCCTGGGCGCCCTGTTCCGCCAGTTCCTCACATGCCTGCACACCCACGCCGCCGAATGCGCCCCGCAAGAGCTGCCCGCGCTGGAGCAGACCGCGCTGGACCTCGCCTCCGGGCTGCTCGCCCAGCGCCTCAACGCCACCGACCGGTTACCGCCCGAAACCCGGCAGCAGGTACTGCTCCGCCGCATCGACACCTTCATCGACCACCAGCTCACCGACCCCCAGCTGGCACCTCGATCCATCGCCGCCCACCACCACATCTCCCTGCGCACCCTCTACGCCCTGTTCGACAACCGAGACGAAGGTGTCGCCTCGCTGATCCGGCGCCGCCGCCTGGAACGCTGCCGCACCGACCTGGCCAACTCCAGCCAGCCCATCCACACGATCGCGGTCCGCTGGGGCTTTGCCAGCCCGTCCGCCTTCACCCATGCCTTCCGCCGCGCCTTCGGCCTCACCCCCCGCGCCTACCGCCGCTCCCTACCGGCCCCACCCGGACAGTGACGTTCTCCTCCCTTCCAAAGGAAGTGGCGACAGTGCTGTACTCCCATCCGTGCGCGGATCTTCCTGGCCGTGGCGGCGGCCTGCCGGGTCAAGAAAGGTCAGCAGAGTGTCCGACGACGCCGTCCCCCGGCCGGGCACCACCTCGCCGGGACCCCCGTCAAGATCGATCCTGTCGGGGCTGGAGCGCGCGTCGACCAGGTGGGGAGACGCGGTTTACCGGGCTGGGCAGAATTCGGCTTCCACCGTGGCGGTGAGGCCGGCCAGGGTTCGTCCGCCCCTTCCCCGCGCACGTGACCCGGTACTGGTCCATGCCCCACGTGCGGTGGCTGCCCATCACGGACATGCCCGCCCTCCGGTACGCCCTGATCCGGCGCACCGCGGCTGGCAGTGCCGCCGTCCGCGCCCTCGGCCAGGTCGTTCACGACCTCGGAACGCTGGAACTGTGATCCCCTCCGCGTGCCGTCTCTCAGGAGTTCTCGGCCCGGATCGACGCGCGGAAGTCCGCGAAGTCGCCGCCCTGGCCGCCGGCCACGGGCATGGCGTCCAGCAACGCCTGGGTGCGGGCCTTGATGAGGTCGATTCCCGCGCGGTCGGTGTGGACGTAGAGCCGGTCCTCGCGGATGGCCGCCACCACGAGTTCGCCGACGTGATCGGGGGCCACGCCGTACCTGGCGAGGGTGGCCTCGACCTTCGGGGTGAGTCGTTCGACCCGGTCCCGGGCCGTGGACAGGCCCGCGGACGGGTCGGCGAACGCCTTGCGCGTGCTCGCGGCGATCTCGGTGGTGACGGCGCCGGGGCACAGCACCGTCACCCCGACGAGGCTCTTGGCGGCCCGCAACTGGTTGCTGAGCGACTCCGACAAGCCCACGACCGCGTACTTGGACGTGGAGTACATGTAGCCGACGGCGGCGACCAGTCCGGCGGCGGACGCGGTGTTGACGATGTGGGCGGGGGTGCCGCGCTTCAGCATCCGGGGCAGCAGGGTCTGCACGCCGTTGACGACCCCGCCGAGGTTGATGCCCAGGGTGAGGTCCCACAGGTCGTAGGTCATGTCGTCGACGGTCTCGGGGAAGGCGATGCCCGCGTTGTTGCACAGTACCGAGATCAGGCCGAGCCGGCGTTCCGCCTCGTCGACGGACTCGGCGAAGCGATCCCGGTCGCGGACGTCGAAGGCGAACGTGGCCACCTCGGGGCCGGGCCCCAGCTCCGCCTCGGCCGCTCGCAGCGCGCTGGGGTTGATGTCGGCGAGTGCCAGCCGTACGCCCTGGTCACGCAGGGCGCGGGCGATGCCGAACCCGATTCCCTGGGCGCCGCCGGTGATGAATGCCGTGGTTCCCGCAAGTTGCTTCATGGGGTGATCCCTCTGATCGGTGTTTCGTTACCTTCTATGCGAAAAACTTAGACAGTGTCAAATTTTAGTCGTCGTCTACTATTGGTAAGCATGAACACCGAGTCCGGGCTCCGTGAGCGCAAGAAGCTGCGCACACGACGCGAAATCGCCACCACCGCCCTCCGCCTGTTCGCCGAGCACGGCTACGAGCCGGTCACCGTCGCCCAGATCGCCGCGGCGGCGAACGTCTCACGTGCCACGTTCTTCAACTACTTCCCTGACAAAGAAGCCGTGCTCTTCGACGACACCACCGCGCACCGCGACCTCCTCCGGGAGGTCCTCACCGACCCGTCCCACGCGACCACGCCCCGGCAGGCCCTGCTTGAGGCCGTGGACCACATGCTCGACGAGCCGGTCTGGAGCCTGGATCCGGACAGCGAACTGGTCCCGGTACGAGCCCGCCTGATCTCCACCGAACCGGCTCTGCGGGCCCGCGCGCTGCTCCGCGTCGCCGACGTACACACGATCTGGGCCCGCACCCTCCATGAGGCGTTCTCCGAGCAACTGGACCAGGTGGAGGCCGCCGCGCTGGCCGGCGCCGCGATCGGCGCGGTGCTCGGCGCCGCCGCCGTTCACCTGAACAGCGGCGCCGAGCACGGTTCCCTCCCCGAGATCGTCCGCAGGGCGGCTCGCTCCGTCCTCGTTTCCGAAGCCACGTCCTAGGGACTACCGAGATCATGGGACTTCCCGCCCATCTCCCCCCAAAGACCTGTTCGACGCCTTTCGCACGGTCGGCCTCCCCTGGCCCGACCTCCTCGACGGGCTGGTCGCCGAGCTGGTGGGCCCGCTGACCGCCGGCGACCCTGCTCGCCTACACCCCGTAGTCACCGATGCGGGGCCGCGTTGGACGCACCGGTGTCAGCCTCGGGCGAGGACACGGCGAGCTGCCTCAAGCTGCCGGTCCTTGACCGCCTTCAGCTCCCGGAACTTCTTCGGATGAGCGCGGATCGCGTCGTTCTGCAGGCGGGTGTCGGCGGCTGCCCAGAGCGCCACGAGACCGGTCCTCTCCTTGCAGCGCACGTCCGCCTGGGCCGTGCGTATCTCCTGCTCGGTGGGCTGCTTGGTCGACCAGCGCCGGTCGGTGATCGCGCTGAGCGGATCCGGGTAGCGCGAGCCCGCCTCCGCCATGCAGGCGCTCCACGCGCCGAACGCCCGGGTGACCCGCTCGTCGCGCTGGGAGGCGTCGAAGGTGGCGAAGATGGTCTTGTTGAAGAAGGCCGCGTCGGCTTTCGGGGTTCCGGCGCCGAGGTGGTCGCGAGCCTGGCCGAGGCACTTCCTGGCGGCCTCGCGCACGTACGGCGTCGCTCCGGCCAGGCGGGCCAGGGCGTCAGCCTTGCGCGCGGCCACTCCTGGCCGGTCCGGAGGCGGGTGGTAGCCGAAGAGGCCGGCCGTTCGCGCCTCGATGACGCCGTAGCGGCGGAGATGCGGCGGGGCGCTCTCGCTCTCGGCGGGACCGGGCAGCGCCCGCCAGGCCAGGCCGCGGCCCTTCATGCAGTCGCGGACGAGAAGGTCCTCGGCGACGTCGAGCGTCATGACCTCGGCCGGGCTGAAGTTGTAGGCGTCGAAGGGCAGCGTGAGCCGCCGCGCCTGCACGCCGGGTTCGGGAATGGTGATCTTCGCCGGTGGGTCCGAGCACGCCGAGGCCGTACCGGCGAGGAGCATGACGAGGGCCGCGCCCCATCGCCGGAACGGCATGGCTCATCTCCTACGTTCGGGTGGGCGTTCGTGCTCCCGCGGGAATCACAGCAGGAGCGAGCTGGTCTTGTTGTCGAAGCCGTTGTTCGTCAGGTCCTTGTCCTGGCTTTCGGCCCGAGCGCTGTAACCGTGCGTTCCGGAGCAGTTCGCGCGGTCGTAGAACCACACTGACCGGCCGTTGGTGTTCTTTTGTGAACTCGCCCAGTTGTTGTATTCGGCGGGCAGATTCCCGCAGATACCCGCCCTGAGTTCGATCTGCAGGTAATAGCGACCGGCGAAATTGTCGTGCTCATACAGGCAAAGCCGGTTGTTGCTGCATGCGGCTTGGGCGGACACATCGGAAGTGTCGACGACTTCGACGAGCGCCTCCTCCACAGACTGAGCGGGGGGCTTGTCGGCAGCCTGAGCGGCAGGACCGAATCCCGCGAACCCCGCGACACCGAGCGAGAGAGCGCCGATAATAAGAGCGGCTTTCCGTTTCACGCGCATTCCCTTCCTTGCTTGCGGACGCTTCACAAAGTAATTCGCCGCGGGAATCACCGGAAGATCGTTGCACGGAATCCTCGAAACCCCGCACACCGGTCAAGCGCCTTGACCGCCACGCAAGATGGCTGTGGCACGGGAACCGATCCTGGTGTTCGGGGTAGGCGTCCAGGCACAGCATGTCCGCCCAGCGCTTGAACAGTTCGCGGTCGCTCGCGGGCACGCCGAGGAGTTCGGCGATGACGACCGGCAGCGGGTACGCCAGATCCGCCACGAGTTCCAGCCGGCCGCCCTAGCGGGAGGCGTCGAGCAGCTGGTGCGGGATGTCGTACTTCTTGGCGAACTCGACCATGGTCAACCTCACTGTCCGAAGTCTCGGCGGCGCAGGGTGTGCAGCCCGCCGTACAGCAGAATCGCCGTGATGATGAGCAGGGCGGCTTGGGCGCCCGCGTTGAACGGCTCCCCGCCGAAGGGGTTGGGGATGTAGTGGAACGGCTCCAGCGGGCTGCCGCCCCACAGCCCGTACAGCGGCCCGGCGACCTGGCCGAGCGCGGCGGTCAGGATCCAGGCGATCCAGCAGATCGCGGTGCAGGCCCGGGGAAGCAGGCCGTAGGCGAGCACGCAGATCGCCCCGACGCACCACGCCGCCGGCACGACGCTCAGCGCGCCCCCCAGAAATCTGGGCAGATCGGTGGACAGGTCGCCCACGAGCACGGAGAAGAGCGTGCCGAAGACGAGCCCGGCCACCGCCATCAGCGCCGCCGTGCCGAGCCCGGCCACGACCAGGTGCCCGCCGGCCCACCGCAGCCGGGTCAGCGGTGTGGCCTGAACGGCTTCCGCCCGCCCCGAGGTCTCCTCCTCGCGCAGCCGCAGCGTCATGAGCACCGGGTACAGCGCGACGACGTAGGCCAGGATGAGGATCAGGTACCAGGAGTAGCCGCCGATGGCCGCGGCCGGCATGCCGAGCAACTCGATGATGCCGTCGGTGACGACACTCGGCCGCGCGAGCAGGTCCCGGACGAAGGGGCTCAGCCCCGCGGCAGCCGCGGCGAAGAAGGCGACCCCGGCCGCCCACGCCATCAGCAGCGAACGGTGCAGCCGCCAGGCGATGCTGACCGGGCCGCGCAGGCGCGTGGTTCCGGCGGGCCCGAGGCGTTCTGGCAGGATGCCGGCGCCCAGGTCGCGCCGGTCGAGCAGCCGGTAGGCGAGCGCCAGGAGCGCGACGCCGACCAGGATCGACAGGCCGAGCATCCACCACCTTTCGTCCTGGTACGGCCGCACCAGGTGGCTCCACCCGATCGGTGACAGGTTGATCAGATAGTGCTGCCCGGTGGCGTCGCCCGCGTAGCGCATCACGTACGACACGGCCAGGACGGACAGGCCGATCATGGTGGCGGTCCGGGCGTTGCGCGCGAGCTGGGCGGCGACGGCGGCGATGCCGCCGAACACCCAGCCGGCCGCCGTGACGGCGGCCGCGTAGGCGAGCGAGCCGACCGGCTCGAACCCGATCCCGATCAGCACGGCGGCGACGGCGAGCCCGCAGGCCACGCTGACACCCGCCGCCACCAGGATGGCGGCGGTCAGCGGGGCGCGGCGGCCGACCACGGCCGAGCCGACCAGTTCGGCGCGCCCGCTGTCCTCCTCCCTGCGGGTGTGCCGGACGACGGACATGACGGCGGCGAACGCGCTGAACACGTACAGGAATCCGCCGCTGCGCCAGGTGGCGAGCACTTCCAGCCGGGGTTCGACGGTGCCGCCGCCGAGGGCGTACAGGAAGGCGTTGCGGCTGATGGTCTCGGTGTATTCGACCTTGAGCGCGTAGGTGCCCATACGGGTGGTGATGTAGTTGACCATGATCAGGGCCAGGGCCACGATGAGCAGCACCCACCAGGGGGCGATGACCCGTTCGCGGCGTAGCGCCAGGCGGGTGAGCCGGCCGGTGCCGGTCAGCGCGCTCACCTCTGGGCTCCGGTCCGGTCGTAGTGCCGCAGGAACAGTTCCTCCAGTGTGGGCGGCTGGCTGACGAGGCCGCGTACACCTGCCTGGGTGAGGTGGCGCAGCGCGCCGTCCAGCGCGGGCGCGTCGACCTCGAAGGCGACGTGGGCGCCGTCGATGCGCAGGTGGTGCACGCCGGGCAGGACGGCCAGCCCGTCCGCCGGCCCGGCCAGCTCGGCCTGGATGCTGGTGCGGGTCAGGTGCCGCAGGCCGGCCAGCGTACCGGTGTCGACCGTGCGCCCGTCGCGGATGATGGTCACGCGGTCGCACAGGGTCTCGACCTCGCTCAGGATGTGGCTGGACAGCAGCACGGTGCGGTCGCCACGGGCCTTCTCCTCCCGTACGGCCTCGCGGAAGACCTCCTCCATGAGCGGGTCCAGGCCGGAGGTGGGTTCGTCGAGGATGAGCAGTTCGGCGTCACCGGCCAGCGCGGCGACGAGGGCGACCTTCTGCCGGTTGCCTTTGGAGTAGGCGCGGCCCTTCTTGCGCGGGTCGAGGTCGAAGCGTTCGATCAGCTCGCCACGGCGCTTGGGGTTGAGGCCGCCGCGCAACTCGCCGAGCAGGTCGATGACCTCGCCGCCGGACAGGTGCGGCCAGAGCGTGACGTCACCGGGCACGTACGCCAGCCGGCGGTGCAGCGTCGTCGCGTCGTTCCAGGGGTCGCCGCCCAGGAGCCCGATGTCACCGGCGTCCGCCCGGACCAGGCCCAGCAGGATCCGGATCGTGGTGCTCTTGCCCGCGCCGTTCGGCCCGAGGAAGCCGTGCACCTCGCCGGCGCGGACGACGAGGTCGAGGCCGTCCAGCGCGCGGGTCGAGCCGAACGTCTTGACCAGCCCGGCCACCATGACGGCGTCAGTCATCGTCTTCCTCTTCATCGTCGTGGGATCGGAGTGCGGCCACGCGCTCACGCGGGGGCGGGTTGCCGCGATGCTTGTCGAGGGCGTTGACGGCGGCGGCGGCCTGCTCCGGGGTGAGCATGGGGTGCGAGCGGATGTCGAGGAGGGCACGGGCGAGCAGGTCGTCGCCTTCGGGGCTGAAGATGTCGATGCCGATGTTGCGCGACAACTGCCGATGCAGAATCGGTACGGCCAGCGCCATCGCCACCCCGAGCGCCGCGCGGACCCGGCGGTCGGCGAGCGGAGGGTCGGGGCGGTCACGTTCGGCTTCGGCCAGCCATTGCTCGCCCATCTCGACCATGCCGTCGAAGACGGGCGCCGCCCAGCCCTCGGTCAGGGCGCGTGCCAGGTACGGCTGGTAGGGCCCCAGGGCGGCCCGGCTGAGCGCGACGTAGTTGACGTCGGCGGCGCTCATGTCGCCGGCCCTGGCCTGGTCGTTGAGCCTGCGGAGCATCTTGGCGAGGTAGGTGTCGCACTTCTCGCGCAGTGCCTGTTTGGAGCCGAAGTGGTGGCGGACCAGCCCTGCGGACACGCCCGCGGTGTCGGCGATCTCCTTGAGGGTGGTGCGTTCGAACCCGTACTCGCCGAAGTGCCGCAGGGCCGCGTCCCTGATTCTGGCGCGGGCGGTCAGGTCTTCCGAGTCGGGTGCGGGTGTGGTCATGGCCACTGATCCCCTATTCCGTCATGCAGATTACTATATGACGAAAAAACATACTACACACCCGTGTAGCCGACCTGTCCGGCAACGGCTCGGCATGAGCGATGACTCATGGCCCCCGAGCGGTCCGTCATTGGCGCTCGGGACCGCGTCGCCGCACAGCGAGAGGCACGCCGGTCGTGGGGTGGCCGAGCGCGGGTTCGACTTAGCCGTGGAGGTACACCGCGTGATTGCCGGCGCGTACACCGTCAACTTAGAGTGCACAGCGTGAACGTCTTTGACACCCCGAAACCCATCCACGCCACGGTCGACCTCGCGGCGGGAGATGTTCGGCTCGTGGCGGAGCGCCGCGCCGACACGCGGGTCAGGGTGCGCCCGCTCGACCCGGCCGACGACGACGATGTGACCGCGGCCGGCCTGACCGAGGTGGAGTACTCCGGTGGCCACCTGAAGGTGCGCGCACCGCGCCTGGGTTCGGTCGAGGTGGAGATCCGGCTCCCCGAAGGTTCCGGCCTGGAGATCGACCTTGCGGCCGGCCAGGTGCGGAGCCATGGCCGGCTCGGGGAGACCAGGATCCACAGCGCCCACGGTGGGATCCAGCTCGACCAGACCGCCGGGCTCGACGTGGAGTCCGGGGCGGGCGAGGTGTGCGTCGCCGCCGTCGAGGGTCCGGCCGTCATCACGATGCGGCACGGCGACCTGTGCCTCGGCGAGGCCGCCGGCGGTCTGCGGGTCACGACCGGCCGTGGCCGGATCGTGGTCGAGCGGGCCCACGACGACGTCGAGGTCACGACCGGGGACGGCGACATCAGGATCGGCGAGGTGGCCAGAGGCTCGGTGACGATCACGGCGTCGGGGCAGGTCGAGGTGGGCGTCAGACGGGGCAGCGCCGCCCGGCTCAGCCTCGACTCCACCTACGGCGCCGTGCGCAATCTGCTGGAGACGTGGCCGCCGCCCGAGGAGAGCGTGGAGATCCACGCCTCGACCATGTTCGGCGACGTGGTGGTGAAGCGGTATCTACCGAAGTAGGCGCGCGCCGAGGGGCTCTACGTGCACACCGACCGCGCGGGAGCCGTTCTCATCGAGCCCAGGTGAGCTCTACGAGGCGGGGGCGTCAGACTCCTGCCAGCGGCCGTCCGCCTGGGCGCGCTCGACCTCGGCGAGCCCGGCCGGCCGCATCCGGCCCTCCTGCCGCAGCCGTGCCACCCGCGCGATGTTCGGCCGCGACCATGAGCTGCGCGGGCGGCGTGGGGTGTAGCGCTGGGTGTAGGTCGCCTCGTCGCGCCGGCGGGTGAGCCCGTCGATCCAGCCACGGCACAGCGCTTCCTGCAAGGCCTGCTCGTAGGTGAGGCTGGTCGGCTCGGTGGTGCCCTTCTTGGCCAGCACCACCCACACCTCCGTGTCGGAGGTGTGGTGGGCGCTCAGCCACTCCCGCCAGGCGGCGGCATCGGCGAAGATCTTCATGACTCGCTCTTCATGGTGCTCAGCACCTCCAGGTAGTGCGGGTTGTACATCAGGCCCAGGATGTTGCCCCACGGGTCGATCACGGTGGCGGTGATGAAGCCGGTGCCGCGGTCGCGGGGCGCGTCGTGCTCCTTGGCTCCCATCTTCACGAGCCGGTCCAGCGCCGCGGGCACGTCGTCGACGTGCCAGAAGACCACCGCGCCCGCCGGCCGGCCGACCGCCTCCGGCGACGGGGTCCTGGCCAGCTCGCTGTCGGCGTAAGTGCTGTCGATGACGCCGAACTCGTGCTGGTAGTCACCGATGCGCCACTCCAGGTAGGCCGGGGTGTCCATGTAGGGCGCGATCCCGAACAGCTCGGTGTACCAGCTCTTGGTGGCCTGGAGGTCGGGCGAGTAGAACGACGTGGTGGTGAGCCCTCGCAACATGTGATCTTCCTTCTCTCTCGAGGTCGTGTATCCATCATCCCGCTCAAAGTGCTCATCAACTGAGCACTTTGTTTGCCAGGATGAGGACATGCGTGCCGACCGTCTCGTGGCAGCCTTGCTGCTGCTTCAAACCCGTGGCCGGGTGACCGCCGCGGAACTGGCCGCGGAGCTGGAGACCTCCGTGGCCACCGCCCGCCGTGACCTGGAGTCGTTGTCGGCGGCGGGCATCCCGGTCTACCCCCAGGCGGGCCGCGGCGGCGGATGGTCGCTCGTCGGCGGCGCCCGTACTGACCTCACCGGCCTGAACGCGGCCGAGACCCGCGCCCTGTTCCTCCTTCTCGGCCGGGCCGGAACGGCCACCCCCGAGCTGACCTCCGCCCTGCGCAAGCTCGTCCGCGCCCTGCCGGCGACCTTCCGCGCCGACGCCGAGGCCGCCACACAGGCCGTCGTGTCCGACCCGGCGGGCTGGGGTGAGGCCGGCCGGGAGCATCCCGTCCCGCACGAGTCCCTGCAGTCCGCGGTGGTGCGCAGAGTCAAGGTACGGCTGGCCTACAACGGGCAGGAGCGGCTCGTGGATCCCCTGGGCCTGGTCGACAAGGACGGCATCTGGTACCTCATCGCGGACACCCCCAAAGGCCGGCGTACCTTCCGTGTCGACCGCATCACCGAAGCGGTGATCACCGACCAGCCCGCCGAACGGCCAGAGGACTTCGACCTGGCGGCCGAGTGGTCACGCACCGTCGAGCAGATGGAGCAGCGACGCTCGCTCGTCACCGCCGAGGTGCTGATCGACGCCAGGTTCCTGCCCGTGCTGCGCTCGCACTTCGGACGGCACTGCGAGGTCGTCGCGACCGAACCCGGCGGCCGCGTCCGCGCTCGCGTGGCCGCTCACATGCCACGCGCGATCGCCGAGCAACTGGCCGGCTGGGGCGCGATGGTCGAGGTGACCGAGCCCCGCTCCGTCCGCGACGAACTCGCCCGCATCGGACGAGAACTGACCAGCCGCTACGCGGAGTCCTGACAGTGGAGCGCCGAACCCGGAAACGTGAGACTCCCTTCCATGGAATGCGGCCGGGACCGGCACCTGTCCTTTAGGCGGGATGCGCGCCAGAGGCGACGGCCGGCTGGAAGAGATCAGGCCGGTGCCGGCGGACCCGGTCGCCCATAGGGCCGGATTCCCACAGGGGATCGACGGCACCGAGGGGGATGCTGATTTTCCGTAGCCCCGATGCCGGATCGACGGGCAGCCGGGCCCGATAGGCCGGCAACCAGCGGGGGGCCTGGTGCGGAATCTCGTAGTCGCCCCAGCCGATCAGGCCGATGCATCGCCTGGCTCCCGTTCGAACACCTATTTTGCCGGCCTTGGCAATGGTTCGTGGACTGGGAAACCGGCTTTCCACGGCATCGATGCGGTCGATGTGCCGCCATGCCAGGTGCACCCGCGATCCGTACCGGTCCTCCATCTCCACGCTCTCAGGAGAGAAGCGCGCAACCGTGGCAACGGCTAATTGCCGCCATCTGGCCAACCGCACTCCGGGTACGACCACCGTCGCCACTGCCGCAAGGAGCACCGGCCCGATTCGATGATGATCAGGGATGAGGGCAATGAATATCAGCCATACGGGAATTAAGAGCACAAAAGGGAGAACCAACCGAACAACGGTCACGACGGAAATGCCCGCGCCATGCGAAACTCTTCCATCACCCCAACCTGGGACCTCGACGCCATCGATGTCAACGCGGACGTTCTTCCCGATCGCGTTCCCCTCGGTCGTGGGCACCGACGTCGCCGGGACCATCGAGCGCGCCGGCCCCGGCGTCGCGGCGAAGAGCCTCGCGGCCGCCCCGGCTTCAGTCCCGCTCGACCTGACCGCGGGGCCTCGTGACGGCCGTAGGGGAGGCTCCCGAGCGACGCCGACCGTGACGCTGATGAGGTCGAGCGTCACCCCTGCCCGCGCAGCACGGCCGAGCCGGCGAACAGCACAATGCTGGACGCGTCCGGCCCGGAGGAGGGCAGTGTCCCGTGGACGGTCACCGAGTCGAGGAACTTCACCCGTCACTGGTTCCGCGCGGGGGTTGGCGCTGCGGTTGCCGTCCGTTCGGCGGGTGACGCGGGGCGGAATCGGAGTTCCACACGATGGTCACCGGAACTGCAGGCGTGTAGGTCAGCCGCCCGAACCAGCCGATCTTCGCGAGCACCCACGAGTGGCTGCCCGGCCTGAGGTCGTGTGGCGCCGTCATGGTGAAGTGCAGTTCAGTGCGCCCGCCGGGCTCGATGGCGAAGGCACGGGTCCAGTCCGGGATGAGTTCCCAGGTGCCGAACGGGCTTAGCAGTTGCACCTCGCCCCGCACTCGCGCGTCAGCACTGGTGGCCAGCCTGAGCACCAGCTCACCGCGTTCCCCCGGCCGCAACGCGAGCTCTGGGCCCGACGGCCGGGCGTTGGACGGCTCGGTCCAGAGTTCCGCGGTGAGGGTCACGGGCTCGGCCTCGATCAGGATTTCCGCGGTGTCTTCCAGGATCTGGCCCAGTTCGTCGCGGATCCGGGCGGCCAGGTGGCGTGCGCCCTGCTCGCCTCGCACCGTGAGGGCGAATTCGGCCCACTCCCCCGGCGCCAGGTCGTAGCGCAGTTCGGGGGCCTCGACTTTGAGGCCGTGCGGCACGTCGAGCTCGACCGTGCCGTGGGCGTGGTGGGTGGAGGACGCGACAGTGAGCCGCAGCGCGCCTTGCTCTCCGGGCGCCAGCCGTACCGGAGAAGGCGACAGGTGCACGGCGGTGGGCAGGTCGCCCAGCGGCGCCGGCCCCTTGTCGTGCAGCCAGTAGCGTGTGTGCACCGGCTGCACGGGCTCCGCCTGCGGCGCTATCACGACATTTCCGGTACGGCGGGCCGCGGGGACGACCGTCACGGTGGCCACCTGCGCGGCGGCCAGGTCGACTTCGGCACGCTCGTCGCCGTCACGTTCTTCCAGGATGTTCGCCCGGTAGGCCGCCGCGATGCCCCCGTGCAGGGCCGGCCGGGCTGTTGTCGCCCGGCCGTGTGGCTCGTAGAAGCGGAAGACCACGTCGCCGGAGTTGTCCTGCTTGAGCGCGGTCAGCACCGCTGAGTCCGGACTCACCGACGCGAGGCTGAGACGCGGCGGCAGTTCGCCGTCGTGTGTGCCAGGCTCGCCGGCGAGCATCGGGTGATTGACCTCGTGGCCGGCGTGTACGAAGCCCGCGTCGCGCCAGTCGCCGGGGCCGGAAACCAGGCTGTAGGCGAAGGTGTGGCTCCAATGCTGCCAGCCGAAGTCGGAGCCGTCCGGGGCGGTGCGGCGCTCGCCGTCCAGCCAGATCCCGCTGGGCCAGCCGGTGCAGGCGCGCATGAGAGCCATGTACGCGGTGCCGTCGGGCTCGGCGACGAAGCCGGGGGTGCCCCGGTTGATGAGAGCGACCGAGTAGGGGGTGAGCGACCCGGCGACCTCCGGCAGGTGCGGGGTGCGCTGCCGTACCTCGATCACGGCGTCGTCGAGGTCGGCGGCCAGCGCGTCGGGGTCGGTGATGATCAGGGCGGGCAGGGCGTGGGGGCCGCGGACGTCGGTGCGCGCGCCCGCGGGCGTTGAGGCCGGGACGAGAGTGCGGCCGGTCCGGGCGAGTTCGAGGGCGTGGGTGTCGTGGCCGTGCAGGATCTCGGCGGCGAGGGTGTTGTGGTCGGGTCCGCCGATGACGATGCGGGTGTCGGGAAGGTTGGAGTCCAGGTCGAGCCGGCCGTACCGGGGCCCCTCGGGGACGCCGGAGGTCGCGGTGACGCCACAGGCGGCCAGGGCGGCCAGGAGCGGGCGGACATCCACGCCGTCGGGAGCGACGACCTCGGCCACCCCCACGGCGAGTTGCGTGTCGCCGAGGTCGAGGCGGACTGCCGAGCTGAGGCCCGCCCAGTTGAGCGCCGGGTTGTCCTGCGCCCACAACATCTGCGCCGCATCGGCGTTGGGGTGACCGAAGGAACGGCCGATGGCCGCGTAGCCGGTCTCGTAGACGGGTCTGGTGCCGGGCAGGTCGAAGTCGAAGCGGGTGCGCAACAGGCGGTCACGGCCGATGGAGCCGTCGGCGTGCAGGCGAAAGTCCACCCGATCCACGCCCTTCCACAGCAGTACCTCCTGGGTGAGGGTGAGCCCGCCGAGGGCGGTCTCGATGATCAGGCGGCGGCCCAGCGGGGAGGCCTCCGCTCGGACGGTGCCGGTCTGCGGGAGGACGCCGGGGCCCTTGGGTAGCAGGTGCCACGGCCCTTCACCCCATTCGGGGTGCTTGTCATACTCCTCCTGCAGGTACGGCACGCCGCCCAGCCCGCCCTCACGCAGCAGTTCACGCCCGGTGCGGTTGTCCCGGATCGAGGTGAGGGCGGGGCCGTCGGCGGTGAGGGTGAAGGCCTCGCCGGAGATCGTGGTGCCTGGCTCGGCCGTCCAGCAGGGCAGGTCAGGGGCCGCGATGAGATGGAATATCCGGTATCCGAGAGCCGGGACGTCCCGGGCGAGAAAGGTGATCGTCGCCTCGGCCAGCGACCCGTCCGCGCGCCTGACCACGCCATCGGCCACTGCCGGAACGGACGACGGCCCAGCCATGAGGGTGAAGCCTTGGTGGCCCTCGGGGAAGGTGACACGGATGGTGACCACATCGGTGCGGGCCCAGGACAGGGTGTTGAACACCGATACCGGCACTCCGGGCCCTCGTGTGTCGGCCTGGGCCGCCAGGTGCGCGGCGGCGGAGCGGCGGATCATGTCGCCCAGGTCGTGCGCCTCACGCCAGTTCCCCAGGAGGTCGAGATAGACCTGATCGGATTCGGTGCCGGTGAGGGCGTCGTGGTGGGCCAGGTAGACCAGCAGCCGCCATGCCTTGTCGAGGGCCTCACGCGGATAGGCGGCGCCGCGCAGCGAGGCGAGGGTGGCGAGGCGTTCGGCGTCGAGCACGGCGACCTCGGCGGCCCGGTGGGCCTGCTTGGTGTCGATGAAGGAGACGTCCTTGCCGGTGTAGACCGGATTCATGTCCCGCGTCTGGGGGCTGGGCCGGCGGCGGGATCGGCCGAGTTCGGCGCGGACGGCGGCGAAGAAGTCGCGGGGCAGCCCGACGGTGAAGCGCGGCCACAGGTAGGGCCACTGACGGTGGATCTCGGTGCACCAGCGGGAGGGCACGACGTGGTCGCCGCCGACCGGGAGCATGACGTTGCGGGTGGCGGCCACGGGGGCGAGTTCGGCGAACTGCTCGTAGGCGACCTTCAGGGCCTCGTCGGTCGAGGACGCCTGGTGGTCCATGGCCCAGCCGGTGCTGTAGTGGTTGGCCATGTAGTGGGTGAGCAGGCCGCGCCCGTCCGGGGAGATCCACTCGAACTCGCTGGGGAACTGCATCAGCCGGTTGTCGCCGACGTGCCTGTTGGGGCCCCACTGATGGAAGGGCCCGCGGGCCCAGGCGCTGGAGTCGAGTCCGGCGTCGGCCATGAGGCCGGGGTAGGCGGGGTCGTGGCCGAAGACGTCGAGCATCCATGCGCTGCGCGGGTCACCGCCGATGACCTCGCGCTGGTAGGCCATGCCGTACACGGCGTTGCGAACGGTCGTCTCGGGGTGGGTGAGGTTGGTGTTGGGTTCGTTGTAGTTGCCGCCGACGATCTCGATGCGGCCTTCGTCGAGGAAGCGGCGCAGGTCCGCACGGTCTTCTGGGCACGAGTCCCAGTGCGGCTTGAGGTAGTCGACCTCGGCCAGGACGAACTTGTAGTCGTGGTCGCGCCGCGCCGCTTCCAGGTGGGCGCGGACCAGGTCGAAAGCGGTGAAGACGGTGGTCTTGGGCCGGGGCTCGTCGGCGGCGGGGACGTCGTACCAGGTCTGGGTGTACCCGGCCTGGGTGTTCCACCACACCGGGTCGTAGTGGAAGTGCGAGACCATCCACATGGTCCATCCGGGCACGGCCGCGCGGATCTCACCTTCGGCCCGCGCGCCGCCGCCGGAGCCGGTCGCCATGGCCACGACGCGGCGCGGCGAGCCTTCGGTGACCGGCTCGGCCAACGCCACGCCGACCTCGGCGACCCGCTCGGAACCGGCGCGCAGCGGTGGAAGGCGGACCGGTTCGACGGTCGTCACGGCGGGGCCTTCCACCCGCACGGTCACCGGTTCGAGCGACGGTCCGGCCACGGTGACGCGCACGACCTGGAGCGGCCGGGAAGGCTTGCCCTTGAACAGATCGGTCCCCGTGATCCCGGCGATGCGCATGCCACTCCCACCCACGATTTGCTACTACCCGATGGCAAATCGAAGCGTCCGGCTTCAAGCGATGTCAAGGCCCGTGATCGCGCTGATCATGTCAGCGGCTCTGGCGACCGCCTCTTCGGGGGTTCGGCGACGCGACAGCACGTCTTCGCACATGGCCTGCAGACGGGCCGAGACCAGCGCGTAGACCGGGCTGGACGGCCGCATCACGGCGTGTTCGAGCCGCCGGCCGGTCTCGGCGTGAAACTGCGAAGCCGTGGCGATCTCCGCCATCGCCGACATCCGGGGCGGTAGCTGGCCGGTCTCCAGGCACCCGCGGACCAGTTCCTCACGCGCCAGCGCGGCCCGTAGCAACCGCATCGCGAGATGCGGGTGGCGAGCCTGGCGCGGCACCGCGTACGCCATGCCGCCGCAGAGCACCGCGGCGCGCCCGTGCGGCCCGCGCGGCATCGGCGCGAAGCCGAACTCCTCGCCTATGTGGTCGATGGAGTCACCCGCCCATCCGGCCAGGTCGCTGGCGCCCACGAACAGGTCCGCGCGCCCCTCGGCCAGCAGCTGGACGGCGTCGTCTGAGCCGTAGCCGATGACCTCGGGCAACAGGATGCCGTCGTCGATGAGACGGCGAAGGAAGCGCATGGTCTCCACCGCGGCCGGGCTGTCGAGCACCACGCCCTCTTCGGTCAGCACCGGCGCGCCATTGGAGGCCAGGAACGCGGTCAGCGCGTACGTCGTGGTTTCGGCGGCCCGCCGGCCTCCGGGCATGGCCATCACGTGACGGCCCGGCGGGCGGACGGCGGCCAGGCGACGGCCCAGTTCGTGCAGGTCGGACCAGGTGGCGGGGGCGTTCATCTCGGCTCGCCGCAGCGCGTCGCGGCGATACCAGAGCCCGGCCACGTCCGACGGGCCCTGTACCGCGACCACCGCGTCGCCCGAGCGGTAGGCCTTGGCGAAGGTGGGCAGGAAGTCGGCGTCGTGCTCGCCCTCCACCCACTCGGGGTCCAGCTCGTTGAGCGGGGTCAGGAAGCCGCTGCCGGCGAACTCGGCGATCCACACCGAGTCCAGCACCGCCAGGTCCGGGCCTTCACCTGCGGCGATGGCCGACAGGAAGGTCTGGTGCAGCTCGCGGAGAGGCGGCCGGATGACTTCGAGGGTGATGGCGTCGCCCGCCGCCGCGCGCATCGCGCCCACCCAGGTGCCGTCCGCGCGCAGGATGCGCAGGGTCGGCTTGGGATCTGTTCCGGTACGGCGCTGCCGTACCGGAGGAGCGAAGCCGGGGTTGACGAACGTGCCGCGGCGGCGATGCCTGATGATCACGCCCTCGTCGGCCAGCTCGGCCAGGGCACGGGTGACCGGCGTGCGGGACAGCTCGAAGCGCTCGCACAACTCGTGTTCGGTCGGAAGGCGGCCGTCCAGACCGTAGACCCCGTTCTCGATCTCCTCGCGCAGCTTGGCCTTCAGCTCACGATAGAGAGGCGTGGCCCGCATCGAACTCCTTCCCGCATGCCTCTTGATTCGCCACGCATTTTGTCATTATTGTCACGGCACCTCCAGAGAGGAGCCCCCCATGAAAAAGACAATTGCCATCGCCGCCCTCCTCGCAGCCGCCCTCACCGCCTGCAGCAGCGGCGGCAAATCAGGCGCCACCGGCCAATCCGCCCAGCCGGGCAGTACCCAGGCAGCGGCGAGCGACCAGAAGCCGATGGTGATCGACATCGGTTTCGGCGGCACCACGATCAACCG
Organism: Nonomuraea sp. NPDC059023; assembly: GCF_042740095.1. Taxonomy (NCBI): domain Bacteria; kingdom Bacillati; phylum Actinomycetota; class Actinomycetes; order Streptosporangiales; family Streptosporangiaceae; genus Nonomuraea; species Nonomuraea sp. NPDC059023. The sequence goes on along the minus strand of NZ_JBHYIO010000018.1, from coordinate 192,193 downwards.
CAACTTCAGCCCGTTCAACCCACAGGCCTCCCTCGGCATGAACGGGTACGTCTACGAGAACCTCTGGACGTTCAACATTCTCAAGGGTGGCGAGTTCGTCCCGTGGCTCGCGACCAAGTATGACTGGTCCGAGGACGGCAAGAAGATCACCATCCACCTCGACCCGCGTGCGAACTGGAGCGACGGCAACAAGCTGACCAGCAAGGACGTCGCGTTCACGCTGAAGTACGGCCGGGAGAAGAAGGCCGTCCAGAACGGCGCCCTCCTTGAGTGGACCAGCGTGGAGACCCCCGACGACCAGACCGTGATCCTCGGCTTCGACGCCCCCTCCTTCACACTCACGGACACGATCGGCCGCCTGCGCCCGGTCCAGGAGAAGGTCTACAAGGACCAGGATCCCAACACCTTCACCAACCCCGACCCGGTCGGAACCGGCCCCTACAAGCTGGAGTACTCACCCCAGCAACTCACCTTCACCGCCCGGCCCGACTACTGGAAGCAGGAGGTGCCGGTCAAGACGCTGAAGATGCCCATCATCGGCGGCACCGGCGCGCTGCCGCGCATGCTCACCGGTGAGATCACCTGGTCGGGCGGCGCGTTCCCGAACGTGATGAAGAGCTGGGTGGACAAGGATCCCGAACGCAACAAGGCCTGGTATCCCACCTACGGCTCGCTGCTGATGTGGATGAACACCGAGAAGAAGCCCTTCGACAACGTCCACGTGCGCAAGGCCATCTCCCTGGCACTCAACCGCCAGGAGATCGCCGACGCCGGCAACCCGGGCATGTTCCACCCGATCAACGCCACCGGCCTGGACCAGGAGACCATGGCCTCCTGGATCGCCCCCGAGTACGCCGGCGCGGTACAGAAGGACGCCAGGGCCGAGGAAGCCAAGGCCGAACTTGCCAAGGCGAACCTCAAGCCGGAGGACATCTCCTTCGACATCCTGGAGAACGGCGAGTGGGGCGACGCGGTCCAACGCGACAAGATCATCGCCCAGCAGCTCAACGCGATCGGGATGAAGGTCAACGTCAAACCGATTCCCGGCACGCAGCTCGCCGACCTCCGCAAGAAGGGTGACTTCGACGTCATCACCGGCGGCTCGGTGTACCAGGGCCAGACGCCCTACGCCTTCTACGACTCCATCCTGTCGAGCAAGAAGATCGGCATCGAGTACAACTGGGGCCGGATCAAGAACGCCGAAGTGGACGGCCTGCTGAAGAAGATGTCCTCCACGGCCGACACCGAGGAGGTCAAGAAGCACGTCCACGCGATCGAGAGGTACATGGTCGAGCAGGTGCCGATGATCCCGCTGGCCAACATCGGCGCGTCTGCCGAGTACAGCACCAAGGACTGGGTGGGCTGGCCCGACAAGGACAACCCCTACACCATCTCCGCCCCCTGGTCGGGCCCGCCGGACAACATCCAGACGCTGCTGTCGCTCAAGCCCGCGACCCAGTAGCCCATGTCCCGATTCCTCCTCCGCCGGGTCGCCTTCTACCTGTTCACCGCGTGGATAGCGATCAGCTTGAACTTCCTGCTGCCCCGGCTGATGCCGGGCGACCCGGCGGAAGCCCTCATTTCCTCGATGTCGCAGCGGCAGCCGCTGCTGCCGGAGCAGGCCGACGCGATCAGGGCGATGTTCGGCGGCACCCAGCGCCCGCTCCTGGAGCAGTACTTCACCTACCTGAACAACCTGTTCCACCTGGACATGGGCGTTTCCACCTCCTTCTACCCCCAGCCGGTGTCGGAGGTGGTGGGTGACGCCATCTGGTGGACGATCGTGCTGGTCGGCACCACGACCGTGCTCGGCTTCCTGATCGGCACCGGGCTCGGCATCCTCATCGGCGGCAATCCGGGCGGCCGGCTCGACTCGGTGCTGACGCCGGTCTCCACTTTCCTGGGGGCGCTGCCGTACTTCTGGGTGGCTCTGCTGACCGTCATGATCTTCGGGCTGAACCTGCAGTGGCTCCCGGTCAGCGGCGGCTGGAATCCCGACATCCCGCTGGGGTTCACCGTCGAGTTCGTCGCCAGCGCCGTGGAGTTCGCGATCCTGCCCGCGACCACGATCTTGCTGTCGTCGTTCAGCGGGTGGATGTTCGGCATGCGCAACATGATGATCACCACGGCGTCCGAGGACTACGTGCTGCTCGGGACCGCCAAGGGCCTCAAGCCGCGCGCGGTGCTGATGAACTACCAGGCGCGCAACGCGATCCTGCCCAGTGTTGCCGGATTCGCCACCGCGATCGGCGGGGTTGTCGGCGGGTCGCTGCTCGCGGAGATCGTCTTCGCCTATCCGGGGGTCGGCACGCTGATGTTCAAGGCCATCGGCCAGCTCGACTACCCGCTCATGCAGGCGCTCTTCCTGGTGATCTCGCTGTCGGTGCTCGGCGCCAACTTCATCGCCGACTCCGTCTACGGCCTGCTCGACCCACGCACCAGGGAGGTCAGGTGAAAAGCGCCAAGGTCACGGCGGGCGTCTGCATGATCGTCTTTGTCGTGCTGGTCGCCGCCTTCGGACCGTTCGTCACCGACGCCATGGGACTGTCGGCTACCCACCTCGACACCGCCAACCCGCTGGCGCCGCCGTCGGCCGCGCATCCGCTCGGCACCACGCTGCTCGGCGAGGACGTGCTGGCCCAGCTCGTCGTCGGCGCCCGGACCTCACTGCTGGTCGGCCTGGTCGCCGGGACCATCGCGGTCGTGCTGTCGGTGCTGGTCGGTGTAACGGGGGCGTACCTGGGCGGCAAGGCCGACGCCACGCTCACCTTGATCACGAACGTCTTCCTGGTGATCCCCGGCGTGCCGCTGCTCATCATCGTGGCCAGCTACGTGCGCGGCCAGGGCGGCTGGCTGCTGGTCGCGCTGATCATCGGGCTCACCGCCTGGCCCTGGGGCGCGCGCCAGAAGCGCGCCCAGACGTTGTCGCTGCGCAACCGCGACTTCGTCATGGCGGCCGAGCTGAGCGGCGAGAAGAAGTGGCGGATCATCGTCTTCGAGCTGATACCCAACCTGCTGCCGTTGATCTTCACCGGTTACCTGGGAGCGGTGGTCGGGTCGATCTTCGCCGACGCCGGGCTGGCCTTCATCGGCCTGGGCAACATCAACATCACCAGCTGGGGCTCGATGCTCTACTGGAGCAACAATGCCCAGGCGCTGGTGCTCGGCGCATGGTGGTGGTTCGTGCCGCCGGGAGCGCTCATCGCGTTGCTCGGCACCGCGGCCGGTCTGGTCAACTTCGGCATCGACGAGCTCACCAACCCCAAACTGCGCAACGCGACGCTGAAGGTGGCCAGATGACACCACTGCTTGAGGTCACCGGCCTGAACGTCGAGTACTACGACCCGCAGGCACCCGTCCGCGCGGTCAACGACGTCTCCTTCACTCTCGGCCGGGGCGAGATCCTCGGTGTGGCGGGTGAGAGCGGCAGCGGCAAGACCACGCTGATCACCGCGTTGCTGAGGCTCGATCGGCCGCCCGCCCGCGTGACCGGCGGCCGGGCCATGCTGGGCGACGTCGACCTGATGAAGGTGCCGCAGGACCGGCTGCGATCCATGCGGTGGGAACGGCTGGCGATCGTCTTCCAGAGCGCGATGAACGCCCTCAATCCGGTGCACCGGCTGGAACGCCAGTTCGTCGACGTCATCCGCGAGCACCGCAAGGTCTCCAAGGCCGCGGCGCGGGAGCGGGCCGCACACCTGCTCGGCCTGGTCGGCATCCCCGCCGACCGGCTGCGCGCCTTTCCGCATGAGATGTCAGGCGGCATGCGCCAGCGCGCCACCATCGCCCTGGCGCTGGCGTGTGACCCCGAACTGGTGGTGATGGACGAGCCGACCACCGCCGTGGACGTCGTCATGCAGCGCCAAATCATGCGGCAGATCATGCGCCTGCGCCGCGAGCTGGGATTCGCCGTCATCTTCGTCACCCACGACCTGAGCCTGCTCATCGAGATGGCCGACAAGATCGCCATCATGTACGGCGGGCGGATCGTGGAACTGGCCCACGCCAAGGACCTCTACCACTCCCCCAAACACCCCTACACGCGGGGCCTGCGCGACTCCTTCCCGCCCCTGCACGGGGAACGCAGACAGCTGCGCGGCATTCCCGGCTCGCCACCCGACCTGCGGAAGGCATCCGCGGGGTGCGCGTTCGAGCCTCGGTGCGCCGTCCGGATGGAGGCATGCGGCTCGACCGTGCCCACCCTTCTCGACCTCGACGGGCGGCAGGTCGCCTGCTTGCTGCACCAGGGAGCCGACCATGAGTGAACCAGTGCTGGAGGCCGTGCACGTCAGTAAGTCCTTCCCGGTCGGGCGGGGCAAGGCCGTGCACGCCGTACAGGATGTGAGCCTCAGCCTGCACGCGGGCCGGACGATCGCGCTGGTGGGTGAGAGCGGCAGCGGCAAGACGACCCTGGCGCGCATCCTGGCCCGCTACTACCCGCCGACCTCCGGCGCGGTGAAGCTGCACGACGGCGACGGCGCCACCTACTTGCGGCAGGTGCAGCTGATCTTCCAGGACCCGTTCGCTTCACTGAACTCCGTGCACCGCATCGGCTACATCCTGGGCCGGGTGTTGCGCATCCACGGCCACGCCCGCACCAAGGCCGCGGCCCGCGAGCAGGCGGCCGAACTGCTGCGCAGGGTGAACCTGCCGGAGGCGTTCCTGGCCAAGTTCCCGCACGAGCTGTCGGGCGGACAGCGGCAGCGGGTCGTCATCGCCCGTGCTCTCGCCGTACGGCCCCGCGTCCTGCTGGGTGACGAGCCGATCTCGATGCTGGACGTGTCGATCCGGCTGGACATCCTCAACCTGCTGGCCCGGCTGCGCGATGAGGAGCAACTGGCCATGCTCTACATCACCCACGACATCGCCAGTGCCCGCTACTTCGCCGACGAGATCCGGGTGATGTACGCGGGGCAGATGATCGAGGGCGGCCCCACCGACGCGATCACCGAGACCCCCAAACACCCCTACACCCGGCTACTGCTCGCCTCCGCCCCCGATCCGGATCGGACCACCGAGGACAGCGACGAAGATCTCGGCGAGCCGCCCAGCCTCATCGACCCGCCGCCCGGCTGTCGTTTCCATCCGCGCTGCCCGGTCGCGATGCCCGTCTGCGCCGAGCGTTTCCCGCCGCGCAGCGAGCAGGGCGACGGGCATTGGACGCACTGCTGGCTCCACTCCGCCGAGGAGGATGCGTGAAAGACCTCGCCGCCCGCTGCCTGATGGCCGGCATATCCGGCACGTCGCTGACCGGCGAGTTGCGCGGGCTGCTGGAGGGGGGACTCGGCGGCGTCATGCTGTTCGAGCGTAACGTCTCATCCGCCCAGCAGTTGTGCTCGCTCACCGACTCCGTACGCGCGGCCGGGCCCGGCGCCTTGATCGCCACTGACGCCGAAGGCGGCGTCAACACCAATCACCTGGCTGCGGCGGGCCTGCCGCAGGGCGAGGGCAACCGGTCGCTGGGCGCGCGCGACGATCTCGAGTACACCCGGGAGGTCGCGCGGGAGCTCGGGATGATCGTGGGCGGGCTGGGGCTGAACGTCGTTTTCGGGCCCTGCGCGGACCTCGGCTCACGGCCGGACAACCCGATCGTGGGTGCGCGCTCGTTCGGGGCCGATCCTGAACTGGTGGCCCGGCATACGCTCGCCTATGCCACGGGGCTGCGGGAGGCGGGGATCATCGCCTGTGCCAAGCACTTCCCCGGGCATGGCGGCACCACCAAGGACTCGCATCTGGAACTGCCGGCCGCTTCGCTGAGCGACGACGATCTCGTACCGTTCCGGGCCGCGGTGCGGGCCGGGATTCCCATGATCATGACGGCCCACGTGCGGTATGCCGGGTATGGCGATGCGCCCGCGACGCTCAATCCGCTGCTGGTGGCCCGGCTGTTGCGGGAGCAGATCGGATTCGCGGGCGTGGTGGTCACGGACGCGCTGGAGATGCGGGCGATCAGTGACGCCTTCACGCCTGGCGAGGCGGCCGTGGCAGCGCTGGCGGCGGGCGTGGACCTGGTCCTGATCGGGGATCAGGCGGTGGACATCCCACAGGTCAGGGACGCCATCGTCACCGCTGTCGCGCAGGGACGGCTGGCGCAGGGACGAGTGGAGGAAGCGGCCTCGCGGATCCTGTCGCTGACGCCGTGAAACACGGGGACCGCCGAACATACGGCGCGAAACCCGGGAAGCGCCCAACGACCCAGACAGTACTGCACGCAACCCTGGACACGGATCAAAGGCAGTAGGAATAGACGGCGATTAGCCAGCATATGGCGGCAGCCGTACCAAGAAAGGCTTTCTATGCATTTCGGGGCGAACTACACCCCCGCACGGGGATGGTTTCATCATTGGCTGGATCTTGATCTCGCCGTGGTGCGGAAGGAATTTGAGCAGATCGCCGAGCTAGGGCTCGACCATGTCCGGATATTTCCGTTGTGGCCGTTGTTGCAGCCGCATCGCGGGTTGATCCGCCGCAGCGCGATCGACGACGTGTGCCGTGTGGTGGACACAGCCGCGGAAGCGGGCCTGAACGTGCAGGTGGACTTGCTGCAAGGGCACCTGTCGAGCTTCGACTTCTACCCGACCTGGCTGCAGACCTGGCATGAGCGCAACGTCTTCACCGACCCGGACGTGGTGGAGGCCCAGGTGGAGCTGGTGCGGACGGTAGCGACCGCACTGGCGGACAAGCCCAACCTGCTCGGCCTGACGCTGGGCAACGAACTGAACAACCTGGTCGCCCACAACCCCGTGGCGGCGCCGGAAGTGGACGCGTGGCTGGACAGGCTGCTGGCAGCCTGCCACGAGGGCGACCCCGGACATCCGCACGTGCACTCAGCCTACGACGCGGTCTGGTACAACGATGAGCACCCCTTCACCCCCCAGGCCTCGACGACCAAGGGGGCGATGACGACGGTCCACCCGTGGGTGTTCTCCGGCGATTGCGCGGGACGTTACGGACCACTCGCACCGGAGACCACGCACCTGGCCGAGTACGTGGTAGAGCTGGCCAAAGCCTGGGCAGCCGACCCCGGCCGCGCCGTTTGGGTGCAGGAGGTGGGTGCGCCGGAGCCGCACATCCCGGCCGAGCACGCCGCCGAATTCGCCACCAAGACTCTGCACAACGTGCTCAGCTGCACGCAGGTGTGGGGGCTGACGTGGTGGTGCTCACATGACGTCAGCCGCGAGTTGCTGGACTTCCCTGAGCTGGAGTACACCCTCGGGCTTCTCGCCAACGACGGGACGGAGAAGCCACTGGCCGCCGCCTACCGTGCGGTGGCCACAAAGGATCACCTTCCCGCGGTCCGGTCCCAAGCACTGGTGTTCGATGGCATACGCTCGTCGTCCGCGCCGGGCGGGGCTTTTTTCGAAGCCTGGATGGCGCGGGCGGCGGCGGGGGAAAGGGTCGCCATTGCACTCGCCGATCGGGCTGACGATTCTGACTATCTCGCTACTCGCGGCATTCTGGAACTCTCATGACACCCCCGCGGCGACAACCTCACGCCGCTTTGGGTCAGGCATTGTTTCGTAAAGGCCGTTGCGGCACCAGGTGGAGCGACGGCCATGGCCGAAACGGCGAAGTCGGCACACGTTTCTTCCTTGAGACGAACCTTGATTCGCCAGCGAGAATCCATTCATTTGTTTTCACATCCCAAGCTCCTTCAATGTTCGAGGATCGATTCGAAGCGGCACAGATACTTCCGCCACCTTGGTGCTCGTTGACATCGATACCCCCTCGCAGTCCCTGATCTCCCGGATGACTCGCAGAAGAATGGCTGTGTCGATCGACACCCAGTCGCTCGCGGAGCTCATACTCTTGCCGTGCTGGCGATGGAGGCACGTTTGTCGGGTGGCCAGGCGGCGGGGAATGGCCGCGATCGTCAGGATGGCCAACAGATTTTCGGCGGGTGGGAACGTACTGGGCTCCCAGGCGTCCACATCGTTGACGGTCACTTGCGACCATCTGCGGCAGCGTGTCGTGATCCGTGTGGTCGGCGACGTCTACGTCACCAGCGCCATCCTCCTGGACGAGGTGTTGCTCAGGAGGCGACCGCGAGCGCATGCCTCATCGTCGACTTCGGCGCGATGTCCTTCCTGGTCACTAGCGGCCTGTCGGTCCTCCTGCGCGCCCACCACTACGCCGTCCGGCAGGGCACGATGCTGTGCCTGGCGGCGCCACCAAACCGGCCGCTACGCCTGCTGGCCGTCACCGGAGCCCTGTCACACCTGCACGTCGACCTCACCGTGCACGACGCCATCGAAGCCGCCGCAGCAGCCCGAACAGCGGGAGAGGGAGGGGACCGCGCGCGGCCCACCGCATACGGTCCCCTCCCGGCGGCGGAGGCCAGGCCGCGCAATCACCTGGACCGGCTCAGCACCCGCCTCGGACGCAACACGCCGCCTGGCACGCGCACCCTTCACCCCCTTGCCGCCCAGCCTGTGCGGGGTCAGGTGCCGCTGGCCGAGGTGTCGAGGTGGACGGCGCTCAGTGCCTGCTGCAGCGATGGGTGGGTGTGGAACAGCTGGCAGGTGCCGGTGATCTGCAGGAGACGCAGGACGCGCTCATGCGGGGAATTCGGCTACTTCCATGACATTCTGATCACTCCCCACTGGGAGTTCACAACTGCTGAGCTCCCGAAGGCGTTCCGTATCGCGTTCGACATCCGTCGTGAGCTCCGCCGTACTTGTAGGCAAGATTCTAAGGAGGTTCGGTTGTTCAAGATGATGCTGGCAAGCACCGTTGTGGTGGCGTTGCTGGTCGGATCCGCTGTCCCCGTTCATGCCTCGCGCACCGAGAATTACGGTGAGTACTCGCGCATGTCAGTGCGTAGCGCGGGCCAGTTCTGGGCTGACGGCAAGGCGGCCGGGCAGTGGGCATGGAAGCCGCAGTCATCGACCACGTCCGGCATCAGCTGGGGAGACCCGGCTACCTGGCCGCCGGATTCTTCCGAGACGTTCATCCGCGAGGGCGACTGGGTGATGCTGGACGGCTGGGCCGACAACGGCACCTATTACAAGCTGCGGATCACCAAGGAGCAGATCGGCGACGGGCGTTGCCAGAATCTCCAGACCCTCGCTACCACTGGACGGCAGCACTATGTGAAGTGGGACATTCCTTCGCAGCCGTACTGTCTGAAGGCCTGGGGCACGCTCACCGAGGAGTCGTCCGGCAAGGTCGTCAGCTTCGGCCACACGCAGATCTGGTCGCCGCCCGCCCCCTGCTCCAACCCGCACTATGGGACGCAAACCTGCATCAAGCAGTGGGAATCCTGGTGGGATGACCAGAGCGCGCCCGGCAAGCCGATCACCCGCAAACTCGAACGCGACCAGTACATCGCCCGTGACATCGGGATGGCCTTCACCATCATGCAGTACTACCCGAAGCAGTGGCGCGCCGACCTCCGTTCCCACTGGATCTGGTGACCATCGCGGGCTACACGCCCCGACGCCACGGCGAGCCCGCCCGCGGCCGCCGTTCGGCCCGCCACGGCGTCCCGGATGCGATCGCCCAGGACCCGGTTGACCTCAGCCGCTGGGCCTGACCCCCTTTGCAGATTCTTGCAGGCAGACCCCCGGCCACCGGCCTGGCCTGAACCCTTACCGAGCGGGGATCGCGCTTGTAGTTCGTCTAGATCTGTCCCGTCGCAAGGGATCACCGACGCCACGGGAGTCACCCGCCATCGGGCGCGCCTGCGCATTGAAGGCCGAACGCGGCCCGGGCCGCCCATGGACATTGTGCCGGCGGGGCAGTCTCGGCGGTCGACGAATCCCTGTGTGATGGACTGCACGGTGTGGGGCAGCGTGGTGACGCTGGATAGCTGCTGCAGCGGGGCGCAGAGCACCAGCACCGACAACTCGCCTGACCGGCCGAAGGAGGCGCTGACGTACATGCCGGTCCCGTCGGGGATTGGTGTCATGCCGGTGATCCGCCCGGACGCGCTGGCTGCGGTAGCGCCGCCTGTCACGACCTGCGTGCCTGGCGGGCACAGAACAGTTCCGCGAACAATGCCGGCTCTATCCAGAGGGAAGCGCCGGTTGACCTCCTGATACGTCGTTGGCGCCAGCCTTGCGGGGGCATGTGTCTGTGCTTGCTTGCCGCTGCCGGTCGCAGCCGAGGCTTTCAGGAAGCGGTGGTTGCCCGCGACCTGGACCGGCAGGAGAACTGGGCCGCTGACAGGGCTCACCCCGAGTTGGCTTGACGCGGACGTCGGCAAGACCGTCAAACGCGGCCGCACCCTCGCACGAAACAATCCGGAGGATGGCTGACGTGTCGTTTCATGGTGCTCTCCTGGCCTGGCGGGATCAATCCCCTGTCCGGCACCACGTGCCGACGCGCGCATCGACCATCTCCTGGAAGTCGGGGCACTGCTCCAGTGGTTCGTGGGCGCACATCAGCAGGTGGCTCAGGTACGTCTGCGCTGCACCCAGCCGTTCGATTTGGTCGCCGATGGCGTTGATCCGGTCGCGCACGGTGTGGCGCCAGTCGCTCGTCTCCTGATCGGTGAGGAGGCGCGAGATGTCGCCGATGCTCAGCATTCCCGTCTCGCGCCACAGGTGGACCAGCGCGATCCGCCGGATCTGGGCGGCGTCGTAGAAACGCTGCCCGTGGCGGCGATGCGGTGTGAGGAGTCCTTGGCGCTCCCAGTAGTGCAGGGTCGAGAGCGGGATTTCGAGGCTGTCGGCGATGGTCCGGATCGAAAGGATCGAAGGCAGTCCCCGATCCTCAGATGAGGGTTCCCGCCGGTCGGCGGCCATGGCCGGGGGCTCGGTCTCGGCCTGGGGGTGCTCCTTGGTCCTGTCGAACCAGACGAAGGTCCGCCGGTCGTCGTCCGCCTGCGCGGAGGCGGCTGGGGTCATGAGGCTCGCCGTCCCAGCCGGTGCGTCGGTGTGGTGTCCGCCGCCTGCTTGGCCGTAGCCTGCCTGAGCGCCGCCGGCCTGGTCATGGTCGGCCTGGGCTTCGGTGAGGGCGAGCCAGATCTCGGTGAGGCCGCGCCACAGCCGGCGCGGGGCGACGTGCGCCCGGATCTGCGGGTGGGTGGCGAGCCAGTCGTGGATCGCGGCGTTTACGTGCGCGGCGTCATCCTCGAAGACCAGGCGCAACGCCGGCTCGCTGCCGTCAGGTGGACAGGTGCGCGCCACGTGGTCGAGGAATTCGAGCAGATCGAGGACGTAGCCGAGGTTCCCGTCCCGATGAGGGGGCGTGGCCCACTCGTGAGGTGCGCTCCGTATCGCGGTCAGCAGGTCGGCACCACCGAAGCGGCCGGCACCACCGAATCGGCCGGCGCCGCCGAGGCGCTCACCGGCGTCGGGGCGGGGCGTGGGTGGCCGGCCCCGCGAGCCGGCGGCGGGGGCGGCCTTCGCGTGCAGCGCGATCACGTTCACCGGCGGGGCGAGATACAGCCCGACGACCTCGACGACCTCTGCCACCAACGCGGGAGCCGTGGCGAACGCGAACGTCCCCGAGCCCCTGGGAGAGATGCCCGCGTCACGCCACGCCCGGGCCACGGTGGCGGCGCCGATGCCGAGGCGGGCCGCGAGCAGCCGGCTGGACCAGCGCGTGACGCCCAGGCTCTCGGGTGGCGGCCTGAGCGTCGCCGCGACGATCTCCCGATGATCGAGGCGGCGCGGCCGTCCCCGCCGAGGCCGATCGTCCAGACCGGTCAGCCCTGAGCTGTCGTAGTGCCGGCGCCACGCGCTGACGGTCTTTCTGGTCACGCCGAGCCGCTCGGCGATGGCGTGGTTCGTCATCCCGTCGGCCGCCATCAGGACGATCTTCGCCCGTCGGGCGACCCGTGCGGGGACGCCCTGGTCGCGGCTCAGGGCCGCGAGCGACGCGCGGTCATCCTCCCGCAGGACCGGCGCGGCGGCCGTCCCGTTCCGCATGCCTCACCTCTCCGCGCCTCATGGGTAATGACTAATGATACGAAGCGTATGTCCTGGCTGAACGGCGGCGCCGGGAGGCCGCTCGCACGCCGGGGCCCGAGCTCGCAGGCGGCTCCGCGCCGCCGTCGGCGGAGCTGGGCGTGTACGGCAGCCGGCGGGTGCGGCAGGCCAGTACGCGATCCGCAGTCGCGACCTTCCCCACGGGCGAGTTGCACTCAACCCGAGTTGAGAAATGAGGCTTACCTAACAGGGCTGTGGGCGCGTGCTCACGGCGGGGTGACGCCTGCAGGAGGGTGCGATGTTGACGACCAACACCGATGCGAGCGCCGAGACCGGCCTCGGTCCGGGTGACCTGGTCGGTCTGGGGTCGGTTGATGGGACCATGCTCGGCCTGGTCGGCGGCAAGGCGGTCGGCCTCGGCGTGATGACGGCCGCCGAGTTCCCGGTGCCCGCCGGGTTCTGCGTCGCGACCGCCGCGTACCGGAGGTCGGTGTCCCTCGACGGCGTGCTGGAGGAGTTCGACCGGGCGACGACGGAGGAGGACCTGGTAAGGCTCGCGGGCGACGCGCGCCGGCGGATCATGAGCGCGCCGGTGCCACCGGACCTGGCCGAGAGCGTCGCGGCCGCCTACCGGCTGCTGGCCGTTGAGAAGGCCCCGGCCGTGGCGGTACGGTCGTCCGCGACGACCGAGGATTTGCCCGAGGCCAGCTTCGCCGGGCAACACGACACGTACCTCGATGTCCGCGGCGTCGGCAAGGTGCTCGACGCCGTCCGCCGGTGCTGGGCATCGCTGTGGTCCGACCGCGCGGTGCTGTACCGGGCGGCGAACGGCGTCGATCAGCGCGAGGCCGAGATCGCGGTGGTCGTGCAGGTCATGGTCGAGGCGCGGCACGCCGGTGTGCTGTTCACCGTCGACCCGATGAGTGAGCGGCGTACCGAGATGGTGGTCGAGGCGGTGGCCGGTCTCGGTGAGGGCCTGGTGTCCGGCACCGTCAGGCCCGACCAGTACCGGATCGGGCCTGGCGCCGTCAGCGTGCGGGGCTCCGGTGAGCTCAGCCGCGCTCAGTTGCGGGAGCTCTGGGCGCTGGGCCGGTGCCTGGAGGAGCTGTTCGGCTCGCCGCAGGACATCGAGTGGGCCTACGACACGTCCGGGCGATTGTGGATCACCCAGTCCCGACCGATCACCACACTGTTCCCGGTGCCCGAGGCGGCTCAGGAGCGGCCGCGGGTGTATTGGTCGCTCAACGCCTACCAGGGCCTGACTCAACCGTTCACGCCCATCGGCGCCTACCTGATCCGGCTGCGGCAGATGTCGTTCCAGCCAGGACTGGCCGGGTCCGGCATCGCCCCGCAGATCCCCGGCGTGCACGGCTGGCTGTACTGGGATGTCACCGACGGCGCCTACAGCGACAGCCGCCGCGCCCGGCTGGCCCATCTCATCGACGCCTTCACCGCCCCGGCCGGGCGGGCGCTGCTCGATCACGCCGACGAGCTGCGACCGTCGTCCGGAATCGATCCGCTGGCCTGCGCGCCGCCCCGCGAGCACCGCGCACACTGGTGGCGCGTCGTCTACGCGCTCGCCTTCCCCCGGGCCGCGCGGGCCGGCATCGTGGCCAGGTCGGAGAAACTGGTGAGCCGGTACGCCGGCCCGGCGCGGGCGAGCGCGGAAGAGCGGCTGGACTTCGTCGAAAGGGTCGCGCCCGAGGTCGCGCGCATCGAACTGGACCTGCCGCGCGAGTACGCCGGGCAGCGAGCGGCGCAGATCGGCTCGCGCCTCCTGTCCCGCGTGGCCGGCGAGGCCGAGATCAACGCCGTCTTCCGCGGCGTCCCCGGCAACCCCACCACCGAGATGGACCTCTCCCTGTGGCGGCTGTCGCGGCGTATCCGCGACGACGCGGCGTGCGCGGCGCTGTTCGCCGAGCACGATCCCGCGCGACTGGCCGCCGGCTACGCGGCCGAGACCCTTCCCGAGACCCTGCAGCAGGGCGTGTCCCGGTTCCTGCGGGAGTACGGGTTCCGGGCCCGCGCGGAGATCGACCTCGGCGTGCCCCGCTGGTCGAACGATCCCGAGCCGGTCTTCGCCATGCTCGCCACCTACCTGCTGACCACCGACCCCGCCCAGGACGCCGAACGCTACTTCACCGACGCGGCGCACGCGGCGGAGAGGACACTGCGCGAACTCGTCGGACGGCTGCCTCTGCGGCGCCTCCCGCACGCTGTCGCGGCCGGGTTCATGCTCCGCCGTTCCAGGGCGCTGCGCGGACTGCGCGAGCACGGCAAGGTCTACCTGATGCGCGGGTACGCCCACATCCGCGACCAGCTTCTGCTCATCGGCGAGGACCTGGTCCGGCACGGCAGGCTCACCCGGCGCGAGGATGTGATGTTCCTCGTCCCCGCGGAACTGCGGTCAGGGCTGGGCGGTGAGGACCTGCGGGCGACCGCCGACGAGCGGCGGGCTCGATACGAGCGGGAGTGCAGGCGGCCACGGGTTCCGTCACTGGTGCTGTCCGACGGGCGGGCCCTCGAACTGCGCGGGCAGCCTGCCGGGGACTCCTCCGGCCAGAGCCTGCGGGGCCTGGCCGCCGCGTCCGGCGTCGTGACGGCCACCGCGCGCGTCGTCCACGATCCGAACGCGGTGCAACTCCAGCCCGGCGAGATCCTGGTCGTCGCCGCCACCGACCCCGGGTGGACGCCGCTGTTCCTCACCGCGGGCGCGCTGGTGTCGGAGACGGGTGGCCTCACCTCGCACGGGACCACGGTCGCCAGGGAGTACGGCATCCCCGCCGTCGTCGGGGTCAGCGACGCGACCCGCGTCATCCGCACCGGCGACAGGATCACCGTCGACGGCTCCGCCGGCACCGTCACCATCCACCACGACTGACGAGCGGGTCATCCTGTACGGCTACTGCCACTCGCCTATGGAACGGACCCAGCTCGGCTATGTTGTCGCCGCGACGGAGTGGCGCATCGCTGGGCATGGTGGGCCGTGTACATCGACTTACGGAATCGCGATCAAGGACCATGCGCCCGCTCTGCATGATTACCATCCGTCACCGCTTCACGGAGTTTGATCCAGATCCACTTGTCATCGACAGAACCAGTGGGGTGAACGGTGCGGGTCATGGCTTTGTTGAAGGCAGCTTGACAGCAGGAGGGTGTTGTCGGGCGAGGGTGGCCAGGGTGCGGCCACCCAGTCGCATGCGAGCTCACTCGCGCTGCGGTCCTGTGTTCAGGGCGGTCATGAAACGGGTGAGAAGCGGGCCCATATCCCCGGCCCGCCAGACCAGGTGCAAGGTGGTGGCGGTACCCGCGAGTCGTCGAGCCGTCACGCCATCTCGGTGCAGCACTCGATAGGAGTCGGCCATCACGGCCGCGCCGAACCCGGCGGCGACGAGCGCGAGGATGGTCTGGACGGTCCGGCCCCGTGCGCCGACGCGCGGTACGATCCCGGCGTGGTGGCACAACGAGGTGATCTCGTCGTGCGCGTGGGGCGCGGATTCGCGTGGCCACAGCACCAGGGGGATCTCGCTGAGTACGGATACCGGTGCCGGTTCACGGGTCGTGGCCAGGGCATGCCCCGCCGGCAGGAAGAGGGTCAACGGCTCTCGCGTCCAGACTCGTGTGGCGAGACGGGCGTCGCGGACCGGCAGCCGCTGCACGGCCACGTCGAGGCTTCCGTCCAGGATGCCGGCCGACATCTCGGCGTCGTCGAACAGCTCCACCAGGGACAGGTCGACGTCGGGAAGTTCCGCTCGCAGCCGGCCGAGGGCGCCTCCCAGCACGCCGTTGATGCCCGATCCGGCGAACCCGACCGTCACCCGGCCGGTCTTGCCTTCGGCGGCCAGCCGTACGTCGTGCAGAGCGGCTTCTGCTTCGGCCAGCATGCGCACGGCTCGCCGGAGCAGCGCCGCGCCGGCCGCGGTGGGAGCGAGGCCTCGGCCGGTGCGGACGAACAGCTCAGTATCCAAGCGTCGTTCCAGGTCACGCAGTTGCCGGCTCAGGGTCGGCTGGGTCAGTCGCAGGCGGCGAGCGGCTCCGCTGATGGATCCCTCTTCGGCGATCACCACCAGGTAACCCATCACCCGCACATCCATCCATGCCTCCACAGCATGGATGGTATATCGATCGATGCCTTGCAGTAGGCGGGTTGGGGTCCTCGGGGGAAGAATGAAGCCGTCCCGCTGTTCTGAAACGCCGGAGTCGTCGTGAAACACCTTGGAGTCCTCGCTCACAGCACGGGAGGAGCCGCCCTTTGCTTCCTCACCTTCTGCGAGGAGGGATTTCGCCGGACCGGTCGCAACGAGCATCCCGACGTCGCCCTGGACTACGTCGCCTTCGGGTACAGCATGCCCGCCTGGGAGAGCGGAGATCACGCGACCGTCCGGGCCACCCTGGCCACCAGCGCGCGGCGGCTCGCCCGGGCCGGCGCCGACTTCTTCGCCTGTCCGGACAACACCGCCCACATGGCTCTGGAGGTGCCGGGACCGGACCTCCCGCTGCCGGGTCTCCACATCGCCGAGGTCGTCGCGGACCAGGCCGCGGCCGAGGGGCGTACCCGTGTCGGCGTGCTGGGCACCACGTACACGATGGACGGCCCGATGTACCCGCGGGCGTTCGCCTCCCGTGGGATCGCCGCGGAACTGCCGGACGCCGACGACCGTGACCTCGTCAACGAGGTGATCTTCAAGGAGCTGGTGAACGGTGTGATCAGCGATGCGTCGCGCCAGCAGTACCTCCGCGTCATCGAACGGCTGGCCGGCCGGGGCTGTGACGCGGTCGCGCTCGTCTGCACCGAGATCCCGTTGCTGATCACGCCCGATGTTTCGTGCCTGCCGACGTTGGATTCGACCCGTCTGCTGGCCCGTGCGGCCTACGACGTCGCTGTCGGCGAGCGTGCGATGCCTGATTGGCGCGGTGGACCTCGATGAGCCCGGGAGGCCGCGCGACCTTCTCCCATCCCGAACGGCGCCTCGAGGCGCTGGGGCTGAGGTTGCCGGAGGTCGTGCCTCCGGTCGCGGCCTACGTGCCCGCCGTACGCAGCGGTGATCACATCCACATCTCGGGCCAGGTGCCGCTGCGGGAGGGGCGGCTGATCGCGACCGGCCGGCTCGGTGACACGGTCAGCGTGGAAGTCGCCTACGAGTGCGCGTGTCAGTGCGCGCTGAACGCGCTGGCGGCGCTGAAGGCGGAGATCGGCGATCTGGCGGCGGTGGCCCGCGTGGTCAAGGCCCTGGTGTTCGTCGCGTCGACGCCCGGTTTCACCCGGCTCCCACAGGTCGGCGATGGGGCGTCGGACCTGCTCTGCGAACTTTTCGGCGACGCCGGACGGCATGCCCGCTCGGCGGTCGGGGTGTCGGCGCTGCCGCTGAACTCCCCCGTCGAACTGGAACTTCTGATCGAGATTCGCCGACCGGCACGCGGCTGAGCCCGCGAATCCCCGGAGCCCCCGGCCGCCGGCCCGTGGGGACGGCAACACCTTTCCGTCACAAGGGAGCGCGTACGCATGCCCGTGAAAGTCCCGGCGGCGATCGTCGGTTCAGGCAACATCGGAACGGACTTGCTCTACAAGTTGCGCCGATCCGAACTCGTCGACCCTCGCTTCATGATCGGAATCGACCCGGGCAGCGAGGGCCTGCGGCGGGCCAAGGACCTGGGTGTCGAGGTGTCCGCGGAGGGCGTCGACTGGCTGCTCAGCCGATCGGACCGGCCCCCGTTGGTCTTCGAGGCGACCTCGGCGAAGGTACACGCCGCGGCCGCGCCACGCTACGCGGCCGCGGGGATCACCGCGATCGACCTGACACCCGCGTCGGTCGGCCCCTGGGTCGTCCCCGCCGTCAACCTCGACGATCACCTGCAGGCGCCGAACCTCAACATGGTCAGCTGCGCGGGGCAAGCCACCATCCCCCTCCTGTACGCGATCGACCAGGTCGCCGACGTCTCGTACGGCGAGATCGTCGCCACCATCGCGAGCGCCGGTGCGGGTCCGGGCACTCGGCGCAATCTCAGCGAGTTCAGCGAGAAGACCGGACAGGCCCTGACCGCCGTCGCCGGGGTCGACGAGGCCAAGGCGTTCTCGCTGATCAATCCTGCCGAGCCGCCCATGGTCATGCGCGACACCGTGTACGCGAGGGTTCGCCGGTCTGACGCCGAGCGAATCGAGCAGGCCGTAGGAGACATCGTCGCCGAAGTCCAACGGTACGTGCCGGGTTACCGGCTGCGATTCCTGGAGGTCGACGGCAACCTGGTCACCGTCATGGTGCAGGTGGAGGGCGCCGGCGATTTCCTGCCCGCCTACGCGGGCAATCTCGACATCATCACCGCCGCCGCGATCGCCGTCGCCGAACGGATCGCGGAGAAGACCCTGGGAGCCGCCCGATGATCACTCTCGTGGACACGAGCCTGCGCGACGGCATGAGCAGCGTCTCGCACCAGTTCACACCCGAACAGGTCGGCGCGGTGGCCGGTGGCCTCGACCGGGCGGGTGTCCGGGTCATCGAGGTCGCCCACGGCATCGGCATCGGCGCCTCCTCGATCCAGTACGGCTTCGCCGCCGCGACGGACGTCGCGTATGTACAGGCCGCCGTCGCCGCGGTGGACAGAGCCGACATCGCCGTGTTGTACGTGCCGGGGATCTCGACGCTCGCGGCCTTGGACGCCATCCGCGACGCCGGGGCGAGCACGGTACGGGTCGCCACGCACTGCACCGAGGCCGACTGCGCCGAGCAGCCGATCCGCCACGCCCGCGAGCAGGGCATGCGCGTCATGAGCTTCCTGATGATGAGCCACAAGCTCGAACCGGCGGCACTCGCCGAGCAGGCCGCCAAGCTGGACTCCTACGGCGCGCAGGTGATCTACGTGGTCGACTCCGCCGGGGCGCTCGTGCCCCGTTCCGCCGGAGCCCGTGTCGCCGCGCTGCGCGACGCGGTCCACGCGGACATCGGCTTCCACGCCCACAACAACCTGGGCGTGGGCATCGGCAACACGCTCGCCGCGGTCGAGAACGGCGCGACCTACGTCGACGGTTCGCTCCGAGGCCTGGGAGCCAGCGCCGGCAACGCCCAGACGGAGGCGCTCGCGGCGGCGCTGGAACGTTCCGGTCACCACCCGGGAGTCGACGTCCTGGCCCTGATCGAGGTCGCCGAACACCTCCTCGCGCCGTTGATGACCGAACCGCAGATCATCGACGAGACCGCGCTCCTGCTCGGCTACACCGGTCTCTACTCCACCTTCTTCCACCCGGCGAAGCGCGCCGCGGACAAGTACGGCCTACCAGTGCGCACGCTTCTCCTGGAACTGGCGCGACGCGAGGTCATCGGAGGCCAGGAAGACATGATCATCGACGTGGCGGCGGAGCTGTCGAGCCGAGCGCGAGGCGCGTGAACGATGAAGCCCTCTGAGGTCCGGGAGGCGGCGGCCGCGCTGCTCCACGCCCACCGGTCCGGCCTACCGATTCCTCCCCTGAGCACCACCTATCCCGGCGCGACCATCTCCGACGCCTACCGGATCCAGCAGCAGCAGGTGCGGTCCTGGACCGAGGCCGGAGACCAGGTCCGCGGCCACAAGATCGGCCTCGTCTCGGCCGCCATCCAACGGCAGATGGGCGTCCACGAGCCGGACTACGGCCATCTGACCGCGAGCATGTTCCACCCCGAGCACCGGCCGATCCCCTACCGCGGGTTCATCCAGCCCCGGATCGAGCCGGAGATCGCCTTCGTCCTGGGCGCCCCTCTCCGGGGACCCGGCGTGACCGTCGACGACGCCATCAGGTCGGTGCGATACCTGCTGCCGGCGCTGGAAATCGTCGACTCCCGGATCCAGGACTGGAAGATCTCGATCGTCGACACGATCGCCGACAACGCATCATCCGGGGCGGCGATCCTCGGAAGCACGCCGATCGATCCCGCGGACGCCGACCTGCGATCCGCGAACTGCACACTGATCAGGAACGGCATAGCCACCGAAACCGGCAGCGGAACGGCGGTCCTCGGTACTCCGTTCAACGCACTGGCCTGGCTGGCCAACGCCATCGGTGCGCTGGGGGTGTCGCTGGAGCCAGGCCAGGTGGTGCTGTCCGGCTCCATCACCAGGGCCATCACGATCGCGCCGGGCGACAGCGTCACAGCGGACTTCCCCGGGATCGGCCGAGTCACGGCAATCCTGGCTGAAGAAGGCTCGTCCTGACATACGACTTGGGTCGTGGGATCGAGACCCGCGTGACGCGAGTGCAGGCCCGCGCCCACGCCGCGGACGCCCGCGGCGACGACACTCTGGAGCGCGGCGCGGAAGCATTCAACGTCGCCGCGCTCATCCTCCGCGACGGCGGCCACCCCGCCCTTGCACGAGACTTGTGCTGACAGCACACCCGTGCCTTCCTCGCCGGCGGCCGTTCGCCATCCCGGCAGCCAAGATGGCCCTGCAGCCACTGATCAACCTCGGCAGGCTCCTGCCCGCGACGGCGTTTCCCGACAGAAGACTGTGTGCAGCTGAAGTCCAAGGTCGAATCGCTCACGGCGATCAAAAGCCACTCGAGCGTCTCCCGCCGCGAATTCTGGAGAGGCACTCCCTGACCGATACCTGTGATCAGGCCGCTCAGGGGATGCGCCGTACGGTGTCGGTGACCTTGCCGTCCTTCATCTCGGCGGAGAGCTTGAACGAGCGGGACTTTACCTCGGTAGAGAACCAGCGGACGCCGCCTGGGCCGCCCGCCGGGCCGAGCGGAAGCTCTGCCGAGGTGCCGTCCGAGTAGCTGATGCGGATCTTACGCACTCCGGTCCCCGCGAAGCCGATGAGGACGTTGTCGCTGGGCAGGCCGAGCTCCAGCACGTCATGCATGATTGTCATCGGCGCCCGGCCGTACTCCGGCTTCCAATCGAAGGTCCCGCCGCCGCCACCCACGATCTCGGCCCGGCGGGAGAGCACGCGGAGCGCGGACGTGAAGGTTCCGTCCTGCAGTCCGGCGCTCATGGCCCAGGCCCGTTCGACGTTCCTGCCGTCCGTGACGACACGCAACGGACGGTTCTCATCGTCGGTGGGCGGGAACAGAAGTTCGGGAGGATACTCCAGGATCTGGCCACGCGCCCGCTCGACGGCTTCAGGGCCAGCCGGGCGCAGACCTCGTACGAACGCGTCCACCACGTGGTCGGCCAGACCCAGCGCGGACACCTTGACGATCACGCCGTTCTCCCGCCAGAGCCGGACCTTGGGCGTCATGAGGACCCGGTCCTGGTGCACCCAGTCCATGCTGAGCGATCCGCCGGACAGCAGGTCGCCACCCGCCAGGCCGGTGGTGCCGCGGATCTCCCGAGGCTCTCCCATGACGGTGGCACCGGCGAGAACCGCCATGCCGGCATCGCCGGGCAACTGGCTGACGGAGACTCTGGCGCGCGCCTGCCGGTTGGTCCAGACCTGCTCCGTTCCGCCGAGTTCAGCCTGCCAGTTGCCGACCGGTAGCGAACCGGTCTTGACGAGATCCAGTCCCCGCGGCAGATAGGCGGCGTCGATCCGGGGCCGCCGCAGATCCTCTGCCACTCCGTTGGCCGCCCTGATCAGTTCGGCATCCGACAACCCGTGGCCCAGCACCGCGAACGACTCGAAGTCCTGACTCGTCTTAACCGGCCAGGTGATCCAGCGGTGCTGTCCCGCTCCGCCCATGGTCGCCTCGTGCTTGTCCAGCTTGACCGGCTTGCCAACGTGCGGCTGCTCCCAGTTGTACGGCTGCTCCCAGTCCTCCGACTGTGTTACCAGGACGGCCAGGGTCCTGTCGCCGGGTGCGTCACCTTCCGCGTACGCCGTGACCGGATCCCGCTCGGCGTCCGATGTGACGATCTGCTCCAGATGGAGGTCTCCTGGCTGCTCCGGCAGAAGCAGCGCCGCAGCGGCCGCCACGTCGCCGCCGCATCCAGTGCCCAGGACGATGAGTGCAGCCGCCACGAACACGCGTAAGGATCTCATCCCTGCTTTGACGCGATCTTCCGTGCGCGAGTTCTCCCTGCCGCGGGATTCTCTTGCCTGAATCAGGCCGTACGCCGTCTGACGACGTCATGCCTGAACCTCACAACGGCGAGCCTGTAGTCACAAAGCGAGAGCTGTGCTCGGATGCGGAATGATCGAGACCGCTCCGATGGTCTGTTTCGGGCTCAGCGTGATCCGACGGTCGTTGCCGCGGGCGGCGACACCGATGTTCGCCGGCGCGCAACCTGCTCCAGCACACGCCGATCCGCTTCGCTGACAAACAAGGGCCGCCTAGGCCTGCCGCCCTTCGCCATACAGACATCGTACTAACTTCTTAATCGAATTAACGACTCAGAACACTAGGTAGTCGTTGAGGTAGGTTGCCAGGTCAGCGGCCAGCCGGTGGCGCCGGTCTGCCGGCCGGTGCTGACCGCGGCCACGAGGCTGAGACGCTCGGCGTCGAACCAGATCAACGCTGCTGCCCAGTCAAGGCGGTCAGCGCGGTGCCGGCGGCCCGCGTCCGGTGCAGGTGGTCCTCCAGCAGCCGGCGGATACAGCCCCCGGTGGCTACCGCGGATTGATCGGGGTCAGCGGAGGGGTTCGTGCCTCGATCGCCTCGGCGGCGTCCAGGCACAGGTCCTCGCGGAAGCGCGGCCCGATGATCTGGACGCCCTGAGGCAGCCCCTCAGCCGCTCCCGTGGGGACGGCCACCGCCGGAAGCCCCAGGAGGTTGACGGTCCACGCCATGCGCAGGGACGCCGGCCACCGAGCGAGCCGGCCTGTGTCGAGGTCGGATCCCACTGCGAAGGCCGGGCTGGTGCAGATCGGCGCGAGGACGAGCGGAGCCTGGCTCATCCACGCCATCCAGGCACGCGCGATCGCGGCGCGTTCCATCATGGGATCGAAGGTCGCCTGGCCGGCCGCCCGGTTCCAGTGCGGCTCGTACTCCGCCCAGAAACGGACGAACCCCTCGGAGGCCACCGACTCGACCGCCGGTTGCACTTCGTGCACCCGGCCGTACGCGGACAAGAGCTGCGTGTAGATCTGTCCGGCCCGCACCAGGTCCGGGGCCCGGCTCTCCGTCACGACGTACCCCGCGTCGGAGAGTCGCTCCGCCGCCTGACGCAGGGCGTCCGCGACGCTGGGGTCCAGATCGGGGCCGTCCGGGTCGGTGGCGAGCCAGACTCTTATGGGTACGGGAACCAGGGGACCCTGCAGGGGCACCGGCGCGTGCCAAGGGTCGCCGCCGTGGTCCGCGCACATGTGGGTGAAGGCCAGGCGCAGGTCCCGTACGCTCCGGGCGATCGGCCCGTGGACGGCCAGCAGTTGGAATCCGAACGGCGTCGGCTGCGGCGGACGGCCCGCGCCGGCCGGCAGGCCGACCTGGGCCACGCGCCCCAGCGAAGGCTTCAACGCGGCGACGCCGCAGCACTGGGCGGGCCAGCGCAGGGAGCCGCCCCCGTCGTTGCCCAGCCCCACCGCCGCCATGCCCGTCGCCACGGCCACGGCGTCGCCGCCGCTGGAGCCGCCGGGCGTGTGCGTAGCCGACCACGGGTTACGGGTGGCGCCGTGCAACTCGTTGTCGGTGTGCCAGCGCATGCCGAACTCCGGCATGTTGGTTCGCCCGATCGGGATGGCCCCGGCCGCGCGCAACTCGGCGATGTGCGGCGCGTCCGCGGCGGCGGCCGCGTCGCGCAACGCGACGATGCCCAGCGTCGTGGCCGATCCCGCGACGTCGATGTTCTCCTTCACGGTCACCGGGACCCCGCACAGCGGGCCGGCCGGCGTGCCTGAGCCCACGGCCCGGTCGGCCGCGTCCGCCGCCTGCAGCGCCTGCTCGGCCAGGACCGCGGTGACCGCGTTCACCCGGGGGTTGACCTCGGCGATGCGCCGCAGATGCGCCTCGACCACCTCGCGGCTCGACACCGTGCGAGCTTGGATTTGCCGTGCCAGCTCCCAGGCGAACAGCTCCCATATTTCCGACATTGCGCCCCTTCTCCGTTGCCGTGCCGAGGAATCTAGGGGGCATCGTCACAAAATTGCAGTCTTGTGCTTACGGACTGTGTCAGCCGCCCAAATATCGAGACGCCTATCCACGTTCGGGACACCTGTTTACAGCTCACGGCACAGTGTCGTCGCAGGCCCGGAATGCCGGCAGCAATGCCTGAGGGTTCCCGAGCCGGGACGTGCGACCAGCGGGCTGATCAGCCTGGGCTGCCACAACCCGGCCCTCATCCTGCGCGCCGACGGCACCGTGCACGAGGCCGGCCGGCCCGGCCACCTGCTGGGCCTGTTCGACCAGGTGGACCTGCACGCCGAACTGGTGGAGCCGGCGCCGGGTGATGCGCTGCCGCTCTACACCGACGGCGTCACCGAGGCCCACCGCCGCGGCCCGCAGGCGGCCATCTGGGGCATGGCGGCGCTGGCCGATGCGCCGCCCAGGTACTGGACCGCCTCACCGCCGGCATCACCGGGCATGCCGGAAGCTATCGCAGCGACGACGCCACCATGCCGCTGCGTCTTCCCCCAACTCGTGAGGGTCCGACATGAACGCGTCACCGGTAGCGGACTGGCCGCAAAGCATGCACGACATCTGCGCAGGCATCGGCCGCCTGCACGAGAGCTTGCTACAGACCGGCGCCGAGAGTCTGCTGACACTGGATGAGCTCCAGCAGGCCCTGGCCGACCTGCACGCCCAAGCACGCGACCAGGCCATCACCGCCGCCCGCGCCGACGGGCTGCCACTACGCCGGATCGCCACCGCCGCCGGCTGCTCACACGAACAGATCCGCCACATCCTGCGCCGCCGACCACCATGGGCCCATCGGCGCGCTGGAGACCTTCGGGCTCCAATACAACTCGGTGTAGGCGCGGTTGAGCAGCTTGTGGTTCTGCAACGCCAGGGCGAAGCGGACCAGATCAGGAGCCGAGGCGAAGCCATTACCTCCACCGGATCCGATGAACCCCCGTGCCGAGTTGGTCCCCGCCACCCCGAGTGTGCCGCCCTTGTCCAGATGCCGGACACCGTCGATGCGCGAGCCGTCCTCCTGCAGCATGTACGGGTGCGCGATGCGCTCATCCTTCAACCACTGCGGTGTGGTGTAGTACGCCGAACGTTTCATGCCCGCGGGCAGGAAGATGTGCTTGCGCACATACTCGTGGAACGGCATGCCGGAGACCTTGGCCACGATCTCGCCGAGCACCTCATAGCCCGTGCTGGCGTACTCCTTTTTCGTGCCGGGGACGAATCTCAGCCTCTGCTCCCGCGTCTGCTTCGCGAGTTCGGCCAGCCGTTCCTCGACGCTGTTGAAGATCCTCTTGTCGACGTCACTGTTGGTTGGATCGCTCATGCCGCCGGTATGGGTGAGCATTTGGTGCACCGTGACGTCGCCGACGTCTTTGGGGAAGCCGTCCAGGTAGGTGCTGAGCTTCTCGTAAAATTTGATCTTTCCCTGCTGGGCAAGCTGTACGATCGCCAGGCCGGTGAACGGCTTGGACGCCGACGCCAGGGCGTAGACGGTGTCCTTGACGTTGCGGATCTTTCTTTCCTTGTCGGCCATGCCGTACGCGCGCGACAGGACGGGACGACCATGATGGGCCACCAACACCGTCCCCGAGAACTGGTCCTTGTCAGCCAGCTCCTTGATAAAGGTGTCGAACGCCCCGCCCGGCCGTATGGCCTTCTGGGGCCGCAAGGCGGCTTGGGCGGGTTCTGCGGCTCCCAGCCCGATGCTCGCAGCCAGCGGAACCGCGCCGAGCAGCCCCAGCGTCGAACGCCGGGACGGGTGGTTTGTCATTGGCTGGTAGCCGGTCAAGAGACCCTCCTTCTACGCGCCGGACTCGGGTCCGGCTGTGGTGGAAGGAGATACCACCGGACCGGGTGTTACCTCTGTGTAAAGAGGGAGAACAGTGCGTCGAGGCCGTCAGGGGCTGCTCCAGCGCCATGGCCGTCCACCGCGGCACTCCGGTGCTGCTCAGGCTCGAGGAGCAGCCGGGCGCCGGCGAGGACCTCGACCTCGACGGTCACGAGGACCGCAGCCGGATCACCGCGTGGGACCCGGTCAGCGGCGCCCGGCGTGCCGCCATCGACGTACCGGGGCACGTGCGCGCGCTGGCCGCCGAAGGGAACCTGGTGGTCACCGGCGGTGCGGACAACGCCCTGCGCTCCTTCGACCTCGACACCGGGCGCGAAATCTCGCGCGTGCACGGCTCGCCCGCCGACCGGCTGACCAGGCTCGTCCCCGCCGGAACGCTGGCCGTCACGATCCGCGACCAGGGCGGCTGGCAGGTGGCCGACCCCGCGACCGGGCAGCCCGTCGGCGAACCCGTCGCGCCGGACACCGGCGTGCGCGCGATCACGGCCGACGCGAGCACCGTGGTCACCGGCGGCGGCACGTTCGCCCCGGTCGTCAAGGTCTGGGACCTACGAACCCGCAGGGAACGCGGCCCGCCGCTGAGCGGCTTCTCCCGCTACGTGAGCCACGTCGCACTCTCCGATGATCTGATCATCGCCGCGGGAGACGGAGGAAAGCGGGGCACCCTGCGCTTCTGGCACCGCACCGGCCGGATCGCCCACCCGCCCCTCCGCCTGCCCGGCCGCCTGCTCGACCTCGAAGTGACCCGCCTGTACGGCAGGCCGGTCGCGCTGGCACTGGGCCACAAGGCGCTCTGGGTCATCGACCTGACCACCGGCACCAGGACGGCCAACCTGGCTCTGGGCAAGGTCCGCGGCGACCCGGGAAGGCTGGGCGCGCTGGCCACCGGCATGGTCGGATGCGCGCCCGTCGCCGTGATCGAGCGCGACGGGATGGCGGTCGTCGTCAACCTGGCCACAGGCAGGCCACTGGGGACCCCGTTCGACCTCAGGGCAGAGTCGTGGCCGATCATCCTGGGACTGCGCGACGGACTCCTGGCCGCCGCCGACCACGGCGGACGGGCGGTGCACGCGGTGTTCGACGTCACGACGGGTCAGTCGCTCACCGGACCGCGGATGTGACGGCCGCCGGTGGTGGCGGTGCCGTAGGGCGGGTTCCAGGCCAGGGCGCCGCCGACGGCCTTCATGAGCAGCGGGGTGGGCAGGGCGGCGGTGATGGTGTTGCGCAGCAGCGCCGCGGTGGGGCTGGCGGTCTGGAGGATGTGCCCGAGCCGGCCGGACAGGCGGGCCATGCTTTCCGTACGGGGCCGCCGGAGCCTGTCGTAGGCACGGAGCCCGCCGTCGATGCCCCGCTCGCCGATCGCGGCGGCGAGCGTCACGGCGTCCTCCACGGCCAGGCACGCGCCCTGGCCGATGTCCGGGGTGACCGCGTGGGCCGCGTCGCCGAGCAGGACCACCCGGCCGTGGACGAAGCTGGGCAGACGTTCGCGCAGGTAGTAGACGTCGTGCCGGAGCAGCGTCTCGGGAGGGCTGGCGGCGAGCATGGCGGGGATGGGCTCGTGCCAGTTCCGGAATCGGGCGGCGAGCCGCGCGAGGTCGTGGGCGGGCCGCGCGTGTTCGGCGATGGTTTCGGCGGCGAACCAGTAGATCTGCCCGTCGTTGACGGCGGCGTGGCCGAACCGGGCGCCGCCGCTGCCCCAGGTCTCCGACAGCACGCGCGGCACGTTCAGTGATCGCGCGGGCGCGAAGCCGCGCCAGACGGTGTATCCGGCGAAGGCCGGCCCCGGATAGCCGGGAAACAGTTGTGCGCGCAGTGCGCTGTTGACCCCGTCGGCCGCCACGACCAGGTCGGCCGATTCCGCCACGACGCCGTCGAGTGCGCGCAGCACGACCGTGGCCTGCCCGGCGTCTGTGGTGACCTTCTCGGCACGGCGGCCCACGCGCAGCGTGCCGGGTTGGAGCCCGGCCAGGAGGAGGCGATGCAGTTCGGCCCGGTGCAGGGCGTAGAACGGGGCGCCGTAACGGCGTTCGACGCCTTCCGCCGGGATGTGCCCGACGCGGGCGCCCTTCTCCAGGCGGATCTCCAGGGCCTCCTGGCGCTGACCGCGCTCGCGCAGGGCCGCCCCGAGGCCGAGGTGGTCGAGGGCCTTGACCGCGTTGGGGGCGATGCCCACGCCCGCGCCGACCGGCGCGATGGCGGGCGCCCGCTCGTACACCGTCACCTGCCAGCCGCTCGATTGCAGGGCGTAAGCGGTGGTCAGCCCGCCGATTCCGGCGCCGACGACGATCGCCGTGTTCCCGCTCATCCAAGATCCTCCATTTCAAACGATCGCTTGAAACGATCGATTGAAACGCATGCTATAGCATGGCCGCGACACCCTGGAGCAGGAGGTACGGTGGCCACACCCACGCGGGAACGGTTGATCGAGACCGCCATCCGGCTGTTCGGCGACCACGGGGTGGAGGCGACGTCCCTGCGAACGCTGACCGAGGAGGCCCGCACCAACATCGCCGCGGTCAACTACCACTTCGGCTCCAAGGACGGCCTGCTCCGCGCCGTCATCGACCAGACCATGCACCCGGTCAACGACGAACGCCGCCACCGGCTGGACGCCCTCGAATCCGCCCCCGAGCCCCCCTCGGTCGCCGATCTGGTCCGCGCGTTCGTCGAGCCGGGAACCGAGCTTCTGGAAAGCCACGGCGACAACGGGCCCGCCGTGGCCCGCTTCATCGGCCGCCTGGTCACCGAGCCCGACCCCGCCGTCCGCCAACTCTTCGCCGACCAGGTCGACCCCGTGGAGGGCCGTTACCTCACCGCGCTCGGCCACGCCCTGCCCGGCCTCGACGACGACGCCGTCCGGTTCGCCTACACCAGCATGCTGGGCCTGCTCAGCCTCCACCAGTCCGGCGCCTTCACGGCACTCGACTGGCCGCACCGCCTCAGCCCCCGCACCGGCCGGACCGCCTCCGCCGACCGCGAGCGCCTCATCACCTTCATCACCGCCGGCATCCTCACCACAAGGGACAGGTCAAACGCTTAGCCCTTGAGATAGTCAATGCGCATGACTACAGTTCCGGCCATGGATTCCGCCGTGCTGTTCGAGCGCCTGTCCGCCCTGGTGACCGTCGAGTCTCCCTCCGGTCACGCGGAGGGGCTGGAGGACTGCTACGCCCTGATGCGCTCCTGGGGAGAGCCGCTGCTCGGCAGGCCGGCGGAGATCGTCACGGTGAACGGCACCCCGCACCTGCTGTGGCGCCCGCCCGCGGAGGGTGGAGTCCTGCTGCTCGGCCACGCCGACACGGTGTGGCCGCTCGGCACCACCGGCCGCCGCCCGTTCCGCGCAGAGGGCGGTCGCGCGTACGGGCCGGGGGTCTTCGACATGAAAGCCGGGCTCGTGACGGCGTTCGCCGCGCTTGCCGGGTGCCGCGATCCCGGGCCGGTGGGCATCCTGGTCACCGGTGACGAGGAGATCGGCTCGCCGACCTCGCGGGCGCTGGTCGAGGAGATGGCCGGGGCCCGCGACGCCGTACTCGTGCTGGAACCCAGTCAGGCGGGAGCGCTCAAGACGGCGCGCAAGGGCGGGGCGTTCTACAGCGTGGAGATCACCGGCAGAGCGGCCCACGCGGGGCTGGAGCCCGAACGCGGGGTCAACGCGCTGCTCGAACTCGCCGCGCAGGTGGTGGCGGTGTCGGAGCTGGCCGACCCCGAGCGCGGCACGACGGTCACCCCGACGGTCGCGCGCGCGGGCACCGCCACGAACACCGTGCCCGCGCGGGCGCACCTGCGCGTGGACGTCCGCGCGTGGGAACTGGCGGAGCTGGCACGCGTCGACGAGCGCCTGCGCGCGCTCGCCCCCGCCGTCCCGGGAGCGGTGATCCGGGTCGACGGCGAGATCAACCGTCCGCCGCTGGAGCCGGCGAGCTCCCGGGAACTGTACGCGGCGGCCCGCAAGGCCGCGGCCCACCTCGGACTGCCCGATCCCGGAGAGGTCGCGGTCGGAGGCGCGTCCGACGCCAACTTCACCGGCGCGCTGGGCATCCCCACGCTCGACGGGCTCGGCCCGCTGGGGGACGGCGCCCACGCCGAGCACGAGTGGGTCGACCTGGACTCACTCGCCGGCCGGGCCCGGCTCGTCGCCGCCCTGATCGACACGCTGACGCGCCCGTGACCGTTCGGCGCGTACCTCGATCGCGTCGAGCATCATCTCCAGGCCGACGTCGAAGGCGGACGGGCCGCCGAGGCTCGGGAGCCGGTCGGCATGATGGGCGATGGCGGGGTACTTGCCGGCGTCCAGTTGCCGGTACTCCACCTGCCAGGCGAGCTCGTCCCTGCGCCGCACCTCCGGGTCGAGCGCGTGGACGGCCGCCTCCAGGCTCGCCACGGAACGGACGAAGCTGCCGAACGCGCGCTGCACCACCGCCACCTCCTCGTCGGCGACTCCGGCCCGCCGTACGGCGTCCAGGGTGAAGTCGACGCTGGAGAACTCCGTGGGCCGCCGCGTGGTGCGCATGACCATCTGCTGGGCGAACGGCGCGTAGCGGAGGTAGTGCTCGCGTACCCGCTGGGCGATGTCGCGCAGGTCGGCCCGCCAGTCGTCGGTGGGCGTGACCGTGCCGCCGTAGGAGCGGGCCCTGAGGCCGTCGACCAGTTCGAGGAGCAGTTCGTCCTTGTCCTTGAAATGGCGATACAGCGAGGTCGGGTGGGCCTCGAGCTCGGCTCCGAGCTCCTGGAAGGTCAGCGCGTCCAGGCCGTCGCGCAGCGCGATCTTCTCGGCGGCCGCGAGGATCACCTCCCGGTTGAGGCTGTCACGCGCGCGGCGTGGCCGCGCCTCCCCCTTGGAACCCTTCTCCTTCGACTGGCGCGTTGATGCCACCAAAGCCTCCCTCGTCTGCCGATGCACGCATTTTCGCACCACCTGATCGCAGTGACGGGCTAAAGCATAGTCAATGCGAATGACTAGAAACATGCCTAATACCCTTGCCTGGGTTCTGACTTGCCCATACTCTCCCTCTCATCACCCCCAGAAAGGTCAGAGCATGAGCACCAGGTTCAGACTCGGAGCAATTGGGCTCGCCGCCCTCGCCCTCCTCGCGGCCTCGTGCACGAGCGGAGGCACCGGCACGGCCCTGAAGTCCGACGCCCGCCCCGCCACGGCCGCGCCGGTGCGTCAGGGGGGAAGCATCGTCATCGGCGCCGAGCAGGAACCGGACTGCACCGACTGGATCGCGAGCTGCGCCACCTCGATCTGGGGCACGTTCATCATGGACATCCCGACGATTCCCCGGGTGTTCGAGCCCAGGAAGATCGACGGCACGTGGGGGCTCGCGGCCACGAACGTCATGGCGTCGGAACCCGAGGTCACCGCCGGGCCGCCGCAGAAGGTCACCTACCGGATCAACCCGGCGGCCGTCTGGTCGGACGGCGAGCCGATCACCTCGGAGGACTTCGCCTATACGGCGCTGGCGATCCGCGACGGCAAGGACGTCCTGAACCGGACCGGATACAGCCACATCACCAAGATCGACACTCCTGACCCCAAGACGGCGGTCGTCACGTTCGACGCTCCGTACGCGAGCTGGAAGGGCCTGTTCAGCGACGGCGGCGGCCTGCTCCCCAGCCACCTGCTCAAGGGCAAGGACCGCAGCGCCCTGATGAAGGACGGCTACACCTGGAGCGGCGGCCCGTGGAAGATCGAGTCCTGGACGAAGGGCGTCTCGGTCGTCCTCGTGCCGAACCCGAACTACTGGGGCGACAAACCCAAGCTCGACAAGGTCACCTTCCAGTTCACGGCCGACACCGCCGCGGCGTTCCAGGCGTTCAAGACCGGCCAGCTCGACGCGCTCTACCCCACGCCCCAGCTCGATTCGATCGACCAGATCAAGAGCGGGCTGCCCAACGCCAGCTCGATCGTCGATCCCGAGTCGGGCAACCTTGAGGCGATCTGGTTCAACAACGCCAAGGCGCCCTTCGACTCCGTGACGTTCCGCAAGGCCGTCTCGCACGCGATCGACCGCAAGGCCGTCGTCACCCGCCTGTACGGCGCGCTCGGCGTCACCGAACCCGCCCAGAGCGCGCACACCCCGCTCGTCGGCCGCTACGGCGGCACCGACTTCGCCCAGTACACCCCCGACCTCGCCAAGGTCGACTCCCTGATGCGGGGCGACGGGTGGGCCAAGGGATCCGACGGCATCTGGGCCAAGGCGGGAACCCGGGCGGCGTTCTCCGTCAGCACGATGACCGGCAACAAGCGCCGCGAGCTGACCGAGCAGATCCTTCAGGAGCAACTGCGCGCCGCCGGCTTCGAGGTGAAGATCGACAACACCTCGGCCACGGACCTGTTCGCGAGCAAGCTCCCCAAGGGCGACTTCCAGATGGGCCTGTGGACCCTCGTCGACACCTTCCCCCAGCCATCGCTCGCCGCGTCCTTCTCCTCAAGCGCGATCCCCACCGAGGACAACGGCCGCTCCGGGCTCAACATGTCACGCATCGACCTGCCCGGTCTCGACAAGGTGCTCGACACGGCCGCGTCATCGCTCGACGAGGCCGAGCGCGTCGAGATCTCCCACCAGGCGGACAAGCTTCTCGCCGACTCCGCCGCCCTCCTGCCGCTCGACGTGATCCCCAACATCCTGCTGTGGAACAACAAGATCGGCGGCCCGCTGGCCATCGACCCCGCGCGCGGTCCGTTCTGGAACCTCGCCCAATGGGGCCTGGCGAGCTGAGACGCCGATGTTCGCCTACCTCGCACGGCGGCTGCTCTACTCGGTACCCGTCGTCCTCATCGCCTCCTTCCTGCTCTTCTGGGCGGTCAGGATCGCCTTCGACCCGCTGGCCAAACTGCGCGGCGGGCGTGACCCCGGCGCGCTCGCCCGCGCCGCCGAGCGCCTCGGCCTCGACCAGTCGATCCCCGTGCAGTACTGGCACTGGCTCACGCGGTTCGTCACCGGCGACTGGGGAGTCAGCTCGCGTACGGCGGGCCCGGTCCACGGCCTGATCCTGCCCGCCCTCGGGACCACCCTGCAGCTGATCGTCTGGGGTGTCCTCGTCGCCGCGGTGGTCGCGCTGGCCGTCGGCGTCTACTCGGCGGTGCGGCAGTACTCCGCCGGCGACCTGGCCTTCACCGGGCTGTCCTACCTCGGGGTCGCGATGCCGCCGTTCTGGCTCGGGCTGATCCTCATCCAGATCCTCGCGGCCTGGCCGCAGGAACTGCTCGGCCTGACCGATCCCCCGCTCTACTTCGTGGGCCTGCACTCCCCCGACGGCGGCGGCCCGCTCGACTACGCGCGCCATCTCGTCCTGCCCGTGCTGACGCTGACCGTGGGCCTGGTGGCGAGCTGGAGCAGATTCACCCGGGCCACCATGCTCGACGCCCTCACCAGCGAGTACGTGCGGACCGCGCGGGCCAAGGGAGTGCCGAAACGCCGGATCGTCACGCGGCACGCCCTTCGCACCTCGCTCGGCCCCTTCGTCAGCGTCACCGCCGTGGACGCCGGCCTGCTGTTCGGCGGGCTCGTGGTCACCGAGCAGATCTTCGCCATCCAGGGCATGGGCCGGTTGTTCCTCGACTCCCTGCTCGCGGGCGACGTGTTCGTCCTCGTGCCGTGGACGCTCGTGGTCGCGGTGGTCGTGATCGTGTTCAACCTGCTGGCCGACCTCGCCTACGCCGTACTCGACCCGAGAGTGAGGCTCCGATGACAGCGGAACGCACCCCGTGGCAACTCGCGCGCCGGCGGTTCCTGCGCCACCGTCTGGCCGTCGCGGGGCTCGCGGTGCTCCTCCTCCTGCTGCTCGGCTGCTTCGGCGCGGACCTGATCGCCCCCTACGAGCGCGGCGCCCAGAACCTGATGCTCGGGCCCGTGCCGCCGTCGGCGGCGCACTGGTTCGGCACCGACGAGCTGGGCCGCGACTACCTCACCGAACTCCTGTACGCGGGGCGGATCTCGCTCGCTATCGGCCTGTGCGTCGCCGTGCTCGCCACCGTGGTGGGCACCGCGCTGGGGGCCGCGGCGGGGTTCTTCGGCGGCTGGGCGGACGAGATCATCATGCGGATCACGGACCTGTTCATCGTCCTGCCCGCGATCGTGGTCCTGGCGGTCGTGCTCCAGGGCGCCGGCCGTTCCCCCGTCGTGATCGTCCCGGTGCTGGCGGCGATCGGCTGGACCACCGTGGCCAGGATCGTCCGCGGCCAGGTGCTGTCACTGCGGGAGAAGGAGTACGTCGCCGCGGCCACCGTGCTGGGCGTGACCAGGTGGCGCATCATCGTGCGACATATCCTGCCCAACCTCACCGGTGTCATCGCCGTCAGCACCTCTCTCGGCGCCGCGAGCGCGGTGATCGTCGAATCGACGCTCTCCTTCCTCGGGTACGGCGTGCAGCCTCCGGAATCCAGCTGGGGCAACCTGCTGAGCCAGGCGTCCGGGCTGATCGGCACCGGCAAGGTCTACCTGCTGTACTTCCCCGGCCTGTTCATCCTCCTGACGGCGCTGGCCATCAACTTCCTCGGCGACGGCCTCAGAGACGCCTTCGACCCGAAGGGAGCACGCCCGTGAACGCCCTGCTGGAGGTCGACGACCTCACCGTCCAGCTCCCCACGGACGCCGGCACGGTCGCGGCCGTCACCGGGCTGTCGTTCTCCGTCGCGCCCGGCGAGACGCTCGCCATCGTCGGCGAGTCGGGCTCGGGCAAGAGCGTCACGTCGATGGCGGTGCTCGGGATCCTGCCCGGCCGCGCCCTGGTCACGGGGTCGATCCGGTTCCGCGGCGAGGAGCTCCTGGGCCGCTCCGAGTCCGACCTGCGCGCCCTGCGGGGCAGCCGCATCGCGATGATCTTCCAGGACGCGCTGACCGCGCTCACGCCGGTGCACACCGTCGGCGCGCAGATCGCCGAGGCCATCAGCGTGCACGACGCCTCGCTCACCCGCGCCGCGCTGCGCGAGCGGGTCGTCGAGCTGCTCGACCTGGTCGGCATCCCCTCGCCGGCCAGGCGCGCGAGCCAGTACCCGCACGAGCTGTCCGGCGGCATGCGGCAGCGCGTCATGATCGCGATGAGCATCGCCAACGAACCGGACCTGCTCATCGCCGACGAGCCGACGACCGCCCTCGACGTGACCGTGCAGGCGCAGATCCTCGACGTGATCAGGCGGATCCAGCGACGCACGGCGACCGCGCTCATGCTGATCACCCACGACCTGGGCGTGGTGGCCGGGGTCGCCGACCGGGTGCTGGTGATGTACGCGGGCACCAAGGCCGAGGAGGCCGCCGTCGAACCGATCTTCTACACGCCCGCACACCCCTACACCAGGGGTCTGCTGGCCTCGCTCCCCCGGCTCGACGCCCGGCACGGCGAACGGCTCTACCAGATCCCCGGCCAGCCCTCGCGGGCGCCGGGCTGCCCGTTCCATCCGCGCTGCGAGCACGCGCGCGCCGGTCTGTGCGACACGACCGTCCCGTCGCCGGTCCGGATCGGCGACGGCCATACGGCGTCCTGCCTGCGCGCGGCGGAGCTGGAGGAGGTGCGGCCGCGATGACGGCGCTGGAGGTCACGGACCTGGTCAAGACCTATCCCGTGCGCGACGGGGCGTTCCGCCGCCGGTCCGGCACCGTGCGGGCGGTCTCCGGGGTGTCGCTGCGGATCGAGCGTGGCAAGACGCTCGGGCTCGTCGGGGAGAGCGGCTGCGGGAAGTCCACGCTGGCCGCGTGCCTGGTACGGCTCGTCGAACCGACCTCGGGCCAGGTGCTTCTCGACGGCACCGACTTCACGGCGCTGCCGTCCGACCGGTTGCGCCGGGCACGGCGGCGTATCCAGATGGTCTTCCAGGATCCGTACGCCTCGCTCAACCCCCGCATGACCGTCCGGGCGATCCTCACCGAGGCCCTCGAAACCCACGGCCTGGACACCGGGCGCGTCCCCGAACTGCTGGAGCTCGTCGGACTCGACCCCCTGCACGCCGGACGGTTCCCGCACGAGTTCTCCGGAGGGCAGCGCCAGCGCGTCGGCATCGCCCGCGCGCTCGCCGTCGAGCCCGACGTGATCGTGCTGGACGAGCCGGTCAGCGCGCTGGACGTCAGCATCCAGGCCGGCGTCATCAACCTCCTGGAGGACCTCCAGGACCAGCTCGGGCTGACGTATCTCCTCATCGCGCACGACCTGTCGGTGGTACGGCACGCCAGCGACGAGGTGGCCGTCATGTATCTCGGCCGGATCGTCGAGCAAGGACCGCCGGACGAGCTCTACCAGCGTCCCCGCCACCCCTACACCCAGGCGCTGCTGTCGGCGGTGCCGATCCCCGACCCGCGGGCCGAGCGCGCCCGCCGCCGGATCATCCTGACCGGCGACGTCCCGAGCCCGACCGACCCCCCGTCGGGCTGCCGCTTCCGGACCCTCTGCCCGAAGGCGAGCTCGATCTGCGCCGCCGAGGTCCCCCCGCTCGTCACCGACGCGCGGGGCCACGGCGTCGCCTGTCACAAACCGGAGTTGATCCATGTCCTCTGACGCCTGGCGCGACCGCTTCGACACTCCGATCATCCAGGACATCCGTCCCTGTCCCGGCGACCTCAACCTCGAAATGATCTACGCGGCCGGACTCAGCGACGCCGAGGTGTCCCTCTGGAATCCGGCCACCGGCGAGACCCTGCGGGTGCCGGATCTGCCGCCGCACGTCGCGAACCCGGTGCCCGCCGCGGACGGGCGCGCCATCCTGGTGCTGCGCGACGAGGACGGCGGCGAGGTCGGCCATCTGTGGTCCTGCCCGGTCGACGGCGAACCCGTGGACCTCACCCCCGGGCTGCCTCCTTACACGCTGCGCGGCATCGACGTCGCGCGCGACGGCTCGGCGGTCGTCATCGCGACGGTCACCGACGAGGGATTCACGCTCTACCACCTGACCGGCTCAGGCCCCCACCGGCTGTATCGCAGCAGGAACGAGGCCTGGAACAGCCTGGTCTCCGCCGACGGAACGCTGGCGAGCATCGACACCACGGACCACAACCCCGGCATCCGCCGCTTCGCCGTCACGGTGCTCGACGCCGCCGACGGCGCGGTGCTGGCGTCGGTCTCCGACGGGCCGCTCGCGCCCGTGCGCGGAGTCCGGTTCTCGCCGGTCGCCGGGGACCCCCGGATGCTGCTGAGCACCGAACGCACCGGGTACGCGCGGCCCGCCGTGTGGAACCCCCTCACCGGTGAGCGGACCGACGTCGAGGCGCCCGAGCTGGCGGGCGAACTCGTCCCGCTCGACTGGTCCGGCGACGGCGCCCGGCTGCTGCTCGTCCACGTCGACGGCGGCCTGCACCGCGTCTACGAGTACGACCTCCAGGCGGGCCGGCTGCTGCGCGTGTCCCATCCCGACGGCGCCTACTTCTTCCCCGAGGTGGCGTGCGCGGTGACGAACCAGTGGAGCTCGCACTACGGACCGGACGGTCAGATCCGGCTGCTGCGCCAGCGCGCCGACCTGCCGTTCGAGATGCTCCGCCTGGAGCGCGGCGACAGCGAGCCGCGCGTGGTCATGGCCCCGCGGAACGTCGTGCCGGGCATCCCGATGCGTTCGGTCACCGTCACCTCCAAGGACGGGACCGCGCTGCAGCTCTGGGTCGCGGCGCCGGCGGGCGCGAGCGGGCCGGTGCCGCTGGTCCTGCGGGTGCACGGCGGCCCGAACCTCGCCGACGTGGGCGGATACCACCCCGCCGCGCAGGCGTGGCTGGCCGAGGGCTTCGCCTACGCGTCGCTGAACTACCGGGGTTCCGTCACGTTCGGCAGGACGTTCCGCGAGGGGTTCTGGGGAGCCGTCGGCGACCGCGAGCTGGAGGACGTCGAGGCGGCCTGGCGGTGGCTGGTCGACGAGGGCATCGCCGACCCGTCTGCCGTGTTCATCCGCGGCTCCTCCTACGGCGGCTTCCTGACGCTGCTCTCACTCGGCCGGTTGCCCGGCCTGTTCGCGGGCGGATTCGCGTTCATCGCGCTGGCCGACTGGAAGCTCGCCTACGAGGACATGCACCCCGCCCTGCAGGCGGCCTGGCGCGGGTTCCTGGGCGGGCGGCCCGAGCTGGCGGAGGAACGTTTCCGGCTGAGCTCCCCCATGACCTACGTCGAGGACGTACGGGCGCCGGTGCTGATCAACCAGGGGCGCCACGACACCCGCACCCCGGCCCGCCAGGCCGAGGAGTACGCCCGCCGGCTGCGCGCCGCCGGCGGGGACGTGCTGCTGCGCTTCTTCGAGGGCGGGCACGGACCCGTCGGCAACGACGGCGTGGTGGGCAAGATCGAGCTGGAGATGGAGCTGGCCCGCAAGGCCTTGCGCGGGGAACGCTGGTCCTGAGGGGCCCTCCCGGCCGGGGTCCCGTCTCAGGCCCCGGTCAGGAACGCCTTCAGCTCCGCGGCGACCAGGGCGGGCGCCTCCTCCGGGAGGTAGTGGTCGCTCGGCAGGGCCGTACCGCTGAGATCGTCGGCGTAGTCGCGCCAGACCTTCAGGACGTCGTAGGTGCGGCCGACGAAGCTGTGCTCGCCCCACAGCGCCAGCACCGGGCAGCGCACGCGACGGCCCGCCGCGGCGTCGGCCTCGTCATGCTCCAGATCGACGCCCGCCGCCGCCCGGTAGTCGGCGCACGACGCGGCGATCGCGGCGGGCTCGGAGAAGCAGCGCACATACTCGCGGACCGCGGCCTCGTCGTACGCGGCGCCGCCGGAGTGCCGTGCGGTCATCCGGCCGCGGATCCAGAACTCGGGATCGTTGCCGATCAGCCGCTCGGGGATGCCGTTCCCGGCGGCGAGGAAGAACCAGTGGTAGTAGCCGAGGCCGAAGGCGGCGTCGGCGTGCGCGAACGTGTGCCGGGTCGGCACGATGTCCAGGACGGCGAGCGCCTCGACGGCATCGGGGTGGTCGAGGGCCATCCGGTGGCCCACCCTCGCCCCCCGGTCATGGCCCACCACGAAGAAGCGCTCGAACCCCAGCTCCCGCATCACGCCGAGCTGGTCACCGGCCATCGCCCGCTTGGAGTAGACGTCGTCGGTGACCGGCTCCGGTTTGGCGCTGTCGCCGTACCCGCGCAGGTCGGTCAGCACGACCGTGTGCCGGGACGCCAGCGCCGGGGCCACGTCGTGCCAGATGAGGTGCGTCTGCGGGTAGCCGTGCAGGAGCAGCACGGGCGGCCCGTCGCCTCCGGCGACCGTGTGGATGGCGACGCCGTCCACGTCGATGGTGCGTGCTCGGAACGTGCTGGGCAGCGGGACGCTCATGCTTTCCTTCACGGGGCTTCGGCAGTGGGTGGTACCGATTCGAGCAGGTCCGTCAGGTCGGCGTCCAAGAGCGGCTACCTATCTGACCGATCGTCGCTGCCTATCGGTGGAACCAGGGCGAACTCAGTACGCCGCCACCTGGTCGAGGTGTGCCCGGACGGCGGCACGGTCGACGCCCAGGTGGTTCAGGAGCTGCGCCACCGGGTCCGGCTCGCGTTGGGCGAGCAACGCCAGGAGCAGCTGGACGGGCGCCTGGGCGTTCCTGTTCTTACGTGTCGTTGCCTTGATCGCGTGATTGACGGCGGCTCGGGCACCGGTGGCGAGCGCGGTAACGGGCACCGGAGGGTGCCGGAGCGGCCCGGCTTGCGGCGCCTGGCCGACGTCCAGGCCGATCGCGCGCAGGGCCGCCGTATCCAGGTCGGCGAGCGCGGCCCGTGCGGTGGCCAGATCCACGCCGAGCGCGCGGCTCGTGACGGAGCCGGGGTCGCCGAGCAGGCCGAGCAGGAGGTGCTCGGTGCCGATGCGACGGTCGCCGCGCTGCCTGGCTTCTTGAGCCGCGGCCTTGACTGCCGCCGCGAAGGGACTCTTCTCGCTCGCGAACATCGCGGTGTCTCACTTTCCGTATCTGGCGTGCACGGATTGCCGGGACATGCCGAGTGCGTCGCCGATCTGCTCCCAGGTCCACCCCTGCTCGCGGGCCAGCGCCACCGAGACGGCCTCGACCTGTTCGGCCAGCCGGTGCAGCGCTCCCACCGCGCGCAGCCCGACGGCCGGGTCGTTCGACCTGATGTGTTCGGACAGCTTCTCCATATCCACGTTGTCAGGCTAGATTGACAGGCCAGCTATGTCAATCTAGCCTGACAAGCATGGACGATGTTGTGATCATCGGTGCGGGGCCCGTCGGGCTCATGCTGGCCTGCGAGCTGAGCCTGACCGGCGCCCGCCCCGTCGTACTGGACAAGCGAGCGGAGCCGGGCCAGACGCCCAAGGCCAACGGCCTGGGCGGGCAGATCATCGACCTGCTGGAGCACCGCGGCCTGCTGGAACGCCTGAGCGCCGACAGCCCCTTCTGCGGGGTCCCGCCGGGCTTCCCCTTCGGATCGGTCCCGCTGCGCTTCACCGGGGTCGCCGGCATCCCCCTGCGCATGCTGATGATTGCGCAGCCCCGGCTGGAGCGGCTGTTGCGCGAACGGGCGGCCGAGCTGGGCGTGTCGATCCGCTGGGGGCACGAGCTGGCCTCGCTCACGCAGGACGAGTCCGGAGTGAGCGCCCAAGGCGCCGGATTCGGCCTGCGCGCCCACTACGCCGTGGGCTGCGACGGAGGCGGCAGCCGGGTCCGCGAACTGGCCGGAATCGGTTTCCCCGGCACCACCGACGAGGAGGAACTGTGGATCGGCCACTTCACCGCCGGCACCGAGACCGGCGTGTTCGACCACCCTCAGCTGGCCGGGCTGAAACCGGGCTGGAACCGCACCCCGGCCGGGCGGATCCTGGCCGCCTCACTCCAGCCCGGCGTCCACATCGTCGGCGTGCGGGAGAAGGGCCGGCACCCGGCCGGGCCGGTGACCCTCGCCGGCTTCCGGGCGGCCATCCACCGCGTACTCGGCGACGACCTGCGGCTGGGCGAGCCGATCTGGCTGTCACGCACGAGCGCCCAGGCCCGGCTGGCCGACCACTACCGAGCCGGACGGGTGTTTCTCGCCGGTGACGCCGCCCACCTGTTCCCCGCGGGCGGCTCGGCGCTCAACGCCGGCATGACGGACGCGGTCAACCTCGGCTGGAAACTGTCCGCCACACTCAAGGGCCGAGGCCCGGAGCACCTGCTCGACAGCTATGAGTCCGAGCGCCGTCCCGCGGCTGAACGCGCCCTGCTGCAGACCCGCGCCCAGGCGGCCCTCGATCGCCTGCCGCGGGAGGAGGGCGAGGCCCTGCGGACGCTGCTCACCGAGGTCTTCGCCTACGAGCAGCCCCTGCGCCACATGGCGGCCCTGCTGCACGGCTCCGACCTCCCGTACGGCGCCGCCACCCACCCACTGACCGGCCGCCTGCTACCCGGCCTGCGCCTGACCACCGGCGCCGGTGAACGACGACTGACCGAATCCCTGCGGCAGGGCCGCCCCGTCCTGCTGGATCTCGGCGGTGAGGCCAGACTCGCCGACGACGCCCACCACTGGATCGACGTGGTCCGAGCGCACTGCGACAACCCTCCCGCCGACGCCCTCCTGATCCGTCCCGACGGAATCGTGGCCTGGGCGGGCACCGACGGGCTGGCGACGGCCGCAACGGAATGGTTCGCACCCCGCACCTGAAGGCGGGCCGTCGCGGGCAAACGCTCAAGACCGCCCGGAACCCGCACGCGAACCCGGCGACGGCACCGTGGACGTGGCGGGCAGGGTGAGGGTCAGGACGGCCCCGCCCCCCGCGTGGTTGGCCGCGGTGAGGGTGCCGCCGTGCAGGCGCGCGTTCTCCGCGGCGATGGCCAGGC
Organism: Nonomuraea sp. NPDC059023; assembly: GCF_042740095.1. Taxonomy (NCBI): domain Bacteria; kingdom Bacillati; phylum Actinomycetota; class Actinomycetes; order Streptosporangiales; family Streptosporangiaceae; genus Nonomuraea; species Nonomuraea sp. NPDC059023. The sequence continues at coordinate 150,779 of NZ_JBHYIO010000018.1, read as the reverse complement.
CCAGGCCGCTGCCCTCGGTCCGGGCGCGGGCGGCGTCGCCCTTGGTGAACCGGTCGAAGACATGCGGCAGCAGGCCGGCGGGAATGCCGGGCCCGTCGTCGGAGACGGTGACGACGAGCCGGTCGGCATCAGCCCGTACCCGGACGAGCACCGGCACCGCCGCGCCGCCGTGCCGCAGCGCGTTGCCGACGAGGTTGGCCAGGATGACGTCCACGCGGCGCGGGTCGAGGCGGGCGCGCAGCCCGGCCGGGATCTCGGTGCGGACCCGCTCCTGCCAGTGCCGCAGCGCGAGCGTGTTGGTGATGAGCTCGCCCAGGTCGACCTCGTCGAGGTGGAGTACGGCGGCGCCGGCGTCGAACCGTGACACCTCGATCAGGTCCTCGACGAGGCGGGTGAGTCTGCGTGTCTCGTCGGATACCAGGTGCAGCGCCTCGGCGGTGAGCGGCGCGAGCCCGCCGCCGGAGGCGTCGGCGTCGAGGACCTCGGTCACCGCGCTCATGGCCGCGAGCGGGGTGCGCAGTTCGTGGGAGACGTCGGCGGCGAACCTGCGGGCCCGAGCCTCCATGGCGCGAAGCGTGTCGGCGTCGGCCTGGAGCGTGGCGGCCATTGTGTTGAAGGTCCGGCCGAGGTCGGCGAGCTCGTCCTCGCCGGCGACGTTCACCCGGGTGTCCAGCCGGCCGCCGGCCATCTGCACGGCGGCCGCACGCAGCCGCCGGACCGGCCGCAGCAGCCGGCGCGCCGCCAGCAGCGCGGCCAGGATGGAGGCCACGGCGACGGGCAGCGCGGCGGCGCGTGCGGCGGCGGCCAGCGTGTCCACGTCCTGCTGCTGGGAGGTCAGCGGGAAGGACGCGTAGACGACGAGCGGTGCGGGACCGTCCGGGCGGGCGGCGGCGGTGACGGGAAGGGCCACGGCCAGCCAGGGTGACCGGACGTGGTGGAAGCGCTGGGCCAGCGCCGTGGTCGCCGTGGCCGCGCGGGCGCGCAGCGGCGCGGGCAGCGGCGGTGCCGGCGCCCCGGCGGTGACGAGCGGGCCGCCGCGATAGGACAGGGCGGTGCGCTGACCGCGCGCGCCCATCGCACGGTCCAGTTGCAGCGCCAGGGTACGCAGGTCCGCCTCGGCGGGGTCGGCGGGCAGGTCGGGCGCGCGGGAGGTGACATGGGCGCGCAGTTCCTGCAGGGCGTCGGCTTGGGCGCGTTCCACGATCGCGGTGCGGCCCTGATGAAAGGTGACGGCGGCGGCGACCAGCGCGCTGAGCGCGGAGACCAGGAAGAACGCCACGACGAGCTGGGCTCGCAGGCCGCGGGCGAACGCCGGCCGGATCACAGCGGGCCGAACCGGTAGCCGAATCCGCGTACGGTCTGGATGTAGCGGGGATTGCGGGAGTCGTCCTCGATCTTGGCCCGCAGCCGCATGACGCACGCGTCGACCAGCCGGTAGTCGCCGTGGAAGGTGTGCTCCCACACCTGTTCGAGGAGCTGCTGGCGGCTGAAGGTCTGTTCGGGCGCGGCCGACAGGAACAGCAGCAGCTTCATCTCCGTGGGCGCCAGCGCGAGTTGCGCGCCCTTCTTGAGCACGCGCAGCGCGACCCGGTCGATGAGCAGGTCGCCCTGGGTGGTGCGCGCCTGGTTGCCGGAGGCCGGCGGTGCGGTACGGCGCAGCACCGCGCGCATCCGGGCCTCGATGACCTCGCCGCTGGCGGGTTTGATCACGTAGTCGTCGGCCCCCGCCTCCAGGCCCACGACGATGTCCACGTCGTCGTCGCGCGCCGACAGGATCACGATGGGCACCTGGCTGAAGGCGCGGATGCGGCGGCAGGTCTCCAGGCCGCTCATGCCGGGCAGCATCAGGTCGAGCAGCACGATGTCGGGGGCGCCGGCGACGAGTTCGGCCAGCCCGTCCTCACCGCTCGACACCGCCACGGGCTCGTGGCCGTGGTGGCGGAGGCCGAGGCTCACGCCCCGGCGTACGGCCGGGTCGTCCTCGATCAGCAGGACCCGGGTCATGAGAAGCCTCCCTGCCCGACGGGGTCGGCCGTCCCGTTCTCGTCACACCTGACCCGCCAGGGGTTGTCCCCCATGCCGGGTTCCAGCACCTCGATGACGGCATCGCCACCGGCGTCCGAGGCCGCGGCGGCCGTGCACACCACCTGACTCACCGCAATGGCCCGCATGTCGCGCACCAGCCACGGCAGGCGTACTTCCACTCCGCCCTCCGTGGCGCGGGCCTGGACCGGCCGCGCCGCCGGCGGCAGGTGCGTGATCAGCCCTCGGGCGCGCTCGTCCGCCGTGGGACCCGCCCACAGCTCCTTCATGGCCTGCGGCAGCCGGTCGCCGGCCAGGGCCGGGCGGGAGACCGGCCAGGTGCCCTGCGGCGTGACGAAGTACACCCGCAGGAGGCGGCTGCCGCTCGCGGTCAGGCTGCCCCGGACCAGCTGACCGGCGGGGTGGGCGTCGGTGTCGGTGATCCCGCAGCCCGCAAGCGTCGCCGCCACGACCACGACCGCCAAAACGCGGCGCAGGACCACCGGCATGTGTCGTCTCCTGTTCACTGGTCGAGTCTGCTCAGGTCCACCGTCCCGGCGCCCGGCACCGGTCGCGGGATCGCCGCCCACAGCCCCAGCGCGGTCACCGCCGTGACGGCCAGCGCCGCCCATCCGCGCCGCCCGGTGGCCCATCCGGCGCGCAGCCGTACCGGATCCTCGACGGCGGTCTTCGAGACTACCGCAGCCAGCAACGACAGCCCGATCGCGGCGATCGTCCAGGCCCAGTTCCAGGCCCAGCTACCGGGTCCGGGCGCCGGCCGCGGGAGCAGCAGGTAGATCGGCCAGTGCCACAGGTACAGGCTGTAGGACAGCTCGCCCAGCCGGCGCGGCGCGGCACTGCCGATCAGCCGGCCCATCCGCCCGTCCGGCACGTGGGACAGGAGCGCGATCAGCACGGCGCTGCCCAGGGAGTGGGCGAACATCCCTCCCTGGAACAGGCCAGGCGCCTTCTCCCCCGCGGTCACCACCCACGAGGCGCCCAGCCCGCACAGCAGCAGAACGCAGATCACGTCCGTGGCCGGGCGCGGCAGGCGGGCCACGACGTTCCGTGCGGGCGCGGTGGCGGCGGCGGCGCCGAGCAGCAGCGAGAACGCCCGGGTGTCGCTGCCCTCGTAGGCGCGGGTGGTGTCTACCGCCGCCCCGAGCTTGATCATGAGCAGGAGTGAGACGAGCGCGCCGGCGACCGCGACGAGAGCGACCCGCCGCTGCCCGCCCGGCCCCCGCCCGGCCACGGCGACGATCAAGGGCCAGGCCAGGTAGAACTGCCATTCGACGCCGATGCTCCACAAGTGGGCGAACAGGCGGGTGCCGGAGGCGTCCCAGTAGCCGATCTGCTCGCCGATGTAGTGCCAGTTGACGCTCTGGGCGGCCACCCACGGCGCGTCCTGCAGTGCGGACCTCAGCATGTCCGGCCTGGCGAACGCCCAGGCCAGCAGCAGTGTCGCCACCACCATCAGGGTCAGCGCGGGTAGCAGGCGGCGGGCCCGGCGCGCCCAGAAGGCCGCCAGGCCGAGCCGGCCGTGCCGGCCGAGCTCGTCCAGCAGCAGGCCGGTGATCAGAAAACCGGACAGGACGAAGAACAGGTCGACGCCCAGGAACCCGCCGCCCAGGTGCCCGGCGTGAAACAGCAGGACCGCGGCGACGGCGAGCCCGCGCAGCCCGTCGAGCGCGCCGATGTGCGCGCGGCGGGAGGTCGCGGGCATCAGCCGCAGCCGAGTTTGACGAACTGCTCGTCGCCGGTCCATGGCCCGGTGGCCCAGTCGGCGGGGGCGGCCGGGGTGAAGCCCGCCAGTTCCCCGAGTCGCTTGGTGAACCAGGTGGCGAAGGCCGCCGACCCCTGCTGGCAGGAGTGGATGCCGTCCTTGGCGCGCTGGGCCTTGCCGGCCGTGTAGTCGCTGCCCCACAGCTCGGCGGCGTCCAGATAGCGCACGTCAGCGCCTCCGGCGGCCTTGGCGGCCATCGCGGGCGCCCTCTTGATCGCGGCCTCGTGCGGCTTGAAGAACTCGTCGATCTTGAACGGCGGCGCGGACACCAGCACGAGCCGGGCACCGGCGTCCTTGGCCGTCCGGGCGAGCTTCTGATAGGCCGACAGTTGCTGGCGGGCGGTGCCCCAGTCGTAGCCGGTGAGCTGGTAGGCGATCACCGTCGGGCGGAAGGAGGAGAGGTCTTCCTTCAGCGCCTTCCAGGTGTCGGCGGCTATCTTGCTCGTCACCGGGTGGCCGCCGGCCACGAGGGTGCCGCCACCGGCGGAACTGGCGTTCTTGAACGCCGCCCCACCGGCCTTCAACGCGGCTTCCAGGGCCGGGGCCTGCGCGCCGGCGATGGAGTCGCCCATCCACAGCACCCGGACGTCGGTCGCGGCCTTCTGCGGGTTCCGGGCCGTCTCGTCGGCCGCCGCTTGTCCGTCGCCTGCCGACGCGCCGCAACCCGCGAGCATGACCACCGCCGCCATGGTCACGGCCGCCGCGGCACGGCGGCGACCCGCCGGCCCTTGGGCAAACCGGACATTCAGGGAGAGATTCATCGATCGCATGGCCGTCAGGCAACCAGGCGAACCCGGAGATCACCGGCGTTGTCATCGTTTCATCACACAATGAGAGACTTGCCGTCATAGAAGCGGGCGGGTACCCCGAGCGACGCCGGCAAGCCTTCCCCATCAGGTTAGACAATTACCCAGAAAAACATCATTCATGGATTATTGACGCCTTTCAGGGAAGGGCTCCAGCAGGTTTGGAGCCGGGCTCTAGTCACCCACGCCACTATGGGTAGATATGCCCAAAGTTCCGTTGTAGAAGAGGGTCACATGGCATTCCCCCACCGGTGGCTCGCGCTGCTGATCGTCCTTACGGCCATGTTCATGAACCAGCTCGATGTGACGATCGTCAACGTCGCCCTGCCCTACATTCAGCGCGAGCTGGGGGCGGGCGTCTCACTGCAGCAGTGGATCCTGGCCGGGTTCGCGCTCGCGTTCGCGTTGCTCCTGGTCACCGGGGGGCGCCTGGGGGACATCGCGGGCCGCAAGAAGGTCTTCCTCGTCGGCGTCGCGGGGTTCACCGCCGCGTCCGCGCTGGCGGGCCTCGCCCAGAACGGCCAGATGATGGCCGGCGCGAGGGTGGCGCAGGGGGTGTTCGCGGCGCTGATGGTGCCGCAGGTGCTGTCGGTGATCCAGGTGATGTTCCGGCCGCCCGAGCGCATCAAGGCGATGGGGCTGCTCGGTGTGGTCGTCCCGATCGCCTCGGTGGCCGGGCCCGTTGTCGGCGCCCTGCTCACCGCCGGGCCCGGCTGGCGCTGGATCTTCTGGGTGAACGTCCCGATCGGCGTGCTCACGTTCGCGGGCGCGGCGCGCATGGTGCCCGAGTCGAAGTCGGACCGGCCGCTGCGCCTCGACATCCCGAGCGTGCTGCTGCTCGGGCTCGCCTCGGTCATGCTGATGTTCCCGCTGGTGCAGGGGCACGAGCTGGGCTGGCCGCAATGGGCGGTGGTCTCGATGACCGCCTCGCTGCCGGTGTTCACGGTCTTCGGCCTGCGCCAGTTCCGCCGGGAGGGTTTCTCCCCGCTGGTCCCACCGGCGCTGTTTCGCAACCGGTCGTTCGTCGCCGGATCCATCCTGATGGCGCTGGTCTTCTCCGGCATCATGTCGTACATGATCGTGCTGGTATGGGACTTCCAGGTCGCGCACGGCTGGACTCCCCTGCGCATGGCGCTGACCGGCCTGGGCTGGACGATCGGCCTCGGCCTCACCGCCACCCTCGCGATCAGGTACGGCGCCGTCGCCGGCCGCCGGCTCATCGCCATCGGCCTGGTCGTCATGGCCGCGGGCATGGCCGCGCTGATCGTGGTGCTCCGGCTGCACGGCGGCGCCACGCACTCCTGGCAGGTCTTCGCCTGTCTCCTCGGGGCGGGCATGGGCTCCGGCCTGGTCGTGCCCATCCTGGTGGACCTGGTCCTGGCCGGAGTACCCGCCCGCGACGCGGGCGCGGGATCCGGCGTGGCCAACGCCACCATCCAGCTCGGCACCGCGGCGGGCGTGGCCGTCGTCGGCGCGATCTTCTTCGGCCTGGTCGGCGCCGGACCGCGCGACCCGGCGGCCTGGGCGGGCGCCACCTGGCAGACCCTGCTCTACAACGCCGGGGTGTTCCTCGCCGCGGTCCTGCTGGTCCCGCTCCTGCCCCGGCGCACCCGTACGCACGGTACGCCGGCGGGCGACCGGCAGGTGCCCACCGGCGCTTCCTGAATTCTTCCCGCCCATAATAGGAACAGGCGCACGCACAAATCGGGGAAAGAAAATCGTTTGCGCCTATTAAAAGGATCTCTGCATAATGGTGAGAGATTCTTGTCAAGGCGGTGCAACTTTGTAACACTGATCACGTGGGGTGGCGCGAGGACTCCGCAGCCCGGCGACGCGTGCACCAAGCGGCGGGCCGGCGGTGACCATCGCGTACGTAATGTTCGAGCGCACTTCATGTGCCATTCATTACAGTCCTGCACCGGGGGGCAATACCCATGGCTAAGGGGATACGGTTCGCAATCTTGGGACCGTTGGACGTGCAGCGTGGAAATCGGACGATCGCGGTCAACGCCGAGAAGCAAAGAGCGATCCTCGCCACGCTGCTGCTGTCGGCGAACCGTGTCGTGCTGGCGGACGACCTCATGGAACGGCTCTGGGAGGACCGCCTGCCGCGCTACGCGCGCGCCTCGCTGCAGACGCATCTGGCCCGGTTGCGCCGCACGCTCGGCGACGTGGAGGTGATCCACACCATCCCCGGCGGCTACCTCATCGAGTCCGACCAGGACCACCTCGACCTGCTGCGGTTCCGCGCCCTCGTCGATCGGGCCGCGAGGGTGGAGAACGCCGGCGACCTGCCGGGCGAGCTCAGCCTCCTGCACGAGGCGCTGGCGCTGTGGCGCGGCACCGCGCTGGCCGGCATCCGCTCCGACTCCATCCTGCGCGATGAGGTGCCGCAGCTCACCGAGGAGTGGTTCCGGTGCCTGCACCGGCGTTTCGACGTGGAACTCGTGCTGGGAAACCACGACGGCGTCGTCCCCGAACTGCGAAGGCTCGTCCGCAAGTATCCCTTGCGCGAGCGATTGTGCAGCCAGTTGATGATCGCGCTGTTCCGCTGCGGCCAGCAGGTGGAGGCGCTGAAGGCGTTCGCGTCCGTTTCCGCCGTGCTGCGCCACGAGTACGGGCTCGACGTCGGCGACGAACTGGAGCGCCTTCAACACGCCGTGCTGACCGGCGACCCCGACCTCGTCTCCGTAAACGGTTACCGAAGAGGAGGCAGGGATCTGGGCACGGCCGTCTCCTCATGGACGACGCCGCGCCAGTTGCCCGTCGGCATCTCCGACTTCGTGGGACGGACCGAGCTTCTGAAGCGGGTCGACACGGTCCTTGACCCCGGCGGGACCGGCTCGATGGCGATCGTCACGCTGACGGGGCCCGCCGGCGTGGGCAAGACCACCACGGCCGTCCGGATCGCCCATCATGTCCAGGACCGGTTCCCCGACGGCCAGATGTACGTCCGGCTGAACGGGACGGGCGAGCATCCGCGCACGCCCGCCGAGGTGCTGGGCGAACTGCTGGAGGCGACGGGGCTGAGCCTGCCGGCGATCCCGGAAGGCCAGGAGCAGCGATCGGCGCTCTTCCGGTCCCGGCTGGCCGACCGCCGGGTCCTGCTCGTCTTCGACGACGTGCGGGACGTCGAGCAGGTACGCCCGCTCCTTCCCGGCACGCGGACCTGTGCCGTGCTCATCACCAGCCGCCGCCTGTTGTCCGCGCTGGCCGGGACCGTCTCGGAGCGCCTGGTCTGCCTGTCGAAACGCGAGTCGCTCGACCTGCTGACCGTCCTGGCCGGACGCCGGCGGGTCCAGGAGGAGGCCCTGGCGGCCGAGGAGATCGTCGCCGCCTGCGGATACCTGCCGCTGGCGCTGCGGATCGCGGGGGCGAGGCTCGCGGCCCAGCCGCTGGCGCGCCTGGGGTCCCTCGCCGCCCGGCTGCAGGACGGGCACCGCCGTCTGGACGAGCTGCGGATCAGCGATCTCGACCTGCGGCGCAGCCTGGAGCGCAGCTACGTCGCGCTGGACTCGCCGGCCCGCGCCGCCTTCCGGCGGCTCGGCCTGCTGTCCGACACCGTGGTCACGCCGCTGACCCTGGCCGCGCTCGCCGACCCCGCCGACGAGCGGCTGGCCGACCGGCTCATCGAGCACAACCTGCTCGAACCGGTCGGCCTCAACACGCTGCTCGACCCGACGTACCGCCTGCACCCCCTGTCCTCCCTCTACGCGGCCGGCCTCGCCGAGCACGACGACCCGGTGATCACGAGCGCGGCCCTGCGCCGCTACACCGACTCCATCCTCGCCTTCGCCGAACGGGCGTCGGGGCACCTGCCCCGGGCGGTAGGCCAGCTCCCGCCGGAGAGCGGTATCGGCGCGCCGGTCCCCGCGCACGACATCTCCCGCGTCGACGAGCGCCCCTGGCGGTGGCTCGCCGCCGAGCGCGACCATCTCCGTGCGATGGTGGTCCGCTGCTGCCGGTACGGCTGGCACGAGCGGGCCGCCCGCATCACCGAGATCATCGCCCAGCTCGCCAGCCACAGCGACGACCTGGCGACGCTCATCCGGTTGTGCATCGTGGTCCGCGACACCGCGTGGGCCAACGGCGACGAGCGGACCGGGTGGCGGGCCGAGCACTGCCGCGCCCTGCTGCTGCTCAGGCAGGGCCGGGTGAGCGAGTCACACCGGCTGATCGTCAAGTGCGTGAGCAACTTCGAACGGCTTGAAGCCGCCGGGGAGCTGCCGTACAGCCTGGCGGTCCTGGCCTTCGTGAGCGTGACACGGTCGAAGGCCGGTGACGGGCTGACGCTGGCGAAGCGGGCGTACCAGCTGGCCAGGGGGCTCTCCGACCCGCACGCCGAGGTCCTCGCGCTCGGCACCACCGCCGACGCGCTGCTGGGCCTGCGGCGCAAGGCCGAGGCGCGCGCCGCGCTTGAGCGGGTGCTGCGGCAGTCGCGCGAGCTGGGCGAGACCCGTCTGGAGGCGGTGACGCTCAACCGGCTCGGCTGGTCGTCGCTGCGCGTCGGCGATCTGCGGTCGGCGCCCCTCCGGGCCCACGAGGCCAGGGAGCTCACCGGCATCGGCGACCGCTACGGCAAGGCGCGTCCGCTCGCGCTGCTCGGCGCCGTCGCGCTGGAGCAGGGGCAGTTCGCGGAGGCGATGCGGCTGGCCGAGGAGAGCCGCCGCACCTTCGCCCGGCTCGGGGACACCTGCGGCGAGGCGGAGGTCGCCTGCCTCGAAGGAGAGATCCATCTGCAGGCAGGCAGGGCGCGGGACGCCGTCGCCCTCCTGGTTCCGAGCCTGAGCCGGCTCAACGAACTGGGCGCGTACCGTGTGCGGGAGCGTGCCTCGCGCATCCTCGCCCAGGCCAACATCGCGCTCGGCGAGCACCAGCGGGGCGGCCGGTGGGCCGGGGAGTTCGCGGCGCGCTCGCTCAGGCGGGACGGTCGCAGCGGCGCCGCCTGAGCCGGGCGCGCACGACGCGGACCGCCACGACGGCGCCCACGATCGCCGGCGGGATCAGCGTGCCCCACAACCCCAGCTCGGAGCCGAACTCACGATAGGAGACGCCGACGGCCGCCCCCACCCCCACGTAGAGGCACGACCAGGCCACGGCCGCCGGCAGGGCCCAGCGGATGAACCGCCGGTACGGCATGGCCAGCGTGCCCGCCGCGATCGGCACCAGGGAGTGGATCACGGTGACGAACCGCGACCCGAAGACGGCGGGTCCGCCCCGGCGGCGGAGAAAGCTCTCGGCCTTGTCCCATTTGCCGGCTCCGATGCGCCGGCCCGCCCAGCTGTGCCGGATCGACGGCCCGAACCGGCGGCCCAGCACGTATCCGAGCGTCTCCCCCGCCAGGCACCCGACGGTGGTGGCCGCGACGAGCAGGACGAACCGGAGCGGCGAGTCGACGGTGGTCCCCGCCAGCAGGACCACCCCGTCGCCCGGGACGAAGAGCCCGACCAGCAGCGAGGTCTCCACGGACATGAACAGCAGCGTGGCTCCGCAGAGCAGCAGGGGGTGGGCGTCGGTCAAGTATTCGATCAGCCCCATGCTGGGCGATCTCCTCTGAATGGTGTGTTGACTGGCCGATAGCCGCGTTGTCAGGGTCATCTCAGGGGCGGCCGGGCAAACGTCAGGGTTGTTCCCGATGGCACCCGTCACCGTACCTGACGAGCATGGTGGTACGCGGTCGGTGACCGGCGCCCGCCTCTCCCGTGCGAACGACAGCTTCGAAGGAGTGGTCCCATGATCTCCTGTCCTTCGGGACATCCGATCGACGGTGCCGAGGACGAGCCTCGAGCGCTGCGGCTGCTCATCGGCACCGACACCTACCCGCCCGACGTGAACGGCACGGCCGGCTCCGCCTACCGGCTGGCCCACGCCCTGGCCGCACGAGGGTACGACGTGCACATCGTGTGCCAGTCCGAGCACGGGCCGCCCCGGGTGGAGAGGGCGGGCGGCGTGACGATGCACCGGCTGCGGTCGGTACGCACGCGGGCGCGGCGGGCGAAACGCGTCACCGTGCCGCTCCTGCTCATGGGCACGCTCACGAAGTTGCTGCGGCGGATCGCCCCCGACGTGGTCCACGTGCACAGCCACTTCCTGGTCGGGCGCACGCTGATCAACGCGGCCCGCCAGTTGTGCGTGCCCGTGGTGGCCACCACCCATGTCACGCCGCCGATCCACCCGCCGCCCCGCGCGCCGTCGCCGGCGGGGCGGGGGTCCGTGGCGAGCAGCGCGGTGGACGATCTCGTGGGGGCCCTGGCCTGGCGCGATCTCGCCCGGGTGTTCGGGCGCGCGGACCACGTCGCGGTCCCCACCCGGGGCGCCGCGGAACTGCTCGCCGACAAGGGCCTCACCCGGCCGGTCGAGGCGGTGCCGTGCGGCGTCGACCTGAGCCGGTTCCGGCCGAGGGAGGAGCCGAAGACGTGGGCGCGCGCGAAACTCGGCCTGCCCGACCGGGAGACCGCCTTGTTCGTCGGCCCGCTGGACGCGGAGAAGCGGCTCGACGACCTGCTCCGCGCCCTCCGGTACGTGTGCCGGCAGGCGGACGCGCAGGTCGTCCTGGTGGGCGCCGGACCCGAGCGACCGCAGCTGACGCGGCTGGCGGACTCGCTCGGCGTCGGCCGCCGCACCCACTTCCTCGGGCACGTCGCGGAGGACGACCTGCACCTCGCCTACGCCTCTGCCGACGTGTTCGCCATGCCGAACGTCTCCGGCCTCGAGAGCGTCGCCACTCTTGAGGCGATGGCCAGCGGCCTGCCGGTCGTCGCGGCCGAGGCGAACGCGCTCACGCACCTCGTCCAGCAGGGCAAGACCGGATATCTCTACCGCACCGGCGAGGTACCGGTGTTCGCCCGCCTCCTCACGCGGGTGCTGACCGACTCCGAACTGGCGGCGACGATGGGCGGGATCGCCCGCGCCGTCGCGGTCACCCACGACCATCTGCGCTCGCTCGCCAGGTTCGAGGAGATCTACACCGGCCTCACCCAGACGTACGGCCGGCGCGTCCAGCAACTGGCCTAACCGGCTGTCTTGTCCGCCACCAGGACCCGGAAGGCCAGGCCGGGGACCTCGTGCCGGCGGCCGTTGGTGAACCCGGCCGCGGCCAGCATCCGCGTGTAGGACTGGACGGTGTGCACCTCGCCTTCGAACGTCCAGGTCAGCATCAGGATCGAGAACAGGTGCGGGGCCGGGTCCTCGGCGGGCGGCGCGTCCAGGGTGAAGCCGACCAGCACGATCTTGCCGTCGGGCTTGACCGCCGGGGCGAGCCTGCGCAGCAGCTCTCCCGCGCGCTCCTCGGAGAAGTGGTGCAGCACGTTCGTGACCAGGACCACGTCGTACGGCCCGCCGAGCGGCACCTCGAACATGTCGCCCGGCAGCCGGTGGACGCGCTCGCGTACCCCCATGCGCTCGGCGTGCTGCTCGGTCAGCGGGAGCACGTTGGGCCAGTCGAGCGCCCACATCCGCGCGTGCGGGTTGCGCTGGGTCAGCGTCAGTCCGTACATGCCGTGGCCGCAGGCCACGTCCAGCACGTCGAGGCTGTCCCGCCCGACCGCCCAGGGCTCCAGCGCGTCGGCGACGACCCGGGCCGTGGGGCGGGCCACCGCGACCGCGTAGGACGCGAAGTCCTCCCAGTACGCGTAGCCGGGGGTTTCGGCGTGGACCTCCATGACGGTCCCGCCGTGGCGTACGGCCTGGTCCAGCCGCTTGAGCGCGTCCCACTCCCAGTCGCTGGCCATGACGTGGACCATGTCGCCGAAGTACGCCGGGCTCTTGCTCACCAGGAACTGCTCGGCTCCGGCGAGCAGGGCGAAGCGGCCGTCGTTCTCCTCGGCCAGGCCGACGGCGGCGAGGGCGTTCAGCAGGATGCGCATGCCGCGCACGTCGCTGCCCAGGCGGCCCGCCACGGTCTCGGCGTCGGCCGGCCCCTCCTCCAGGCAGTCGAACACGCCCATCGAGACGCCCGTCCTGAGCAGGCTCGTCGTCTTGTACGCCTGCATCATGCCGAGCAGCGACTCGCGGGTGATGGATTTCTTGCCGGCGTTCATCGTCCCTCCCTGTCGTCGACGAGGTGGACGGGAGAGCCTCCCGGCTCGGCCTCCCATCGGTAGAACTCCCTGGCCATCGCATCCCGCGGAGAGCGCCAGGTCTGCGGGTCGTACGGCTCGATGAACTCCGTGAGCCGCTCGCTCAGCCGCCGGAACTCCGGGTGCCGGCGGATCTGGCTCATCGTGTGCTGGGCGTTCTCGCGTACCTCCATGAGCTGGAAGTACAGGCCGTGGAAGGAGAAGAGGCTGCGGCTCACGGCGCCGCCGAGCCGGGGCAGGTCGGTTTGGTCTGATTCGGCGAATAACCGGGCGACGTCCGCCTCGGCGGAGGGCCGGATGCGCGCGACGACCAGGATGCGTTCCATGCGGTTTCTCCTCGGCGTTTCGCTGACGGCCCTCGGCCGCGCGTCGGGCGGAAGCGGGGAACGGAAACCAGACAACGATCTGGCCGTCAGTCTGCATCGGCGGGCTAGCACGGGGCTCGAATCCACCTCGAGGACCTCGACCGCCCTTCGACCTGCCCTCTAGTCGCGGCCACGAGCATGGCAGGTGTCCGCAAGCTTTGGAGGCGGCATGTACCCCCCTTCCAGCACCCCGAAGCCGCGCGAAAGGCCGCGCTGGATCGTCACGCTGTTCCTGACCGACATGTGGGAGAGGTTCAGCTTCTTCGGGATGCAGGCGATCTTGATCTTGTTCGCGGTCGCCCCCGCGAGGGAGGGCGGGCTGGGCCTGCCGCACTCGACCGCGGTCGCCCTGTACGGCGCCTACGTGGGCCTGATCTTCGTGCTGTCCCTGCCCGGCGGCTGGCTCGGCGACCGGGTCCTGGGCGAGCACCGCGCGACGCTGTACGGCGGGATCGTCATCGCGCTGGGCCACTACCTGCTGATGCTGCCGGTCCGGCCCACCGCCTACCTCGGGCTGGTGACGATCGCCGTGGGCACCGGGCTGCTGAAGCCCAACATGCTGGCGCTGCTGGGGCGGTTCTACGGCCCCCACGAGAGCAACCGGCGCGAGGCCGCGCTCGTCGTCTTCTACGTCGGCATCCAGATCAGCGCGCTGCTCGCGCCCCTGGTCACCGGTTTCCTGGGCGAGCGCATGGACTGGCACCTCGGATTCGGGGCCGCCGGGCTCGGCATGACGTTAGGGGTGATCCAGTACGCCGCCGGCTCACGGAGGTTCGGCGGGATCGGCAGCGTCCCGGCGCAGCGGGCGAGCCGGGCCGAGCTGCGCACCGTGGCGGTCCGGGTGGCGGTGACCGGCGGCGTCATCGGCGTGCTGCTCGCGGCGGCCGTCCTGTCGGGCGGCTTCGCGATCACCCACGGGATCGCGCTCGTCGGGCTCGTCACCCTGCTCGCGCCGTTCGCCTACCTCGCGATCCTGCGCCGGCGGGCGCGGCTCAGCCGGGCCGAGAACCGCCGGTTGTCGGCGTTCCGGTGGATGCTGCTCGCGGTGGCGCTCTTCTGGATGTTCGTCATCCAGGCCGGCTCGACGCTCAGCCTGTTCGCGCAGCGGCACACCGCGCGCGAGGTGGGCGGCTTCCTGATCCCGGCGAGCTGGTTCCAGGCGGCCATCCCCTTGTTCATCCTCGTGACCGCGCCCGTCGCGGCCTGGTTCTGGACCCGCGGAGGCGGGCGCGTCGGCGTGGTGGACAAGATCGCTTTCGGGCACGGGCTGGCGGCGGTCGGCTTCACCGCGATCAGCGTGGCGGCCGTGCTGGCGGCGGGCGGGCCGGCCGTCTCGCCCGTGTGGCTGCTGTTCGTGCTGCTCACGCTGGCGGTCGGGGAGGTGATCCTCGGGCCGACGGTCATGAGCGCGACCGTGGACCTGGCCCCTTCCGCGTTCGCCGGCCGTACCATGGCGCTCTACTGGATGTTCGCGGGTGTCGGTGGCGGGCTCGGCAGCCTGCTCGGCCGGGTGGTCTCCGGTGGGGATCCGCAGCCCGGGTATTTTCTCGGGCTCGCCGTACTCGCGCTCGTGACGGCCGTGGGGTTCGCCGTCGCCAGGCGGCGGCTCGCGGCCGCGATGTCGCCCTCGGACGCGGTGGCCGTATCCTCGGCGGTGTCCTGACCTCACGCCAAATAATGCGCGAAAGAAAGACGAAAGCGGCAGTTTACCAGCATCGACTACAAAGGGTGAAGGGACCGCACTCCCCGGTAGGCAGAACCCCGATCGTGCCGACGCCGCTACGTGAGGAAACGATGCGACATGCGCTTTCAAGTGCTCGGAACCCTGGAGGTACTGGAAGGTACGCGGCGGTTGACCCCGAGCGCGCCGAAGCAGCGGACCGTGCTCGCGCTCCTGCTGTCCTCGGCGAACGAGGTCATGCCGACCGACGCGCTGGTCCAGGAACTCTGGGAGGGGCACCCGCCGGTGAGCGCGCCCACCACCCTGCAGACCTACGTCTACCAACTGCGCAAACTGCTGTCGCGGGGCGACCGGGAGGCCGACGGGCCGCGGCTCGTCACCAAACACGGCGCGTACCTGCTGGCCGTCGAGGACGACCTGCTGGACGCCGTCCGCTTCGAACGGCTCGTCCACGCCGCACGGCAGCACCTCAAGACGAACAAGCTCGAACCCGCCTCGGCGGCGCTGTGCCAGGCCCTCGGCCTCTGGCACGGATCGGCGCTCGCGGACGTGGTCACCGGGCCCCGGCTGGCGATCTACACGACCCGGCTGGAGGAGCTGCGCGTACACGCCACCAAGCTCAAGATCGAGGCTTGGCTGCGGATGGGCCGGCACCACGAGGTGATCGCCGAGCTCAAACAGCTCACCGCGGTCCACCCGCTCGACGAGTGGTTCCATCTGCGGCTGATGGAGGCGCTCTCGCTGGCCAGCCGGCGGCATGAGGCGCTGGAGGTCTATCACCGGCTTCGCTACATCCTGCGCGAGGAACTGGGCCTTGAGCCCGGCTCGGAGATGCAGGAGCTGCAGCGGACGGTGCTGGCCACCGGCCATGTACCCGGCCTAGGCCACGGCCCGCTGTCCGGGCGGCACGGGCCGGCGTCCACGCGAAAGGCCGACTGCGTCCTGTGAGCTCACGACCTCATGGCCACCATGAGGTCGGCGAGCGCCGTGGTGTGCCGGGCGTCACGAAAGCGCGGATCCGCCAGCACGTCCTGGAGGAAGCCGATCGTCGTGCGGATGCCGCGCCCCGTGACCTGGAACTCGCTCAGCGCACGCGCCATCCGGGCGATCGCCTGGTCACGATCGGGCGCCCACACGATGACCTTGGCCAGGAGGGAGTCGTACTCGGCGCCGATCGTGACGCCGTCGGCGCCGTGGGTGTCGACCCGGGTGAACGGTCCCCCGGGCGGCACGAAGCGCTCGACGACGCCCGGCGTCGGGAGGAACCCCCGCCCCGGGTCCTCGGTGTTCACCCGGCACTCGATCGCCACGCCGCGCGGCACCACGTCCTCCTGGCGGAGGGAGAGCGGGCGGCCGGCGGCGATCAGCAGTTGCTCCCTGACGACGTCGACCCCGGTGACCATCTCGGTCACGGGGTGCTCGACCTGGACCCGGCAGTTGGCCTCGATGAAGAAGTACCCGCCCGCGTCGTCGACCAGGAACTCGAACGTCCCTGCGCTCACGTAGCCCACGCGCCGTGCCAGGGCGAGCGCGGCCTCCCGGATGCGCCCGGCGAGCCCGGCCGCCAGTCCGGGCGCCGGGGACTCCTCGATCAGCTTCTGCCTGCGCCGCTGGACGGTGCAGTCGCGCTCGCCCAGGCTCACGAGGCCGCCGTGGAGGTCGCCCAGAACCTGGACCTCGATGTGGCGGGCGTGCTCGACGTACTTCTCGACGAAGACCCGCGCGTCGCCGAACACCGCCTGGGCGTTCGCCCTCGTCTCGGCGAACGCCCGCGGGAAGTCCCGCGCGTCGCCGACCACCGCCATGCCGCGGCCGCCGCCGCCGGCCACGGCCTTGATGATGACGGGGTATCCGATCGTGTCGGCGACCTCCTTGGCCTCCGGCCCGCTGTGGAGCGGGCGCGGGCTACCGGGAAGGACGGGCAGCCCCGCGGCGGCGGCGAGGTTGCGCGCCTGTGTCTTGTCCCCCAGGGAGGCGATCACCACCGGTGACGGGCCGATGAAGGCCAGCCCCTTCGACGCGCACATCTCGGCGAAGTCGGCGTCCTCGGACAGGAAGCCGTAGCCGGGGTGGACGGCCTGCGCCCCCGTGCTCAGCGCCGCCTCCAGGATCGCGGGCGGGTAGAGGTAGCTGCGCTTGGCCATCGCCGGTCCGATCTGCACCCGCTGGTCGGCCAGCCGCAGCGCGGGCGAGTCGCGGTCCGCCGTCGAGTGGATCATGATGACGCGGAGGCCGAGCTCGCGGCAGCTCCGGGCGATGCGCAGCGCTATCTCGCCCCGGTTGGCGATGAGGACCGACGAGAACATGGAGCCTCCAGGCGCGCGGTCGTCCTTCACGAGGTGGCGAGCGGGGCGACGGCGAACAGCTTCTGCCCGTACTCGACCGGCGTGCCGTCGGGCACGAGGATGTCGACGAGCCGGCCGGAGGTGTCGGCCTCGATGGGATTCATGAGCTTCATGGCCTCGAGGATTCCGATCTGCTGCCCCTTCTCGACCATGTCGCCGATACCGGCGAACGGCGCGGCCCCGGGCTCGGGCGCCAGGTAGAAGGTGCCCACCATCGGCGCGCACACGTGGTGCACGCCGGGTCCGCCGGGCGCCGGATGCACCTCGTCGGGTGCGCCGGGCGCCGGAGCCGGGGCGGGTGCCGGAGCCCCGGCGGCCTCCGGCCGTTCCAGCTCGACGACCGTGTCGCCGGACCGCAGCCGCACTCTGCGCATGCCACCGCCGACGGCGATGAGCTCGGCGGCGTGGTGGCACAGCTCGGCGATCAGCGCCCGTTCCATCGGGTCCGCCGCGCTCATCGTGGCCTCGCGTCGTACTGGCGGAACCGCTGGCGGCGCTCCGCGATCAGCTTGCGCGGCTCATGGATGGCCAGATCCTCGAACGCCTCGGACACCGCCGCCGCCAGCAGTCGCGCGGTCGCCGCCGGGTCCGCGTGGGCGCCCTCCCCCGGCTCGGGGATCACGCCGTCGACGATCCGGTGCCGCAGCAACTCGCGGGCGTCCAGGCGGAGCGCCTCGGCGGCCAGCGGCGCGGCCGCCGGGCTCTTCCACAGAATGGACGCGCACCCCTCGGGGCTGATCACCGAGTACACGGCGTTGGACAGCGCCAGGACACGGTTGGCGACGCCGAGCGCGAGCGCCCCTCCGCTGCCGCCCTCCCCGGTGACGACGGTGACGACCGGCACGGGCAGCGCCGACATCAGGCGCAGGTTCTCGGCGATCGCCCACGCCTGGCCCTCCTCCTCCGCCTCGATTCCGGGGTACGCCCCGGGCGTGTCGACCAGCGTGAGAATCGGATGTCCCAGCTTGGCGGCCAGCCGCATCAACCGGGCCGCCTTGCGGTATCCGGCCGGCGTGGGCATGCCGAAGTTGCGCTCGACACGCTCCCTGGTGGTGTGGCCCTTCTGGTGGCCGATGAAGACGATCGGCCTGCCGCCGAGCCGGGCGAGCCCGCCGACGACCGCCGGGCAGTCACCGCTCAGCCGGTCACCGTGCAGTTCCAAGAACTCCTCCAGCATGTAGCCGGCGTAGTCGAGCGTCGTGGGCCGGTCGGCGTGCCGGGCGAGCTGAACGGCCGTCCAGCCGTCTCTGACCGGCAGCCGTTCCGGCTGGAAGACGAGCTGGACCGGCTCGGCGGCGGGCGCGCGCTCGGCCGGCTTCCGCAGGGAGCAGAGGCGGGCGAGCGTGGATCGCAGCGCGGCGCGGGGCCGTACGTCGTCGATGAGCCCTTTCGCGCGCAGGAACTCCGCGGTCTGGAATCCGCTGGGCAGTTCCTGGCCGATCGTCTGCTCGATCACGCGCGGGCCGGCGAACCCGATGTGGGCGCCCGGCTCGGAGAGGATGACGTCGGGAAGCGTCGCGAAGGACGCGGCCACCCCGCCGTAGGTCGGATCGGTGATCACCGCGATGGTCAGAATCCCGGCCTCGTCGAGCTCGGCCAGGGCCTGGCTGGTCCTGGCCATCTGCATGAGCGACAGCGCGCCCTCCTGCATACGCGCGCCGCCCGAGGCCGTCACCAGCAGGAACGGCACCTGCTCCACCAGCGCGACCTCGGCCGCGGCGACGATGCGCGCTCCCACGCCGACGCCGAGGCTGCCGCCCATGAACCGGAAGTCCATGGCGGCGGCGACGGCCGCGTGGCCCTCGATCGTGCCGCGCACGCACAGCACGGCCTCGTCCATCCCGGTCTTCGCGCGCGCCTCGCGCAGCCGGTCGGGATACGGCCGGCTGTCGACGAACCCGAGCGGGTCTTCGAGGGTCGGCGGCGCCTCGATCGCCCGCACCGATCCGTCGTCGAAGATCTGCTCGATCCGCTGCCGGGCGGTGAGCCGGGTGTGCGACGCGCACCCCGGGCACACGCCGAGATCGCGGGTGAACCGCTTGCCGTACACGATCTCCCCGCACCGCGCGCAGCGGATCCATTCGGCGGCTTCGGCCGTGGGGGGAAAAGTGATGGTCATCGTCGCTCCTCCTTTTCCTCGCTCGACCACCCGTCGGCGAAGTTCGTCCGCCCGATCGCCTGCAAACCGGCCCATACGTGCCGCCCCACCGCGTGCATGATCCGCCGCGGGTCCCCGGGGCCCGGCCGTCCTTCAGAACTGGTCCACGACTTCATAGATCCCGTAGCCTTTGCCGCTGTCGTGGTACGACCGGAGCGCGGACGTCTGCCCCTTGTGCCACGTGCCCTGCTCCCAGGCGGTGAACTGCGACAGGCTCGTCCACTCGCTGAGCACGGCGAACTCGCTCGGCTCCCGCGCCGACTGCAGGAGCTGGCTGCTCAGCAGCCCCCCGGTGCCGCGCATCCCCAGGCTGACCCGCCGGTAGGCGTCGATCACAGAGCCTTCGTCGCCGGCGGCGGCCGCGTAGTAGACCAGGACGCGGACCGCGCCGCTCACCGGCCCGCCTCCGAGCGATCGCGGCCGAGGTCGTACACCACGTGCAGGGTCGTCATCGTGCCGTGCGAGCGGTAGGGGTGCAGCTTCTCGCGGTGCTCGACGTGCGCGTCGCTCTTCTCGAACACGCGGAACGCGGCCTCGCCGGCCCAGTCGCTCATGATGTAGTAGACGCCCTCTTCCTCGGCGCTCTTCGACAGCCACTGGCCGACGTTGGCCGGATTGCCGCCGACCACGTCCGCGACGGAGTACCAGACCCGCTCGAAGTCCTTCTCCTTGCCCGGGAGGATCTGCATTCTCAGCATCACCCGGAACACCTGCGCCTTGTCGCCCATCTCAGATCCCTCCGTCGACGTGGACGGTCTCGCCGGACATGTAGCGGGAGCGGTCGCTCGCCAGGAACAGCACGACGTCGGCGATCTCCTCCGGCTCGCCGAGCCGGCCGAGCGCGGTCATGGCACGGTAGCGCTGCTCCTGCTCAGGGCTGAGGCCCTCCGCGGCGTGGGTGGAGATGATCCCGGGGGCGATCACGTTGATCCTGATCCCGCGCGGGCCGAGTTCCTTGCACAGCGATCTGGCCAGGCCGAGGACTCCCGCCTTCGAGGCCGTGTAGTGCGTACGCAGGGGCACGCCGGCCATCGCCGCCTTGGAGCCGATCGCGACCACGGAGCCGCCCTCCGACATCAGCGGCAGCGCGCCGCGTATCACGAGGTACATGCCGGTGAGGTTGGTGTTCAGCACCCGCTGCCACTCGTCCAGTTCGAGCTGGGCGAACGGGATGTGGCTGATGGCGCCGGCGTTGTGCACGACGACGTCCAGCGTGCCGAGCCGCGTACGGCATTCGTCGATCAGCCTGACGACCTCGTCCGCCTTGCCCACGTCGGCCTGGACGACGCCGTGCTTGCCCGGTGTGGCGGACAGGTCTTTCTCCAGCCGCGCCGCCGCCTCGTTGTCGGCGCGGTAGCAGGCGACGACGTTGCAGCCCTCCTGGGCCAGGCTGAGCACGACCGAGCGGCCGATCCCTCTCGTGCCTCCGGTGACCAGGACGTTCTTGCCCTCAAGCCGAAAGCTCATGATGGTTCTCCTCTGGGTTCGCGGTTCAGAGCAGCGCGACTGCGGCTCCGGTGTTCAGCGTGAGAGCGAGTACGGCCAGCCCTGTCCGGGTCCTGTTCCACCGCGCCCACCGGCGGCGGAAGGCGTCCAGGTCCCAGCCGGGCGGCAGCGCGTCCGGATCCTGCGCCTTGACCCAGCGGTTCATCGGAACGTTCCGGGTGAGCGAGACGGCCACCACCGAGCCGGCCGCCAGGGCGGCGGCCGCGCACAGCAGCCGCCCCGCCGGGCGCGGCTCCGCCGCCGCGACGAGCACGTCGGCCAGGACGGTGACCATCAGGCAGGCGGGCTGGAACGGGTCGTAGCGCCCGACGGCGAACGCGTGGGCCCTGACGTAGTCGCCGGCCGTGAGCGTCATGTAGAACGGCACGACCCCCAGCACGGTGGCCATCAGCACGCCCGCGGAAAGGCCGTTGGCCAGCAGGGCCAGCGGTAGCGCCACCTCGGTCATGGCCGGCTCACGGCTTCCCGGCCCGCTGCGCCGCCCGCTCGACCTTCTCCTTGATCAGTTTCATCTGGCCGGGCGAGCTGCCGTTGATCCGGTCGGTCATCTGCTCCAGGTTCACCGGGGAGTCCGGCCTCATGCGGAAGTCCTGGATCCAGCGCATCTCCACGCCGCCGGGCACCTCCGCGTACTCCCAGTGCAGGTGCATGTACTCGAACCAGCCCAGCTCGGTGCGGTGCGCCTGCACCGTGCGCGTCCTGGCGTTGGCGGTACGCTCCGACACCCACGACCAGGCGTTGCCGTCCTTGTCGGGATGCATGGTGAGGCGGAAGCGGACCATGTCGCCCTCGCGGTGCAGGACCTCGGCCTTCGCGTACTCGCTGAAGAGGTCCGGCCACGACTCGACGTCGTTGGTCATGGTCCAGACCAGCTCCATCGGAGCCGCGATCACGATCGCGTTCTCGGTGTGTCCCCCGGCCATCGCTAGTTCACCGCCGCCCGCTCGTTGACGTAGTCGAGGACCGCGCGCGGCGTCTCCAGCGTGGCCGCCACCTCGTCCGGCACGATCACGCCCCAGTCCCGCTCCACGCGGCTGGCCATTTCGAGCACGGCCAGGGAGTCGTAGGCGAGGTCCTTGAACGTGGTGTCGATGATGTCGCCGTCGAGGTCGATCGACTCGTCCTCACCGGCGCTGAGCCGCATCAGGGATCGCAGGTCGTCGAGCGTGAGTTCTTTCATCGGTCTCCTCCTGTCGCGGAGCTGTTGGGTGCGCGCAGCACGAGCGCGGCGTTGAACCCGCCGTACCCGCGGGCGATGATCAGCGCGGAGCGCACCCGGCAGGGACGGGGTTCGTCCCTGACCAGGTCGATCTCGTAGTCCGGGACGAGCTCGGCCACGCCGACCGTCGGCGGCAGCACCGAGTCGCGCATGGCCAGCAGCGCGGTGGCCACGTCCAGGGACGGCCCGCCCGCGTACATCCGGCCGGTCATGGTCTTGGGCGCCGTCACCGGCACCCCGTGCGCGCCGAAGACGGCCGCGATCACCCCGGCCTCGGCCCGGTCGAGCTCCGGGGTGCCCGCGGCGTCGGCGAAGACCACGTCGACGTCCCCCGGCGTCAGGCCCGCCTCGGCGAGTGCCAGCTCGACGGCCCGGCGCAGTCCGGGCGGGCGTCCGGTGCACGGGGCCGGATCGAACGTGGCGGCGTGGCCGGCGATCACGCCGTAGACCTTCTCCGCTCCGCGCGCCCGGGCGCTCGCGGCGTCCTCGACGATGAGGATGGCTCCGCCCTCGCCGGCCACGTAGCCGTTGGCGCCGGTGTCGAAGGGCCGGTAGGCGAGCGCGGGATCGCCCTGGGTGCTCATCAGGCCGTTGGCGATCTGGCAGGTCAGGCCGTACGGGCTGAACGGGGCCTCGGTGCCGCCGCTCACGACCAGGCGGGCGCCGTCCTCCAGCAGCCGCCGGGCCTGCGCGAGCGACTCCAGGCCGCCGGCCTGCTCGGCGACCACGACCCCGCACGGGCCGCGCATGCCGTGCCGGATCGAGATCTGGCCGGTGGTCGCCGCGTAGAACCAGGCGATCGACTGGTAGGCGCCCACGTGCCTCGGGCCCTTGCTCCACAGCTCCTGGATCTCGCGCTGGCCGAACTCCACCCCGCCCGCCGAACTCGCCGTGACCACGCCCATCTCGTACTCGGGCAGGGCCGACGGGTCCACGCCCGCGTCGGCGAGCGCCATGTCGGTGGCCACCAGCGCCAGGTGGGTCCAGTGGTCGGTCTGCGGGATCAACCGGCCGGGCACGTGGCCGGCCGCGACGAAGTTCCCGATCTCCCCGGCCACGCGCACCGGGTAGGAACCGCTCTCGAATCGCCTGATCGTGCCGATCGCCCTCGTCCCGCTCAGCGTGGCGGACCAGTGCGCCTCCGCGCCGAGACCGGTGGGGGCGACGACACCGATCCCGGTGATCACGGGGGCGCTCGTCATGCGACCTCCAGTCCCGGCGCGGTCAGCACCATCGCCGTCTGGAAGCCGCCGAAGCCGCTGCCCACACTGAGCACCACGTCGACGGGCTGCTCGCGCGCCACGTGGGGCACGTAGTCGAGGTCGCACTCCGGGTCCGGCGTTTCGAGGTTGGCCGTCGGCGGCACCGTGCCGTGCTCGATCGCCAGCGCGCTGGCGGCCACCTCGATGGCCCCGATCGCGCCGAGCGAGTGCCCGACCATCGACTTGATCGAGCTGACCGGGGTCCGGTAGGCGTGCTCGCCCAGGCCGCGCTTGAACGCCGCCGTCTCGTGCCGGTCGTTCTGCTTGGTGCCGGAGCCGTGGGCGTTGATGTAGCCGACGGCGTCCGGGTTCAGCCTGGCCTGGTCGAGGGCGACCCGGATGGCCTCCGCCATCTCCCGGCCGTCCGGCTTCAACCCGGTCATGTGGTACGCGTTGCCGCGCGTGGCGTACCCGGCGATCTCGCAGTAGACGTGAGCCTCGCGGCGCCGGGCGCGTTCCAGGTCCTCCAGCACGAACACGGCCGCGCCCTCGCCCAGCACGAAGCCGTTACGCTCGCGGTCGAACGGGCGGGAGGCATGGGCCGGGTCGTCGTTCCTGGGCGAGGTCGCCTTGATCGCGTCGAAGCAGGCCACGGTGATGGGCGAGATCGGGGCGTCGGTCGCACCTGCCAGTACGACGTCCGCCGAGCCCTCGGCGACCAGCCGCGCCCCGTACCCGACGGCGTCGAGCCCCGAGGTGCAGCCGGTCGAGATGAGCGTGACCTGGCCCTCCGCGCCGCACGCCCAGGCGACCTCGGCGGCCAGCGAGCTCGGCACCAGGTGCCCGTACAGGTGCGGGACGCCGTAGGAGGAGTCGACGAGCCAGCCGCGGCCGGAGTCGCTGACGACCACGTACTCCTCTTCGAGGCTCATCGTGCACCCGACCGCGCTGCCCAGGGTCACACCGGTGCGCGCCGGCTCCAGGTCGGAAAAGCCGAGGCCGCTGTCGGCCAGCGCCTCCCGCGTGGAGACGACCGCGAACTGCGCGGCGCGGTCCATGCGGCGGATCTCGCGCGCGCTGAGCCCCTCCGCGGCCGGGTCGAAGTCGCATTCGGCCGCGATGCGCGACCGGAACGCCCCGGCGTCGAACATCGAGATCCTCCGCGTCGCGGTACGGCCGGCCGTCAGCAGTTCCCAGAACGCCTTGCGGCCCGTGCCGCCAGGAGCCACGACACCGATGCCGGTGAGGGCCACCCGCCTGCGGTTCATCTCTTCTCCCCCACGTTGAGCGAGGGCTCGGCGGGGCTGGGCAGCGGCTCGGTGTCGACGTGGCCGAGGTCCGGCCGCGGCGCGAGCGGGCCGAGGTGGAAGACGACCATGGCCTGCGCGTCGCCGGTGTTCTCGACCCGGTGCCGGACGTCGATGGGAATGTGGAGCGCCTCGCCCGGACCGAGCCGGACCGGTGTTCCGTCCACCACGACGGTCAGGTCGCCCCGGACGAGACAAAGGAACTCCTCCGAGTAAGGGTGGTAATGCTCGGACACGAACTCCCCCGGTTCCAGCGTGAGCATTCCCATGAATCCGGACGTCGCGCCCACGGTCGCGGGGCCGAGCAGAACGCGAATTTCACCGCCACGCCGCCGATTGGGTGTGATCTCACTGGCTACGATCTTGGCTGCCCGAGTAATCGTCATGTCGAAGCCTCCCCTTCAGGCGGACTCTGCTTGAAGCAGCATGACCGCGCCGGCTAGAGGAATACTCGAAGCCTGCTCAAGCCCTTCGGCAAATGGCGCCCGGCGCCATTCCCCCACCGATATTCGAGTCCGCCTCAAGGTGCCGGACGGATACTTCGGGTGGCGACAGAGGGAGGAGCGACATACGTGATGGCCCACATTCTCACCGCAGCCGTGCTGGTCACCAGCGGGCTCGCCGCCGGTGTGCTGTTCACCCACGCCGTCGGCGTGTGGCCGGCCCTGCAGGCGATGACACCGGAGCGCTACGTCGCCGCCCACAAGTTGCTTGGCCGCGCCTACGACCCCATGATGCCGATCATCGTCGGCGTCTCCACGGTTCTCGACATCAGTCTGGCCTTTATCACAGAAAACAGCCTGACCCAGAATCTGTTCATCGCCTCGGCCGTATGCCTGGTCGGCGTCGGCGCGGTTTCACAGACCAGGAACGTGCCGATCAACAGGCGGGTGAAATCACTCGACCCCCAGGCCATTCCAGTCGACTGGAAAGACCCGAGAAGCGCCTGGGGCAAATGGAACATGGTCCGGACGACATTCGCCGTGCTCGCCCTCGTGGGAAATGCCGCGGCGGCCGTCTCCGCGTTCTGAAATCAGATCTCGGCCGAGAGGATTCACATGTCCGCGACCGGCAGTGTGCGGGGCGCCGGCCTCGCCCCGCCCCGCGACCCCGCCCAGCGCAAGGCCGACGTGCTCGGCGAACTCGAGACGGCGAGGTACGCCTGGCTGGCGACCGGCGGCGAGTCCGGCGCCCACCTCGTCCCGCTCGGCTGCGTGTGGGACGGGGCCCGCCTGGTGATGGCCACGCGCCAGCAGCACGTGACCGTGCACAACCTGCGCCGGCGCGCCGAATGCCGCGTCGCGCTCGGCGATCCCACCGACGTCGTCCTCATCGACGGCACCGTGGAGATCACCGCGCACCGCGACCTGCCGCCCGACGCCCCGGGCGTGCTCGCGGACCTGCCGGTGAACCCCACCCGGGTTCCGGGCTGCGTCTATCTCTTCCTCACGCCCCGGCGCATCCTCGCCTGGCGGCACCGCGGCGAGATCCCCGGCCGCACCGTGATGACCCGCGGCCGCTGGGTCGTCTGACCCGCTCGAGAAGACCTCGGAGGAGCACAGATGCCTGAGGTGACGGTGCCGATCGGCGGCATCCCTCATTCGGCCCTGACCGACCCGTATCCCTTCTATGAGCTGTTGCGGGCGCAGGGCCGGGTCCACCACCTGGACACCCCCATCGGGCTGAAGGCGTGGTTCGTCCCGCACTACGAGGACGCCCGCCCGCTGCTCGGCGATCCCCGCTTCAGTAAGGCCGTGCACCACTCCGACGTGGTCAGGGAGGACGGGCAGAAGGCCGAGAGCTCGTTCGCCGACAACATGGTCAGCACCGACCCTCCCGAGCACACCCGGCTGCGCAAGCTGGTGCAGAAGGCGTTCACCCGCCGCCGGATCGAGCTCCTGCGCCCCCAGGTGGAGCGGTTCACCGGCGAGCTGCTCGACAAGATGGAGACGGCGGGCGAGGTGGAGCTCATGGAGGACTTCTCCTTCCCGCTGCCCATGATGGTCATCGGGGAACTCCTGGGACTGCCCCCGAATGACCTCGCCGACCTGCGCGAGAAGAGCATCTTCTGGTTCATGGAGGAGGAGTTCACCGGCAGCCCGGTCGACGTCTTCCGGGCGCGGCAGGCCGGCATCGGGGCGTACGTGCGCGACCTGATCGAGCGTCGGAGGGGCACCCCCAGCGACGACCTCATCCAGGGGCTGATCGAGGCCCGCGACGGCGAGAACCGGCTCTCGGAGCGGGAGCTCGTCGCGACGGTGATGCTGCTCATCTTCGCCGGCTTCCTGACCACCGTGAACCTGATCACCAACGGCATGTACGCGCTGGTGCGCAACCCCGGCCAGCAGGCCCTGCTCGCCGCGCGGCCCGACCTCATCGGCTCCGCCGTGGAGGAGTTCCTCCGCTACGACAGCTCGCTGGCCGTGATCGAAGGCCATGCCACAGAGGACATCGAGATCGCCGGAACCCTGATCCCGGCGCACTCCCTGATCATCGTCCCCGTGCACTCGGTCAACCGCGACCCGGAGGCGTTTCCCGACCCGCACCGGCTGGACATCACCCGCAACCCCAACCCGCACCTGGCCTTCAGCCACGGTGTGCACCACTGCCTGGGCGCGCCGCTGGCGAGGCTCGAAGCGCAGGTGGCCATCACCGCGCTGCTGCGCCGGTTCCCGAACATGACGCTCGCCTGCGATCCCGGCGAGGTGCGCTGGCACCGCGACTTCTTCCAGCGGTCCCTGCACGCGCTTCCCCTGCGGCTCAACCCCTGACCGTTTTCCTCTGGACCGTTGAGAAAGGACGCCGGATGTCCGCAACACCCCTTGTCAGGACAGCAACGGGATTCTTCCAGGCGCAGGCCCTGTTCGCCGGGATCGAGCTGGGGCTGTTCGCCCGCATCTGCGCCGCGCCGGCCACCGCCGTGGAGATCCAGCGCGAGTTCGGCCTGCATCCCAAGCTGACGAGCGACTACCTGGACGCGCTGGTCGCGATGGACCTGCTCGTTCGGAACGGCTCCGCGTACGGCGCGGCCCCCCTGACCGCGGCCTACCTCGACCCGCGCCGGCCCGAGTACATCGGCGGCTTCCTCGCCCACAACCAGCGCCGGCTCTACCCGGCCTGGGGCAAGCTGCCCGGCTTCCTGCGCTCCGGCGAGAGCCTGGTGCGGCAGCTGTCGGAAGCCGACTTCACCGATGGCCTGTACGCCGACCCCACGCGCACCCGCCACTTCGCCGACGCGATGGACGGCTACGCGGTGCTGCTCGGCCGCCCGCTGGCGGAGAAGTACGCGTGGGACACGGTCAAGTCCTTCACCGACCTCGGCGGCTGCCGGGGACTGCTCACCATGCGGCTGGCCGCCGCCCACCCGCACCTGCGCGGGGTGACCTTCGACCTGCCCCCGCTGGAGCCGCTCTTCGACGAGCTCATCGAGAGGGAGAGCGGTGCGAGCGACCTGCGTGACCGGGTCAGCTACCAGGCGGGCAGCTTCTTCACCGACGACCTGCCCGACACCCAGGTGTACATCTTCGGCCACGTGCTGCACGACTGGGTGGACGAGCGCCGCAGGGCGCTGGTGAACCGGGCGTTCGAGCAGTTGCCCCCGGGCGGCACGCTGCTGATCTACGACAGCATGATCGACGACGAGCGGCGCGACGCGGCCTTCGGACTCCTGATGAGCCTCAACATGGCGATGATCAGTGGATCCTCGGAGTACACGGCCGCCGAGGGCCTCGGCTGGTTGAGGGAGGCCGGCTTCGAGGTCCGGCGGCCGGTCGCGCTGAACGAGCTCAGCACCCTGCTCATCGGCGACAAGCCGCTCTGACGGCACCGCGGTCTCCGGTCGGGGCTTCAGGCGGCTCCGGCGGAGAAGGCGCGTTCCTTCAGCATCGGGATCCGCTGGGCGGTGCGCAGGAAGGTGCGGAAGCCCAGGCGGGCCAGCGGGCTCCTGGTGACGAACCGCCTGGCCGTCTTCAGGGAGTCGCGCACGGCGGCGAAGCCGTACTCGGTCATCTGTCTCTCATAGGCGGCGATCGCCGCGACGACGTCCTTCCCCTGCGCGGCGGTCAGTTCCCGGCACAGCAGCCGGGCGTCGCGCAGCGCGGTGTTGGCCCCGAGGCCCAGGTGCGGGGCCATGGTGTGGATGGCGTCGCCGAGCAGCGTGACGTTCGTGGCGGCCCACGGCCCCGTCGGTACGGCACTGCGGATCGGCAGCAGCGACACCGTCTCCGGCGGGGTCAGGTCGATCATCCGGAGCAGGTCCGGGTGCCAGTTGCCGATCATACCGGTGACGAGGTCGCGGATCTCGGCGCCCGGCAGTTCGGCGGCGTCCGCGGGGAACTGCCGGGTTTCCGCGCCGAAGGCCCACAGGATGTAGCTGCTGGTGTTGTCGTGCATCGCGCCCTCGCGCTCGCTGGCTCCGATGCCACCGGGCAGCACGACCGGATCGCCGCCGAAGTCGTGGGGCGCGCAGAACATCGAGTAGCCCCTGGCCGGGACGATGTTGGTCAGGCCCTCGTACAGGTGGGCGGGGATGAGCCGCTTCGTCTCCTCGGTGAGCGGGAACTTGCCGGCGACGCGGGTGATGCCGGTGTCGATGCGCTCGGCCTGCGGAAGGTACTGCTGCCGCACCCGTGAGCCGCTGCCGTCGGCGGCCACCAGGACGTCGGTCGTCTCTGTGGAGCCGTCCGCGAAGTGCAGCGTGATCCGGCCGTCGGCCCCGCGCTCGTAGCGCTCGAACGTCCGGCCGAAGCGCACCACCTCGTCCAGGCCGGTGAGGAGGATCTGGCGCAGGGTGATCCGGCTGACCGAGTGGTGGTCGCGCCAGTTGGCGTCGCGCTCGCCGGCCTCCAGCTTGATCAGCGGCCGCAGCCGCTCGGTCATGAACACGAAGTCGAGCCCGCCCCTGCCGGTGGTGGCCAGGAACGCCTGCCACAACTCGGGGGACATGCACGCGCGCAGCGCCTGGGCGCCGAGGGGGTTGATGTGCAGCCGGTAGCCCTGGAGGCGGTTGGCCGGTGTGCGGTCTCGCTCGTACACGGTGACGTCGACGCCCGCGTTGTGCAGGCCCTGAGCCAGGCAGAGCCCGCCCACCCCGGCGCCGACGACTGCTACGTGGAAGGTCATGCTTCCCCGTCCCGACGATCATCCATTCGGATGACTGTCTCAACCAAACGTATGGATACTTAGAAGGTAACCCGGATCCTCGTACGCGGCAATCGCTTTCATCGGCGACGACCACCTTCGTGCCGTTGACGGTCTCGACGCCCGCCACTCGCCCTGACCAGCCATCACCCGCGACCGCGCCGGGCAATATTTACGTTTTCTTGACGCCTTGATCGCGCGGCATCGACCTTCGGGCTCAGTAGCGTGCATTCGTCTGACATGCCGCAAAAGTGGAGGTGGCCCGGTGGCCGGCGCTGTCCGGGAGCGTACGATGCGGCAATGGCTGCTGAAGGGGCTCAAACGCCCCGAAGGGCTGAGCAGCGCACCCCATGAGGAGGAAACGCCCGAACACCAGCATTCCTGGTGGCAGGTCATGTGCCTGACCGGCGTCGACTACTTCTCCACGCTGGGCTACCAGCCCGGCATCGCCGCCCTGGCCGCCGGCGCGCTGAGCCCCATCGCGACGCTCGTCCTGGTGGCGCTGACGCTCTTCGGCGCCCTGCCGACCTACCGGGCGGTGGCCGAGCAGAGCCCGCACGGGCTCGGGTCGCTGTCGATGCTGGAGCGGCTCCTGCCGGGCTGGCGCGGCAAGCTGCTGGTGCTGTTCCTGCTCGGGTTCGTGGCCACCGCCTTCATCGTCACCATCACCCTGTCGGCGGCCGACGCCACCGCGCACATCCTGCACAATCCGTTCGTGCCGGAGTTCCTGGCGAGCTGGCAGGTTCCCGTCACGCTGGTGCTGATCGCCGCGCTCGGCGGGGTGTTCCTGGCGGGATTCAGTGAGGCGATCTCCATCGCCGTCGTGCTGGTGGCCGTCTACCTGCTGCTCAACGTGGTCGTGGTGGGCTCGGCCGTCCAGCATGTGCTCACGGCGCCGGAGAAGGTGACCGGCTGGCAGAACGCGCTGAGCACCGACTACGCCAGCCCGCTCGCCATGGTCGCGGTCGCGCTGTACGTGATGCCGAAACTCGCCCTGGGCCTGTCCGGCTTCGAGACCGGCGTGGCCGTCATGCCGCTGGTCAAGGGTGACGTCGCCGAGCGGGTCAAGGGCGCGCGCAAGCTGCTGACCACGGCCGCGCTCATCATGAGCGTCTTCCTGATCACCTCCAGCTTCGCCACCACCGTGCTCATCCCGCCCGCGGAGTTCGCCGAGGGCGGCGCGGCCAACGGCCGGGCCCTGGCCTACCTCGCCCACCTGTACCTGGGCGACTGGTTCGGCACCGCCTACGACCTGTCCACCATCGCCATCCTGTGGTTCGCCGGAGCCTCCGCGCTGGCGGGCCTGCTCAACATCGTGCCGCGCTATCTCCCCCGGTACGGCATGGCCCCCGACTGGACCCGGGCCTCACGCCCGATGGTCCTGGTCTTCACCGCCATAGCGTTCGTCATCACCATGGTCTTCGACGCCGAAGTCGAGACCCAGGGCGGCGCCTACGCCACCGGCGTCCTGGCCCTCATCCTGTCCGCGGCCGTCGCCGTCACGCTCTCGGCCTGGACCGCACGCCGTACCCGGCCCGCCCTGTTCTTCGGCTTCGTCACCCTGGTCTTCGCCTACGCCACCGTCGCCAACATCATCGAACGTCCCGACGGGCTCGTCATCGCCCTGCTGTTCGTGCTGGCCATCGTGGTCGTCTCCCTCATCTCGCGGGCCACCCGCTCCACCGAACTGCGCGTCACCCGCATCTCCCTGGACGACGCGGCCCGCCGCTTCATCAACGAGGCGGCCGAGCTCTACCTCATCGCCAACGAACCCCATGGCAGGGACGCCAAGGAGTACGTCGACAAGGCCCGCGAAGCATGGGAACTGCACCGCCTGCGCACCAGCGAGGGACTCCTCTTCCTGGAGGTCACCGTCCCGGACGCCTCCGAGTTCGCCGGGGAACTCCGCGTCACCGGCGAGGAACGCCACGGCTTCCGCATCCTGCGCATGCACAGCACCACCGTCGCCAACTCCATCGCCGCCCTGCTGCTGCACCTGCGCGACCAGACGGGCAAGACCCCGCACGTCTACTTCCACTGGGCCGCCGAAGGCAACCCCATCGGCGCCCTGCTGCGCTATCTCGTCTTCGGCGGCGGCGACATCCCGCCTCTGACCCGCGAAGTCCTCCGCCAGGCCGAACCCGACCCCGACCGCCGCCCCGTCGTCCACGTCGGCTGACCTCCGTGGTCAGTACGGCTGGGCGGGGCGGGCGGCGTGGTGGCAGGCGGCGAAGTGGTCGCCGACCGGTTCCAGGACGGGTTCCCGGCTCGAGCACTCGTCGGTGGCCTTCCAGCAGCGGGTGTGAAAGCGGCATCCGGGCGGCGGCGCGACCGGGCTGGGCGGGTCGCCGCCGAGCATGATGCGCTGACGTCCCCGCAACGACGGCCGGGGCACCGGCGCGGCGGACAGCAGGGCGCTGGTGTAGGGGTGCGCCGGCGTGCCGTACACCTTGGCGGCGGGCCCGATCTCGGCCACGCGGCCGAGGTACATCACGCCGACGCGGTGCGAGACGTGCCTGACGACGGCGAGGTCGTGGGCGATGAAGACCAGCGCCACGCCGAGGGTGCGCTGGAGCTCGGCGAGGAGGTTCACGACCTGCGCCTGGACGGACATGTCGAGCGCGGAGACCGGCTCGTCGCAGACGATGACGTCGGGCTCTGTGGCCAGTGCGCGGGCGATGCCGATGCGCTGACGCTGGCCGCCGGAGAACTCGTGGGGGAAACGGTTCATGCGGTCGGGGTCCAGGCCGACGAGGTCGAGCAGCTCGCCGACCCGCGCCCGCCTGCCGGAGGCGCCGCCGGCCAGCCGGTGCACCTGCAGAGGCTCGGCGACCAGGTCCTGGACGGTCATGCGCGGGTTGAGCGAGGTGAGCGGGTCCTGGAAGACCATCTGGACGCTGCGCCGCACGTCGCGGGCGGGGAAGGGGCGGCCACGGAAGGTGACCTCGCCGCTGTCGGGCTTCTCCAGCCCGACGAGCATCCTGGCCAGCGTGGACTTGCCGCATCCCGACTCGCCGACGATACCGAACGTCTCACCGGCGTGCAGCTCCAGGCTCACCCCCGACACCGCGCGTACGGCGCCGCCCTTGGACAGCAGGCCGCCGCGGTAGGTCTTGTGCAGGTTCACCGCGCGCAGCACGGGCTCAGCCGACATCGAGCAGCTCCTTGGTGTGGTGACAGGCGGCGGCCCGGCCGGAGCCGCCGTCCAGGAGGGTGAGTTCCGGGCGGGTCCCGGTGCACAGCGCGGTGACCCGGTCGCAGCGGGGGGCGAAGGCGCAGCCGGCGGGCAGTGAGGACGGGCTGGGCGGCTGGCCGGGGATGGCGCGCAGCTCGCTGGCGGGGCGTTCAAGGTCGGGGATGGCGCCGAGCAGGGCCCGGGTGTAGGGGTGCGCGGGCCGTTCGAACAGCTCGTAGACGTCGCCGGTCTCCACGATCCGCCCGGCGTACATGACCGCGACGCGGTCGCTGACCTCCGCGGCCACGCCGAGGTCGTGGGTGATGAGCAGGACGGCGGTGCCGAGCTCGCGGCGCAGCCGTTCGATGAGCTCCAGGATCTGCGCCTGGACGGTCACGTCGAGGGCGGTGGTGGGCTCGTCGGCGATGATCAGGTCGGGTTCGAGGGCGACGGCCATGGCGATGAGGATGCGCTGGCGCATACCGCCGGAGAACTGGTGGGGGTAGTCGTCGATCCGCTTGCCGGGGGCGGGGATGCCGACGAGCTCCAGCATTTCGATCGAGCGTGCCCTGGCTTCGGCGCGTGTGGCGCCGACGTGGACCCGGAACAGCTCGCCGAGCTGGTCACCGATGCTCAGGACGGGGTTGAGCGCGGACAGCGCGTCCTGGAAGACCATCGTCATGTCGTTGCCGCGCAGCGCGCGCCGCCGCTCGGCGCTCATGGTCAGCAGGTCGTGCTCGCCGAGGCGGGCCACCCGCGAGCCGACCTGGACCCCGGGGTGGTCGAGCAACCCCATGATCGCCTTGGCCGTGACGGATTTTCCCGATCCGGACTCGCCCAGCAGGGCGAGGGTCTGGCCGCGCTCGATCACCAGGTCGACGCCGCGCACCGCGGGGAGCAGGCGTCCCGAGGCGGTGAACGTGACCTGGAGGTCACGCACCTCAAGAACCGTGTCGCTCACAACGCCTCCCCTATCCAGTGACGGAACTTTGCATCACCCTGATGCTTCATGCCTGAAAACACCTTCAGTATTGACCTGTATGAATGATTCTGGCAAGCTCCAAGAAAAATGCCGAGAGGAGACAAAGGGTGCTAGAAGCGGCAAAGGGCTACACCGGCTACCGTTCGTACGAATATCTGGAGGCGGGTCCCGACTACCGGGTCTTCGACCTCGCGCCCGAACTCGGCCGCGTCCCGGCCTACCAGGGGCTGGAGCTGAGCGCGGAACAGGAGACACGCGTACGCCGCCTGCTGACCGACAGCCTCGTCGTCTCCCTGCACGACCACCCCTCGGTCTTCCCCGAGGACATCGGCCAGACCGTCGACTACAACCGGACGGCGCGCCACCACACCGGGTACAAGGGTCTGGCCCACTCCGGCATTACGGTCGTGTTCGACAACCTCATGGACGGCACCTGCTGCATCACCAGCCAGGCCGGCTGGAAGTGGACCGACGTGGTGGCGGACATCGGCATGCGCCTGTCCGACCTCGCCCACCAGGACTACCTCCTCAAGGTCGAGCGCCTGGCCCACGTGCGCGAGGCGCACGAGAGCGGCCGGATGGGCCTGGTGCTCGCCCTGGAGGCGGCGACCATGATCGAGAACGAGGTGGACCGGATCGACATGCTGTACGGCTTCGGCGTACGGCAGATGGGCATCGCCTACAGCGAGGCCAACACCCTGGGCAGCGGCCTGAAGGAACGCCGTGACGGCGGCCTGACCACCTTCGGCGAGCGGGCCGTGCGCCGCATGAACAAGCTCGGCATCGCCATCGACGTCTCCCACTCCGGCGACCAGACCTCGCTCGACACCATCAGCCACTCCACCAAGCCGATCCTCATCACCCACGCCGGCGCCCGCTCCGTCTGGCCGACCAACCGGATGAAGCCGGACTCGGTCATCAAGGCGGCGGCCGAGCGCGGCGGCGTCATCGGCCTGGAGGCGGCCCCCCACACCACGCTCTCGCCCGACCACCCCAGGCACTCGCTGGAGTCGGTCATGGACCACTTCACCTACTGCGTGGACCTGGTCGGCATCGACCACGTGGCCTTCGGCCCCGACACCCTCTTCGGCGACCACGTCGGACTGCACGACGCCTTCGCCCAGCACCTGTCGATCAACGAGGCGCACGCGGGCACGACCTACCCCAAGGTCGAGTACGTCGACGGCCTGGAGAACCCGACCGAGTGCTTCTGGAACATCATCGGCTGGCTGGTCACCCACGGTTACTCCGACGAGGAGATCACCAAGGTGGTCGGCGGGAACGTCATGCGCGTCCTCGAGGAGGTCTGGATCTGATGCGACGTGGATTCCCCCTGGCGGCCGCGGCCGCGATCGCCCTGCTCACCGCGTGCAGCACCCCCAGCGTGCCCGGCTCCACCGGCCAGGGCGGATCCCAGGCGCCGGCGACGGGTGACCGCCTGACCATCGGCACCACCGCCGACGTGGTCAACTACAACCCGCTGGTCGGCAACAGCCGTACCGACTCGTGGGTGACGAACCTGATGTACCCGCACCTGACGCAGATGGACGAGGCGGGCAAGCGCATCCCCTACCTGGCCACCGAGTGGTCCTACTCCGAGGACGGCAAGACCGCCACCGTCAAGCTGCGCGACGACATGAAGTGGTCGGACGGCAAGCCGGTCACCGCCGACGACGTGGTGTTCGCCGTGACGGCCGTGCAGAAGGAGAAGTTCGGCGTGGTCGCCGGGCTCATCACCGCCATGGAGAAGGCGGAGGCGGTCTCCCCGACCGAGGTCAGGTTCACGCTCAGCCGGCCGGACGGCACCTTCCTGGACAACGTCGGCTTCTGGCTGCCGATCGTGCCCAAGCACGTCTTCGAGAAGGCGCCCAGCGTGCAGAAGTTCGCCAACGACGCCGACTGGGTGAGCGCGGGGCCGTACAAGCTGACCAAGGTCGAGCGCGGGCAGCGCTACATCATGGAGCGCGTGGAGCCCTTCGGGCCGGGGCAGCCGACCGTGAAGGAGATCGTCTTCCGGGTCTTCCCCGACGTCAACACCGAGGTGCTGGCGTTGCGCAACGGCGAGATCGACCTGATCGGCAACGTGCTGCCGCCCTCGACGGCCGCCGACCTGAAGAACGACCCGAAGCTCAAGCTGGTGCAGGTGCCCTCGCTCGGCTGGGCGCACCTGCAGTACAACACCAAGCGCAAACCCATGGACGACGTACGCGTCCGTCAGGCGCTGGCCCACGCCGTGGACTACGAGGCGATCAGGAACATCGCGCTCAAGGGCTACGCCAAGTCGGCCAACTCCAGCGTGCTCACCCCCTCCCAGCCCGACTACGCCGACCCGAGCGTGTCGGAGTACGCCTTCGACCCGGCCAAGTCCAAGCAGCTCCTGCGGGAGGCCGGGGTCACGAACCTGAGCCTGAGCATGATCTACGACCAGGCCGACCCGAACATCGCCCGCTGGGCGCCCATGGTCAGGGACGCGGCCAAGCAGGCCGGGATCGAGATCAAGCTGCAGGGCCTGGAGCGCAACACCTACCTGGACAAGACCCTCAAGCGCGACTTCGACATCTACGCCGGCTCCTGGGCGATCATGGACAACCCTCCCGCCAACCTCGGCCTGGCCTTCAAGACCGGCGGGTTCATCAACTACGCCCAGGTCAGCGACCCCAAGCTGGACAAGCTGATCGACGAGGGCCAGCGCGCGCTGACCCGGCAGGAGGCCAAGGCGCCCATCCAGGAGGCCGCGAAGATCATCCATGACCAGGTCTACGACAACGTCCTGTACGTCGAGACCTTCAACATCGCCCACTCCACCAAGTGGACCGGGTTCAAGCCGATGCCCAGCGAACTGCTGTCCATCGTCAACCCGCTCTCGCTGGCCGCAGTGAAGCCGGCGAGCTGATCCCGATGCGGTTCGTCGTCACCCGGCTGCTGCGCGGCCTGCTCACCCTGTGGTTCGCGGTCACCGTGACCTTCTTCCTGGTGCGCCTGCTGCCCGGCGATCCCGTGCTGGCCGTGGCCGACCCGAACATGACCGAGGAACTGCGCGCCAAGCTGCTGGCCGACTTCGGCCTGGACCAGCCGCTCGGCGTGCAGTACCTCAACTACCTGGCCCAGCTCGTCCAGGGCAACCTCGGGATGTCCTTCAGGCAGTCGATCCCGGTCACCACCGTGCTCATGGACCGGCTGCCGTGGACGCTGATCCTGACCGGCTCGGCGATGCTGGTGACGATCGTGCTCGGCATCCCGCTGGGCGTGCTGGCCGCCACCCGGGCCAAGGGCTGGGTGGACCGCGTCATCCAGCTGACCGGCATCACCGCCCAGTCGTTGTTCGTGCCGAGCGTCGGCATCTTCCTCATGTACGTCATGGGCGTCACGCTCGGCTGGTTCCCGATCGGCGGCGCCGTCGACCTCGACGCCACCGGCCCGGCCGCCTGGCTCAGCATGCTGCACCATCTGGTACTGCCCTGCCTGTCGCTGGTCCTGATCCAGCTCGGCGGCTACGTCCTCACCATGCGCTCGACGCTCATCGAGGCGCTCGGCGAGGACTACGTCGCGCTGGCCAAGGCCAAGGGGGTCAAACCGCGCGCGGTGGTGTGGAAGCACGCCCTGCGCAACGCGCTGCTGCCGACCACCACCATCGCCGGCCTCCAGCTCGGCACGCTCGTCGGCGGCGCGGTGCTGACCGAGACGATCTACGCCTACCCCGGCATCGGCCGGGCCATCTACGAGGCGGTCGGCCAGCTCGACTTCCCCGTACTCCAGGGCGCGTTCGTGCTGCTGGCGGCGGCCGTGGTGGCCGCGAACCTGCTGACCGACGTGGCCTACGGAATCCTCGACCCCCGGGTGCGCACCTCATGACGGCCGTCATCACCGACCTCACCCCCCGCCGGCGGACCTGGACCGCGTTCCGGAGCAACCCGCTCGGCCTGGCCAGCGCCGCGATCCTGCTCGCGCTGGCGGTCATCGCGCTGTGCGCGCCGCTCATCGCGCCCTTCCCCGAGGGGTACGGCGAGGACACCTTCCAGCCGCCCTCCGCCGAGCACTGGTTCGGCACCGACGACATCGGCCAGGACGTCTTCGCCCAGGTCATCTGGGGCACCAGGGTGAGCATGGCGGTCGGCCTCAGCGCCTCCGTGCTGGCCATCGTGATCGGCCTGGTGGTCGGCATCTGCGCCGCCTACTTCCGCCGCCTCGACACCCCGCTCGGCGTGCTGGTCGACCTGTCCCTGTCGCTGCCCGTGCTGCCGCTGATGATCCTGGTGGCGGCGCTGGCCGGGCCCAGCGTACGGACGCTGGTCGTGGTGATCGCGCTGTTCAGCTGGCCCGAGGTGGCCCGCGTGGTGCGCTCGTCGGCGATGGCGATCGTGCCCATGCCGTTCGTCTCGGCGGCGAAGGTGATCGGCGGGTCGGCGTTCTGGATCGTGCGCAAGCACCTGGTGCCCGGGGTCGTCCCCGTGGTCGGCGTCTCCGTGGTGCTGACCACCTCGCGGGCGGTGCTCGCCGAGGCCGGGCTCTCCTTCCTCGGCCTGGGCGACCCGAACAGCTGGTCCTGGGGGACCATCCTGCACAAGGCGCAGCAGTCGGGCGCGCTGGCCTCCGCGTGGTGGACCACGCTCTTCCCCTCACTCGCCATTCTCCTGCTCGTCCTGTCCACCACGCTGCTGTCGGTGGCCTACAACGACGCGCGCAACCACCGGAGCGCCTCATGAGCTTCTCCCAGCGCCTGCCCCTCTCCTTCTACGACACGGCACGCGAGCGGGTCAGGACCGCCATGGCCGAGCTGGGCCTGGACGCCCTGCTGCTCGACGACCCGCTCGACGTCGCCTACCTGACCGGGTTCACGCACTTCCCGAACGAGCGGCCCGTCGCCTGCTGGCTGCCGCTCGACGGCCCCACGGTCCTGCTGGTGCCCGACCTGGAGCGGGAGTACGCCGCCGACCAGGGAGCACACGCCGAGCTCGCGGTCTACCCGGAGTTCCCCGGCGTGCGCCCGCCGTTCGAGGTGCTGGCCGATCAGGTGCCCGCGCCCGGCGCGGCCGCGTACGCGCCCTCCACGAGCGTCGGCCGCGCCGCCGCGCTCGCGCGGGCCTTCCCCGGCACCCGCTGGCGGCCGGCCGACGTGCTCGGCCCGGTACGGCAGCGCAAACTGCCCGAGGAGGTCGTGCTGCACGAGGAGGCCGCGAGGATCGCCGACGCGATGATCGCGGCAGGCGTGGAGCTGGTGCGCGACGCCCTGGCCGCCGGCGGCGAGCTGCCCGCGGAGAGCGAACTGGCCGCCCACGTCATCGGCTACGGCTCCCGCCTCATGTACGCCGAGCACACCGACGTCGTCGTCGTGCCCATGCTCACCGGCGGCCTCGTCTACGGCGGCCCCAACTCCGCCCAGCCCCACCGCCTGCCCGGCGGCGAGCGGCTGCGCCGCGGTGAGACCTTCATGCTCTCGCTCGGCTGCGCCGTCGGCGGCCGGTTCGTCGAGAGCGAGCGCACCTTCGTGATCGGCGAGCCCACCGCCGAGCAGATCCTCTACTACGAGACCGTGCGCGAGGCCCAGGAGGTCGGCACCCAGACGCTGCTCGCGGGCGGCACCTGCGCGCAGGCCAACGGCCGCTGCCTGTCGGTGATCAGGGACGCCGGGCTGGGCGATTACCTCAGGCACCGCCAGGGCCACGGCATCGGCCTCGGCTTCCACGAGCCGCCCTGGCTGGAGGACGGCGACCCGACCGTGCTGGCCCCCGGCATGATCCTGTCCAGCGAGCCCGGAGTCTACGTGCCGGGGCACGCCGGTTACCGCATCTCGGACACCGTGCTGGTCACCGAGGGCGCGCCGCGCCGGCTCACCTCCTACCCGCGCGAGCTGTCCGACGTCGTCATCTGAAGGAGTCACGTGTTCGTCGAGATCAACGGCAACCCGCTCAACGTCGAGGTGCTCGGGGAAGGAGAGCACACGATCATCGCGCATCACGGCGCGCCGGGACTCGGCTCGCTGGCCGAGCCGCGTTCCAGTTTCGGCCGGCTGGCCGACGCCTACCGGGTCGTGGTCTTCGACGCCCGCGGCTCGGGGGCCAGCGGCGAGGCCGGGCCGTACACGCATGAGCAGTGGGTCGCCGACGTCGAGGCGCTGCGCGAGTGGGCGAGCGCCGAGCGGATCGTGATCGCGGGCGGCTCCTACGGCGGGTTCATCGCGATGGAGTACGCGGCCAGGCACCCCTCGCGCGTCAGCGCCATGGTGCTCCGCGACACCTCGGCCGACAACGCCAACCAGGAGCTCGCCACCCGCAACGCCGCCGCCTCCGCGCGGGTCAGCATCGACCGGGCCAAGCTCGACCGGATCATGACGGGGACCGTGCGCGACGACGCCGACCTGCGCGAGTGCTGGCTGGAGATCCTGCCGCTGTACGACCACGACTACGACCCGGCGGCCGTGCGCGCGCGGGCCGAGGCCACGCCGTACCACTACCGCACGCACAACTACGCCTTCGCCCACAACCAGCCGGACTACGACATCAAGCACCTGCTGCCGGGCATCACCGCGCCCGCCCTCGTCACCGTGGGCCGCCATGACTGGATCACCCCCGTCTCGTGCAGCGAGACCATCGCCGCGCTGATACCCGGCGCCGAGCTGCGCGTCTTCGAACACTCCGGGCACTCGCCGCAGGTCGAGGAGGCCGAGCTGTGGGAGGCGACCGTCCGCGCGTTCCTGGGCAAGGCGCTCGGCGCCCGGTGAACTCGCCTCAGCCAGAAGGTGCCCGCGCGGCGGTGAACGCGCGATGATGCCTCCGATGAATGATCTCGATGAGCTCGACCGCAGGATCCTCGCGGCACTGCACGTGAACGGCAGAGCCAGCTGGACCGACATCGCGCAGGTGATCGGCACCTCCACCACCACGGTGGCCCGGCGTGCCCAGCAGTTGTTCGCCTCCGGGGCCGTCCGCGTCGCGGTGCTGCCGAACCTGGAGCACGATGGGCCGGTGCACGTCTTCATGGTGCGCGTCAGTTGTGCCCCCGGCAGCCAGCTCCAGGTGGCGGGGCTGCTGGCGCGCAACCCCGACATCCGGTTCGTCGCCATCGTCACCGGCGCCCACGACATCGTCTTCGAGCTCGTCGCGCCCAAGGCGCGCGACCTGTACTCCATGCTCGTCGACTACGTCCACCACATCCCGGGCACGCTCAACAGCAGCGCCGACCTGGTCCTGCACACCTACAAGGTGACCTACGACTGGAGCCTGCAGCTGCTGGACCAGGCCGACAAGACGCTGGCCGTACCGCCGAAGCCGCAGTCGTGCGAGCCCGGCCACCTCGACGAGGTCGACCGCGGCATCCTCGCGGCCACCCGCGTCGACGGCCGCGCCAGCTTCCAGTCGATCGCCGACGGCCTGGGCATCAGCGAGAGCACCGCCAGGCGGCGGCTGGAGGCGATGCTCGAACGGGGCTGCGCGACCGTGGCGACCTTCATCCCGGCGGCCGCGCTGGGTTTCGAGGCGGAGATCCTCTTCTGGCTGTCGGTCGAACCGGCCATGCTGGACAGCGTCGCCGAACGGCTCAACGCCGAGCGCGGAGTCCGGCTCATCACGGCGACGCTGGGGCAGGCGTCGCTGATGTGCGAGGTGATCATGCCGACCACCGCCGACATCCACCACTTCACCTCGCGGACCCTGGCCTCCATCCCCGGCATCCAGTCATGGACGGCTAACGTGCAGGTGCTGGCGGTCAAGCGCGGCTACCTGATGTGGCCGTGGGCGGAGGCCCGCGTCGAAGCGGCACTCGCCGAGCCGCCCGGCTAGTCACGGTCGCACGCCGCTAGAGCGGGAGGGCGGTGATGTCGACGTTTCCACCGCAACTGAGGATCCCTACGACCTCATCGCGTACCGGCAGATAGGCGCCGTCGAGGACGGCGGCCAGGACGGTGTCCAGATCGGGGACCTGCTCGATGAATTCGGCGGCCGCCGTTCCGGCGCCGGCGACGGTCATGGGGTGGTCGAAGGGGTGGATGAGCGACGCGCCGGTACGCGCGGCGAAGTGCTCGGCGGCGGCGAGGCTCTCCTCGTAGACGGCGCCGGTGACCGTTACCGAGGCCTGGTACCCGGCGAGGCGGCGGAGCTTGATGGCCGGGCAGGTCGTCGGGACGAAGACCGTGGCCGGTACGCCGAGCAGGCCGGCCGCCCAGGCGACGGCCTGGCCGTGATTGCCGCCGCTGGCCGCGCAGACGCCGGCCCGCGGGATCTGGGCGGCGAGCAGGCTGTTGAGCGCGCCGCGCGCCTTGAACGCGCCAGTGACCTGCAGCGACTCGAGCTTGACCCAAAACCCCGGATGGGCGGTCCCGAGCTGGCCGGCCTCGATCCGCATCGCCGGTGTCCGCCGGACTCGGCCGTCCAGCCGGGCTCGGGCGACGGCGACGTCCGCGCCCGTCACCTCGGCGGGTCCGGCTACGAGCGCCGGCTCGGCGGGTGCGGCGCTACCGGCCACGGTGGGCGACCGCCTGGAGTTCGATCTTCGCGCCGAACGGCAGCGCGCCGGCCTGGAAGGTGAAACGCGCCGGAGCGACGGACGGGTCGGCGAACCTCCGCCGCCACCAGTCGTTGAACTCGCCGTAGTGGCCGATGTCGGCGAGCACGCACTGCACGAAAACGATGTCCCGGGCCGAATACCCGGCCGCCTCGGCGATGTTGGTGACGTTACGCCAGGCCAGATCGGCTTCGCTGGTGAACGTGCCGGCCGTGTAGGTGCCGTCGGCGCCGAGGGCGGGCATTCCGCTGATGAAGCAGAAGCCGTTCGCCGCGGCGGCGAGGCTGAACGGGAAACCGGACGGCAGGCCGGGTCCAGATGTCGTACGCATGACGGTCAAGACAAGGCTCCTTGTGGGCGGATGGTCACAGGGACCGCAGGGTCTCGCGCAGCGCCAGGGCGCCCTCGACGCCGAGGGACTCCTCGATCCGACGTTGCGCGCTCTCCCAGAGCGGCGTGGCCGCCTTCAGCGCTTCGGCGCCCGGCGGGCTCAGATGAATCATGGTCGTCCGCCGATCCGCGGCGGTGGTGGCGAGGCGGACGAACCCTGATTTCTCCAGGACGCGCACGTTGCGCGCCACCGTCGATCGCTCGAGCTCGACCGCCTCGGCGAGCCGTTGGATCGACACCGGACCGGTGGTGTGCAGCTTGCGCAGCAGCGCGAACTGTGCGGCGTTGATCGCCGCGGGCTGCAACGCGGCGTCATAAAGAGCCGTGACTCTGCGCGCCGCGGCACGCAGAGTCGTGCAATGACACTGGGCCTCCATGAACCACCCGGGCTGGCCCGGCTGCGCTCTGACAAGGCCCGACCTCAACCAACCCCTCACCGGATCCCGGGGTGTGGTCGCGCATCCCGAGTTGATCACGGCTGAGGAGACCCGGGGGCTCTGCACGCGGGGCATGGCGATCGCCGGACGGCGGCCCGGCCAGGACTCCGACGCCCGGCCCTGGGGTACCAGCCCACGGGTACGCATCGTTCGAGGTGGACCGGGCCACCTTCGTCAGGCGGTTCGTGGACAGGA
Source organism: Nonomuraea sp. NPDC059023 (assembly GCF_042740095.1). Taxonomy (NCBI): domain Bacteria; kingdom Bacillati; phylum Actinomycetota; class Actinomycetes; order Streptosporangiales; family Streptosporangiaceae; genus Nonomuraea; species Nonomuraea sp. NPDC059023. The sequence continues at coordinate 107,493 of NZ_JBHYIO010000018.1, read as the reverse complement.
TTACCGGGAAAGGCGCGTGAGTGCGCCGCCGGCCGGCGTCCACGAGAATGCCGATCGCGCGGGCTTCGTGATCACCGTCAGCGAGCTGGGATGAGGCGAATGACCACCACTCTGTTCGACCGCCGGACGGGCGGGCTCCGCCCCGACCTGCCGACGGCGGTCTTGCACGATCACCTCGACGGCGGGCTACGGCCTGCGACGATCATCGAGCTGGCCGATGCCATCGGCCACCGGCTTCCGTCGGCCGACGAGCATGAGCTGGCCCGATGGTTCGTCCGCGGTGCCGAGCAGCGTGACCTGGTGGCCTATCTGGACACGTTCCAGCACACCACGGCCGTCATGCAGACGGCTGAGGGGCTGCGCCGGGTGGCCCGCGAGGCCGTTCTCGACCTGGCCGCCGACGGCGTCGTCTACGCGGAGGTGCGGTTCGCGCCGGAGCAACACCAGGAGCGGGGGCTGCGCCTGGACGAGGTCGTGCAAGCCGTGCAGGACGGGCTGGCGGAAGGGATGGCCGAGGCCTCGACCCCCGGTGGCTTCCCGATCGTCGTCAACACGATCATCTGCGCGTTGCGGACCGAGCGCCGCTCGCTGGAGATCGCCGAGCTGGCCGCCCGCCGGCGGCGCCGTGACCCCCGGGTCGCCGGGTTCGACCTGGCCGGCGCCGAGACGGGCTGGCCCGCCTCGCTGCACGCGGCGGCGCTCGGCCTGGTCCGTGCGGAGCTGGTCCGGCTGACCGTCCACGCCAGCGAGGAGCCGGCCCTGTGGCTCATCTCCGATGCGCTGGAGCACGGCGCGGAACGGATCGGGCACGGCGTCCGGCTGGCCCAGGACATCACGGATGTGGACGGCCCGGCTCCCCGGCTCGGCCGGTTGGCAGGCTATGTCCGGGACCGGCAGATCTGCCTGGAGATGGCGCCAACCTGCCATGTGCAGATCGGGGCCGTGGACTCCCTGGAACGTCATCCCATCGGGCCGATGCTCCGCCTCGGCTTCAACGTCACGGTGAACACCGACAACCGGCTGATGTCCGGAGTGAAGGTCAGCGGCGAGATGGCCGCCGTGGCCGACGCTCACCAGCTGACCGTCGCCGAACTGCACCGGCTGGTCGGCAACGCGATCCGCTCCGGTTTCGGCGACCTGGACGAGCGGCAGGAGATCATGACCACCATCGTCGACCCGGCCTGGCGGGCCGCCGGCGGATGACGACCGGGCCAGCGTCTTCGATGCTGCGGAAAACCACAGGTACGGACGGGTAAGCGCCTCATTCCACGCGGTGACCGGCCCGTCCTACCGTACCTCGTCATGATCGGAAAATTGCTCCACGTCCGACGACGCCTGGCGGCCGGACTGGCGGCCGTGCTCACCCTGGCCGTGGTGATCATGCTGTCGTTCATGACCGACAGCACCATGCAGTCCTTGCCGGCCGGCGCCCCGGGCGAGCAGTTCAGCGCCGAGCGCGCGCTGGTGCACCTGAAACGGTTCGCCGCCGAACCGCGGCCCATCGGCAGCCCCGCGAGCAAGCGCGCCCAAACCTACCTGGCGGGGCAACTGCGCGCGGCGGGGCTGCAGGTGGAGGTCCAGCGCGCGGTCGGCGCCTGGTCCGCGGCGGGGCTGGCGGCGTTCGGCCAGGTCGACAACATCGTGGCCCGGCTGCGGGGAACGGACCCGACCGGCACCGTGCTCATCGCCGCGCACTACGACTGCCCGGCTGCTGGTGGCCGTGGCATCGGCCGTGGTGCCGCCGGCGGTGTCGGCCGCCCTGGCGCAGGGGTTGTGGGAACTGCTGGTGTCCTGGCGGCCCGCCTACGACCTGATGGGCGGGCTGCTGCATCGCCCGCTGCCGTACCGGGCGGCGATCGCGGTCCTGTGCGCGCTGGCCGTCCTCGGCTGGTACCTGCTCCTGCGGCGCAGGCTCGGCCCGGCTGCGCTGGCGGTCGGGGCGCTGACCTGGCTCGCCGGGCTGGGTCTGCTGTGCTGCCAGGTCGCTCCCGGGGCGTCCTTCCTGTTCACGCTGCCGGCGCTGGCGGGCGCGGCCGGCTGGTCGGGCGCGCTCCTGCTCCGCGCCCCGGCCTGGGCGCGGGCGGCTGTGGCGCTGCTGGGTCCGGTCACGGCCGCGATGCTGCTGCCGGGGCTGGCCCGTGACGTCTTCGACGGAATGGGGCTGGCGCTGGGCGGGGTGAGCGCGCTGGTGCTGGCACTGTTCGGGCTGATCGTGGTGCCGGTCGGGGAACCGTTCCTGCCCGATCCCGCCACCCGGCCGAAGCGGGCCGCCGTCCTCGCGGCGCCGTTCACGGCCCTTCTCCTCGCGGCCGGGCTGGTCGCCGCCGGGCTCGTGGCGGACGTCTTCGACGCCGATCGCCCGCAACGCACCCATCTGGCGTACGTCATGGACGCCGGCACCCGTACCGCCCACTGGGTCAGCGCCGACGCGGACCCGGCGCGGTGGACCAGGCAGTACGTGTCCGGCCACGACGTCTCCGCGCTGCCCGCCGGGTACGCGCGGGGCACGCTGTGGACCGGCCCCGCACCGGCGATCGCCGCCGAGGGCCCGCGGGCCGACGTCCTGGCCCACCGAGCGGACACGCTGAAACTGCACGTGACCGCCGGGAAGGGCACGCGCTCGGTGACCCTGCGGTTCGACCGGCCGATCACCCACGCCACCGCCTCGGCCGGCCGGTTCGGGTCGGTGGGCGTGCCCGTCACCGGCGCACGAACCGGCACCTGGCCCGCGGAGATCCGCTTCCGCGGCCTCCCCGCTCAGGGCGTCCAGCTCACCGTACGTCTACGGGACAAGGACCGGATCCGCCTCACGGTGATCGCCGAGACCGACGGGCTGACGGGGGTGCCCGGCTTCGTCCCCCGACCTCCTGGCCTGGTCGCCGCCACCCGAGAGGACGGCGATCTCACCGCGGTCACCCGCGGCTACACCCTGACCGGGCCCTCCTAGATCTCGAAACCCCGGCGTGGCTCGGCCTGTCGGAACGATGGTCCCAGCCTCGCCGGACCAGCACGTCGCCGTCGATGACGTAGGCGTGGTCGAGTCATTCGGTGCGTCTCCGATGGGGTACGTCCGCGACCTCCGGCCGGACCGGATACGCCATGACATACTCTCGACCGGTGACCGGGCCGGAGAAATCGCGTTATCGCTGGGGCGGTACCCATCTGGCATTCGTGGCCCACCGCCGCCCGAAGGTGGTTCCCGTATGACGGTGCTGATGGGGGTGGTGGGGCCCGCCGTACACGGGCTGGACCCCGAGGACGACGAGCCGAAGGTGCTCGGGGTGTATCTCGCGGACGCCGAAGACGTCTGCGGACTGCACGGGCCGGCCGCACTCGCGCGCACATATGTGAGCCCGGGCGGCGACCTCACGATGCACGAGCTCCACAAGTTCGCGACCCTCGCGCTCGAAGCCGATCCGGCGGCGAGCGAACTGCTGTGGCTCGGCAGCCACACGGTCTGTACCGAAGCGGGGCACGCTCTCGTCGAGCTCCGCGAGGCGTTCTTGTCGGCGCCATGCGTGCGCAAAGCCTATGGAGGCGCGGCCCTGCGGCTGTTCCGCCGGCCTTCGCCGCCTGCCGACGAGGACGCCGAGCTCATCACCGCGTACGCACGAGACTGCCTCCGGCTCCTCCGGCAAGGGCGTGCACTGCTGACGAGCGGGCATCTGATCACCGACATGACGGCGCAGCGCGAGGACGTGCTCGCCGCGGCTGAGCTGGCCACGCGCAATCCGAAGGCGTTCTCCGCCGTCATCAGGACGGAGCTGGCGGCGCTCGACTCGATCGACTCGGTGCTGCCCGGCCGCCCTGACACCGCGCGGGTGAACGCCACACTGATCGAGCTGAGGCTGGCGAGCCTCCGGCAGGCGGCTCCCTAGCCTGCGCGACGCCGGCCTGGCGATCGTCCCGCTCGCGGGGCGGGACGTCCTCACACGGGGCTCTATGGGCGGCCGGCGACGGCCAGGTTGACGCCGAGGGCGATCAACGCCGTTCCGGTGAGCCCGTCAACGGCCTTGCGTACGGCCGGCTTCGCGAACAGCCGGCGCAGCGCCCCCACGAGGTTGGCCACCAGGAGGAACCACAGGACGGTCCCCACCACCGCGATCAGCGACAGCACCAGCGCGTCGCCCAGCACGGCCTCGCCGGAGACGAACTGGGGCACCAGCGCGATGAAGAACAGCGCCGCCTTGGGGTTGAGCACGTTCGTCAGCAGCCCCTCGCTGAACGCCGCCAGCGGGCCGCGCCTTCCGGGGTGGGGCAGGTCCAGCCGCAGGTCACCGTCTTTACGCAGCGCCGCGTGCCACGCCCTGACCCCGAGGTACAGCAGGTAGCCGGCCCCGACGACCTTGACCACGGTGAACGCCACGGCCGACGCCGCCAGCAGGGCCGCGATGCCGCTCGCCGCGGCCAGCACCCAGACGAACACACCGGCCGAGACCCCGGCCGCGGCGGCCATGCCGTACGCGCGACCGGAGACGGCGGAACGCCGGACGACCACGGCGAAGTCAGGCCCGGGAGACATCGCGCCGAGCATCATCACACCCGCGAAAGCCACCATTTCCGCCGCATTCATCACGACGGCCACCCTAGTACTTGTCATCGCAGGCACGCCCGAAACGGGCACTCCGGGGCCGGCGCAGAGATCGTCAACCTCGGCCATAGAATATCCGGGTGATCTTGGATCTTCCCCCGGGTGAGTTCGGCGCCTATCTGTTCGACTGCGACGGGACCATCGCGGATTCCATGCCGCTGCGCTTTCTCGCCTGGCGGCAGGCGCTGGGCGAGTGGGGATGCGAGCTCTCCGAGGAACTGTTCTACGCGTGGGCCGGTCGGACGGTGGCCGACATCATCGCCGATCTCAATGCGAGCCAAGGGCTGGCCATGCCGGTGCCGGCCGTCGCTCGCCGCGGTGAGGAGCTCTGCCAGGAGATGCTGCCCCGGCTGACGGCGGTGCCCGGCGTGCTTGAACACATCGAAGCCGCGTTCGGCCGCATCCCGTTCGCCGTCGTCTCCGGTAGCGACCGTGAGTCGGTGACGGCCACGCTGACCGCCCTGGGGCTGCTCGACAGGTTCGAGGTGATGGTCTGCGCCGGTGACTATCCGCGGGCCAAACCCGCCCCGGACCCGTTTCTGATCGCGGCCCGGCAGCTGGGCGTCGACCCGGAGCGCTGCCTGGTCTTCGAGGACGCCGACAACGGGATTCAGGCCGCTAAGGCCGCCGGCATGGCCTGGGTGCGCGTTCCTCCGCCGGGGCAGCGCTGACCGCGTCAGGCCGGGGACGGCTTCGGGTGCTGCACGATGGAGGAAGTGGAGCGGACGACGCCGATCCCGGAGACGGCGCGGCCGTCATTGTCCTTCCAGAGCTCGAAGTTGTAGCGGCCCGGGCGCAGGCCGGTCCAGGTGTGCACTTGCCAGGAGCCGCACTCGAAGCGGGCGGACGCGCCGCCGGGGCGTAAGGCGATCCAGTACTCGGTCATCCCGGTGGGACAGGAGAGGTTCGCCCAGACCTCGAGGTCGCCCTCCGCATGCTGCGTCCACTCGCGAGAGGTCACCTGCTTGTACATGTTCGTGACCTTCCAGGGGAAGCCGCTGGCCGGGGATACCGGCGGAGAGGCCGAGGCGGGAGTCGCGTTCGCGGGACCCGGTTCCCGGCTGGAGAGCCAGAGGTATCCGCTACCCCCGGCGACGGTCACGACGGCGAGCGCGGCGGCCAGCGGGAGCCGCCAGGACCCGCGCCGTGGCGGCTGGCCGGCCGGTTCTCCCGGAAGGCCGGGGGGCGATCCCGGCTCCCCCGCGACTGCGCGCCACCGGGCCTCCCAGGCGTCCGGATCCCCGCCACAGGCCTCGACATACGAGCGGACGAAGTCCAGCGGCGGCAGCTCCGCCGGATTCAGCCGCCGGGAGATCGTGCTGGAGTGGTAGCGCATCCGCTGCCCGACCTCCTGCAACGACATCTCGCCTCGCAGCCGGCGCAGATCGTCGACGAACTCCGCGACGGGACCCGTTTCGCGGTCGATCGGCTGATCCTTACGTCCACCTCGCGACATGGCCCGCTCCGGGTTGTTGCGGTTGTTGTTGCTATTGATGCGCAGCCCGGAAGCGATGACAAGAGCAGTCAGGTATGGCGAGCTGGCACTGTCCCCCCAACTCCCGACCAAAGGAGATGACGGATGTCAGGCCGAGTCCGGACACTGCTGGGCGCCCTCTCCATCATCGTGGCCACCCTGGCCCTCACACCGGCGGTGGCGTCCGCCGACAGCGTCCTGCACCGCGACACCTATTCCTACGCCGGCGGCTACAAGATCAACCTCACGATCTTCGGGAACGCCGCCCGGGCCCGGGGCATGTGCACCATCACCAACCTGCCGGAGTCGATGATCATCCGCGCCTGCCAGCTCCTCCGCAGCACCTCCGGCGGCGCCGGCACGGAAAGCGGCAACGGCTGGCAGCGGCACTTCCCCAGGGCCTACTCCAGGATGCTGGGGCTGGCCTGCGGCACCTTCTACCGGGTGTTCATCCGCTTCCAGGCCGTGAGCGCCAGTGCGCCGTCCACTGCCTACGGCTCGTGGTGGCGCCCCTGCTAGCAACCACGTGATGGCCCACCCGTAGATGCCGGGCATTCGCTCAAACGAGCCTGGGCGAATGCTCGGCACTTGACCTTGACACCGTGACAAGGCCTTCACTGTCGCCAAGGAGGTGGTTCCCATGCCCGACTCGAACAGATCCGGCCACGATCCGCTCGACATCGCCCGAGGGGCGATCTACAAGTCCCAAGCGGGCGAACGCGAGCTCCTCGACCACTACCGGCAGGTGCTGGACACCTGGCCGGTTCCCGCCGAGCACATACGGGTACCGACTCGCGAGGGCGAGACCTTCGTCCTCGCCTCCGGCCCGCGGGACGCGCCGCCCCTGGTGCTGCTGCACGGCTCGGGCGCGAACACGTCGATGTGGCGCGCGGACGTCGGCACCTGGTCGCGGCACTTTCGTACGTACGCGGTCGACCTCGTCGGCGAGCCCGGCCTGAGCGCGCCCTCGCGTCCCGCCCTGGACTCCGGCGCCGTGGCCCTCTGGCTGGACGACGTGCTGGACGGGCTCCAGGTCACCGGCGCCGCGTTCGCCGGCACGTCCCTCGGCGGCTGGACGGCCCTGGACTACGCGATCCGTCGTCCAGGACGCGTGACCCGCCTGGCCCTGATGTGTCCCGGTGGTGTGGGACGGCAGAAGGTCGGCTGGATCTTCAAGGCCCTCCTGGCCCGCCCCTTCCGGCGCGGCGGGCTACGCGAGTCGGCCATGGCCGTCGCGGGACTGGACGCGGACAGGGACCGGCAGGCGCTCGACGCCGTCGTCCTGACGTTCACACACTTCAACCCCCGCAGGGAAAAGCTCCCGGTCTTCCCCGACGACGCGTTGCGCGGCCTCACCATGCCCGTCCTGGTCATCGTCGGTGGCCAGGACGCCATGTTCGACTCCCACCAGAGCGCGCGGCGTGTCCGAGAGTGCGTCCCGCACGCGACCGTGACCCTGCTCCCCGAAGCCGGTCACGCCATCTTCGGCCAGAGCGAGCCGATCGCCGAGTTCCTCCGCCGAACCTGAGAACTCCTCGCCAAGGTGCAGTCACCCGGCGCAGGAGGAACGGCAGCTCACGGAGCGTGGGCCTCCAAGAAGCCGAACGCCCACAACCCCGGCCCGCCGCGCCGAGCCGCCGTAAGGTGATCACTGAGCACAACCTCGCCGCAACACCGGCGGGAGTGCGATGTGTGTGCTTATTCGCAGCCCTCTTTTCGGAGGAGTGTGCGCATGAGGTCCTCGGGCATCGGCGTTCTGCTGACGATGAGCCCGGCCTTGCCGTACTCGGTCAGTGAGCCGCCCGTGACGTACATGGAGTCGGGGACGGAGTCCTTCTCCTCCACCTCCGAGCCGTTCTGGACCGCGTAGTCCTTGACGGAAAGCCCCAGGGCGGCCAGGCTCGCGCGCACCTCGTTCACGCGGCGGTTGTAGAAGGGCTTGCAGTGCAAGGGTTCGCCCTGGCCGGTCAGGGCGGCGATGATCGCGTACTCCTCCCCCGGGCGGGCTTCGCGGCCGAGCCTGAGGGTGGCCGTGCCGGTGAAGTCCTTGGCCACGGTGATGCCGATCGGGCACGTACGGCCCACCCCCAGGTCACAGCCCAGGCGGTCGATCGTCTTGATCTGGTCGGCATGGGGGAAGGAGCCGCTGGTCCAGCCGGGGGCGTCGGGGCTGATCTCGCCGACGTTGCTCGGGGTGGCGGGCACCACCTCCAGGGAGATGTCGAGTCCGGCCTCGCGCAGCTGGCGTTCGTACACCCGGGAGTCGGCGTACAGGTCATTGACCTCGATGACGTAGCTGTCGGCCGTCTCCTTGATGGCCAGTGCCGAGGCGGGCTCGGAACTCAGGAGCGCGGCAGCCGACCAGCCCATCGCGGCGAGCGCCGCGGCCACCGGCAGTGCCACCAGCGGACTCCAGCGGACGCGGGCCGTACGCGGCTCGGGCTCGGCCGTGTCCATGATCTGCGTCATCAGGTCACGCGCGACCGGCGTGAGCCCGGGGCCGGGGTCGCGTGCCATCCGCTTGAGGAGTTCGTCCTGGGCGAGGGTCATGCTTTCTCCTTGACGAGGCTTACGGCGCGCCTGCCGTACACGCTGAGGTCGATGTCGGTGGCGGCCAGTTCGGCGGCCAGGCGTTTGCGGGCACGGTGCAGGCGCTGGCGGGCCGCCACGCGCGAGCACCCGAGCACCTTGGCGATGTCATCGGAGCCGAGCTCCTCCCATCCGGCCAGCGACAGCAGTTCCCTGTCGTCATCCGACAGGCGGGCGAACGCCTCCCACGCCCCCTGCGGCAGCGGGTCGGGCGGAGCGTCGGCATACAGCGCGAGTTCCTGCTGCAGGCGCTGGGTCAGCGCCGAGCGGCGCAGCGTGGTGCGGTGGTGGTTGGCCAGGGTCCGTCTGGCCGTCGCGTACAACCACAGCCTGGCCCCCTCGCCTTCCGGCACGTCCGCCAGGCGGCGCCAGGCCGTGGTGAACGTATCGGCGATCACGTCGGCGGTGTCGTCCGGGCGGCCGGTCCGCCGGCGGACGTAGGCGGCGACGGCCGCGTAGTGCTCGGTGTAAAGCTCCTCGAAACGCCGCCGGGACTCCGTCGGTGCCACATTGCCGTCCTTCCGATTGACCGTTGCCACATGCGAGTTGATGTCCGGCAATCTCCGGATGTGACAGGAGGGAGGCCCCGCGCTGGAGACAGAGCGCTTGTTCGGTCAGCGGGTGCGTTGGGCGATGAGGACCTCCAGGCCGTCGAGGAGGCGCTGGAGGCCGAATTCACGGCTTCTGTCCGGGGCCGGGTCGCCGGCGGACGCGATGGCGGCGCTCAGCGCGGGAAAGCCGTCGGCGACCTGGGTCGAGCAGGGCGCTGAGGGCGGGGCTGGGTGCAGGCCGAGGTGACGGATCGGGTGTTGCGGACGTGGCCGCCGAGCAGGAGGACGGCGTCCATCTGCCTGCTGCCCGACGGACTCGCCTCGGCCTGGCGGCTTTCCCACGCCACCACCATCCCCGCGACGGGCGCCGTCGCCCTGTGCCACCGCCGCCCCTAAAGTCACTTGGGGTCGTTGAGCGCCATGCGGGCGGCGCGCATCTCCGCGTACATCTCCCATGGTCCTTGCGGGAGGACGTGCCCGGTCTCCAGGAAGGTCTTGAGGTTGGCCAGCACGGACGGCCATCCGGCGGAGACCGAGACGTGTTCGCCGTGGTCGGACAGGTTCTCGTGGGTGACGGTGAGGCGGACGATGTCGCCGTGCGGCTCGATGTCGAAGGTGACCCGGCCGGGCCCGCCGGGCCGCTCCTCGTTCGGGCCGGACCGGGTGATCACCAGCCGCTTGGGCGGTACGGCCTCCAGTACCGTGCCCACGAGGTCGACGATCCCGGAACCATCGGTGCGCGGGTGCTCCCAGGCCGAGCCGACCTGCCAGTCGGAGACGTTGCGGTGCTCTGCCCAGTATTCGGCGGTCACGTCGGCGTCGGTCAGCGCGTGCCAGACGCGCTCCGGCGCAGCCTGGATGAAGGTGACGTACACAAAGGCCGGCAGGTCAGCCATTGTCGTGCTCCTCTCCTCGTCGCTTCAGGTGGCTCAGCGAAGACACTACCTTGACCCGTCAAGGTACGACAGCCCGATCAGGTCCTGCGTGAGATGACCATGACGTACTCGCAGGGGGCGTTGGTTCGGTTGGCGAAGCCGTGGTCCGCGTCGGCCTGGAAGACCAGGGAGTCGCCGGCGTTCAGGGTCTCGATGATCCCGCTCACCCACAAGCACGAAGACCACGTGAGCGGCCTGATCGCACCGGACGGGTCCGAGGCGTTCACCAAACTCGAACGCGTGTGGATCGGCGCGGGCGACACCTCGGTGTTCACGGGACGGCTCACGCCGATCCGCGACCGGGTCGTACCCGTGCCGGAGAGTGTCGCGATCAACGACTGGGTCACCGCGATCCCGACACCGGGCCACACCCCCGGCCACACCGTCTACGACGTCAGGAGCGGCACCGGCCACCTTCTCGCCTGGGGCGACACCGTCCACGTTCCCACGCTCCAATTCGATCAGCCGAAGGTCTCCTGGGAACTCGACGGGGACCAGTCCCAGGCCCGCACCGCGCGAGCGGCCCTCCTCGAACGGCTGACCCAGCCGCACCACTTCGTAGCCGGCGCCCACCTCGACTCACCAGGCATCGCCCGCGTAACCCCGTCCGGGGGCGGTTACGCGCTGGAATACCTCGCCCCGCCGATCGGCTGATCGAGCCTGTCGGCTCTCGAGCACCCGGACAGCCTCCAGAACCGTGCTCATTTCTCGTACGGCTCGGCCTCGATCCGCAGAACGTTCGCGAACTGCCCGAACATCCAGTAGTAGCCGATGACCTGAATCAGCTCGACGATCTGGCGGTCGCTCAGTCCGGCGCGGACCGGTGCGAACACCGCGTCGTCCACCGGCAGCCCGCGCGCCACCGCCGTCGCGAAGGTGAGCACGGCCAGATCGATGCCGCCGAACCCGGAGTGGTCGCCGCGGTAGACCGCCGCGCGCTCGTCCGGCGTGATCGGCACACCGGGCGGGTTGTGCCGGACGCGCAGATAGTCCGCGCCGAGCACGCAGGCGGTGGCGTTCGCCGCGAGTTCGCGCAGCCGCGCCGGCAGCTCCAGCTCTCTGATCTGCTGCAGACCCACCCGCATGAGCGTCGCCGCGCTCGCTTCGGAGTGAGCGACCATCATGAACAGATGGGAGTTCGGCGGCAACCTCGCATGCCACTCCCGCAGGTCGTCGGGCAAGGCGGACATGTCCGCGTACGGGATACGGGCCATGCCCAGAGCCTAGGTCACCGGGTACCTGGCGGGGCGGCGCCGATGGCGACCCGTATCGACCACGCTCGACCGCGTCAGAACGCCGATGCAAGGAGTCATCCAGGGTGCCGGCCACAACCGAAGTGTGGGTGGCAAACCTCAACAGAAGGATGAACATGGCCAACACCATCGAGAAGTTCCCCGTGGCCACCCCGGTCACCACCGAGGACGCGCAGCGCATCGTCGACCAGATCCGCGCCGACGACGAACTGGCCTGGCAGGTCGCCGCCGAGCTCGACCGCGATCCACGGCTGCTGCTCGCCAGGCTGTTCGCGCTCTCGAGGGCGCAGCAGACCGGGCTGTCCCGGATGAGGCTGGAGCGTACCCGTTCCGCGTTCGCGCCGGTCGCCCGGGCTCTGCGCGAGGGTGACCCGGTGTTCGTCCGGGTCGACCCGGCGCCCTCGGTCACCACCGCCATCACGGGGTCGTTCAAGGTCACGGTCGACAACGACGGCGTCAGCGTGGAGGCCTCCATCTCCTGCTGAGGACCGTCCGTAGTATCGGCCCGCTCCTGGTGGGGCGGGCCGTCCCCCTGCCGGCGCACCCAAGCCATGTCAGGTCATACACAAACCGCCCGTGTCAGCAGGGCGGAGGAGTCGGTGGACAGGCCTAGGGTGGCCGGTGGGTGCCCGGCCTCGGCCAGCAGGTCGCCGACGGCGGCGATCATCAGGCCGTTGTCCGTGCACAGCGCGGGCGGCGGGACACGCAGGGCGATGCCCGCCGCGGCGCAGCGCGCCGCCGCCACCTCGCGCAGGCGTGCGTTCGCGGCGACGCCGCCGACGATCAGCAGGGTACGCACGTCGTGCTCCAGGCAGGCGGCGACGGCCTTGCGGGTCAGGATGTCGACCACGGCCTCCTGGAAGGAGGCGGCTATGTCCGGCACGTTCCGCTCGCCGCGCTCGACGTGGCGGGCCACGGCGGTCTTCAGCCCGGAAAAGGAGAAATGGTAGCCCTGGCCGAGCATGGCGCGCGGGAAGGCGATGGCGGCCGGGTCGCCCTCGGTGGCCGCTCGGCTGACCGAGGGGCCGCCGGGGTAGCCGAGGCCGAGCAGGCGGGCCACCTTGTCGAACGCCTCCCCCGCGGCGTCGTCGCGGGTGTCGCCCAGGTGCGCGATCGGGTCGCGGGCCAGGTCGCCCAGCATGAGCAGCGAGGTGTGGCCGCCGGAGACGATCAGCGCGATCGAGCGCTCCGGCAGCGGCCCATGCTCCAGCGTGTCGGCGGCGACGTGCCCGGCCAGGTGGTGCACGCCGTACAACGGCTTGTTCCAGGCGAGCGCGAGTGACTTGGCGGCGGCCAGCCCGATCTGCAGCGCGCTGGCCAGTCCGGGGCCGGAGGTGACCGCTATCGCGTCGACGTCGCCGGGCTCGATCTTCGCCTGTTCCATGGCCGTGCGCAGGCAGGGGACCAGGGATTCCAGGTGCGCCCTGGCGGCGATCTCCGGCACCACGCCGCCGAACCGGGCGTGCTCGTCCATCGAGGAGGCCAGCGCCGCGCCCAGGACGCGCCCGCCGGCGACGACGCCGACGCCGGTCTCGTCGCACGAGGTCTCGATCCCCAGGACAACGGCCACACCGACTCCTTATCGCGATTGATTTGCAACTACGAATAATATGCGACTCATGAGAACGGCTGAGGTCAAACGGCGCTTCCTGGATCACTTCTCGGCCGCGGGGCACACCGTGGTCCCCAGCGCGCCCCTGCCCGCCGACGACCCGAACCTGCTGTTCGTCAACGCCGGGATGGTGCCGTTCAAGCCCTTTCTGCTCGGGCAGAACGCCCCGCCGTACCCCCGGGCGGCCAGCGTGCAGAAGTGCGTGCGCACCCTCGACATCGACGAGGTCGGCAAGACCACCAGGCACGGCACGTTCTTCCAGATGAACGGCAACTTCTCCTTCGGGGACTACTTCAAGGAGGAGGCCATCCGGCTGGCCTGGACGCTGTCCACCACGCCGGTCGCCGACGGCGGCTACGGCCTGGATCCGGCCAAGGTCTGGGCGACGGTCTACCACGAGGACGACGAGGCGTACACCATCTGGCGCGACGTCGTCGGCCTGCCCGAGGAGCGCATCGTGCGCCGGGGCAAGAAGGACAACTTCTGGTCCATGGGCGTGCCGGGACCGTGCGGCCCCTGCTCGGAGCTCTACTACGACCGCGGCCCCGCCTACGGCCCCGAAGGCGGTCCCGAGGTCGACGAGGACCGCTACCTGGAGTTCTGGAACCTCGTCTTCATGCAGTACGAGCGCGGGGAAGGCACCGGCAAGGAGGACTACCCGATCCTCGGCGAACTGCCCGCCCGCAACATCGACACCGGCATGGGCCTGGAACGCATGGCCGCGCTGCTGCAGGGCGTGGACAACATCTATGAGATCGACGAGACCCGCCCGATCCTCGACGCCGCCGCCGCGCTGACCGGCACGCCGTACGGGGCGAACAAGGATGACGACGTACGGCTGCGCATCGTCGCCGACCACGTCCGCACCGCGCTCATGCTGATCTCCGACGGCGTCACCCCCGCCAACGAGGGCCGGGGTTACGTCCTGCGCCGGATCCTGCGCCGCGCGGTGCGTGCCGTGCGGCTGCTCGGCCACGACGGACCGGCGCTGCCCGAGCTCCTTCCCGTGGCCCGCGACTGCATGGCGGCCTCCTATCCAGAGGTGGCCGCCGGCTTCGAGCGCATCTCCTCCTACGCCTACGGCGAGGAGCGGGCGTTCGACGCCACCCTCAAGCAGGGCAACGTCGTTCTCGACCGGGAACTGGCCGCCGCTCCCCTCCGGCTGCCGGGAGCCACCGCGTTCCGGTTGCACGACACCTACGGCTTCCCGATCGACCTGACCGTGGAGATCGCGGCCGAACGCGGCCTGGAGGTGGACGTGGACGGATTCCGGCGGCTGATGGGCGAGCAGCGCCGGCGTGCCAAGGACGACGCGCAGGCCAAGAAGCGTGGTCACGCCGGCACCGGCGTCTTCCGCGACGTGCTCGGCCGCGTGGGCCCCACCGACTGGCTGGCCTACCGGACGCTCGAAGCCGACGCCACCGTGGTGGCCATCCTGCGGGACGGCGTACCCGCCGAGACGGCCGCGGAAGGGGAGATCGTCGGGATCGTGCTCGATCGCACACCCTTCTACGCCGAGTCCGGCGGCCAGGACAGCGACGCCGGCGAGTTGCGCGGCCCCTCGTTCGCCGGGGCGGTCCTCGACGTGCAGCGGCCGCTCAAGGGGCTGATCGTGCACCAGGTCCGGATCACCGGCGGCTCGGTCGGCGTCGGCTCCGCCGTACATGCCGCTGTGGACGCGGACTGGCGGCTGGGCGCGCGGCAGGCGCACTCGGGCACCCACGTCGTGCACGCGGCGCTGCGCGAGGTGCTCGGACCCGCCGCCCTGCAGTCCGGCTCCTACAACCGGCCCGGCTACCTGCGGCTCGACTTCTCCTGGCGCGGCGGGCTGTCCACGGCCACGCGCAGCGAGATCGAGGAGGTCGCCAACCTCGCCGTCCGCCGGGACCTGCCGGTCGAGGTGCGGTTCATGCCGCTGCCCGAGGCCCGCGCCGAGGGCGCGCTGGCGTTGTTCGGCGAGACCTACGACGAGACGGTCCGCGTCGTCGAGATCGGCGGCGCCTGGTCGCGCGAGCTCTGCGGCGGCACCCACGTCGAGCACGCCGCGCAGATCGGCGCCATCGCGCTCACCGCCGAGTCCTCCGTCGGCGCCGGCCAGCGCCGCGTCGAGGCGGTCACCGGCATCGAGGCCTTCCGCTACCTGGCCCGCGAACGCGACCTCGTCGCCCGCCTGGCCGAACAGCTCAACGCGCCACGC
The DNA here is from genome assembly GCF_042740095.1 of Nonomuraea sp. NPDC059023. Lineage (NCBI taxonomy): Bacteria > Bacillati > Actinomycetota > Actinomycetes > Streptosporangiales > Streptosporangiaceae > Nonomuraea > Nonomuraea sp. NPDC059023. Next base: position 92,291 of record NZ_JBHYIO010000018.1, on the reverse strand, counting down.
GCCGAACTCCCCGACCGCGTCGCGGGCCTGCTCGAACGCATGAAGCAGGCCGAACGCCAAGCCCAGGAACTGCGCGAACGCCTGCTCACCGCCGAGGCGGCCGGCGTGGCCGACGCGGCCCGCGACCTCGGCCCCGCGCTGCTGGCCACGGCCCGCACCGACCTCGACCCGCGTGTGCTGGCCGAACTGGTCCGCGACCGCCTTCCGGCCCGCGCCGCCGTGGTGGCGGTGGCCTCACCCGGCGGCTTCGTCGTGGCGCTCAACGAGGCGGCGGGCGGCGCGGGACTGTCGGCCGGGACCCTGGTCAAGGCGGTGCTCGACGGCAAGGGCGGCGGCGGACCGCTGCTGGCCCAGGGCAGGGCGCCCGCGGACCCCGAGGCGGCCTTCACCGCGATCGCCACGCTCATCTCCCGATGATCACGGAGCAGCAATGCCAAGATTCCAGGGTGGACATGACCGACATCACGCGCGCGATCGCGGCCGCGACTTCGGTCGCCGCGTCACTCGACCTGCCGGCCGGCGACGCCATCGTTCTCCACAACTCGAACAGGGTGGCGCTGCGGCTGACGCCGTGCGACGTCCTTGCCCGGGTCGCCCCCGCGGAGCATGAGGCCGCGCAGTTCGAAGTCGAGCTCGCTGTACGGCTCGCCCGCGCCGGATGCCCGACCGGCCTCCTGGAACCTCGGGTGGAGCCACGCGTGTACACGCGCGACGGCTTCACGGTGACGCTGTGGACCTACTACGAACCCGTGACCCCTCACATCTCACCAGCCGACTACGCCAAGGCACTGGAGCAACTTCACGCCGGCATGCGCGAGGTCGACGTGCCGAGCCCGCGGTTCACGGATCGCATCGCGGAGGCGGAAGAGGTCGTCGCCCATCCGGCTCTCTCGCCAGGACTCGCCGCCGCGGACCGCGCGTTCCTCAGCGGCAGGCTGGGCAGCCTGCGACGGGCGATCGAGGACCGCGGCGCCGTGGAGCAACTGCTCCATGGCGAGCCGCATCCGGGCAACGTGCTCGCCACGATGAACGGCCCGTTGTTCATCGACCTGGAGACGTGCTGCCGTGGACCCGTCGAGTTCGATCTCGCCCATGTCGCCGAGGCGGTCTGCGCGCACTATCCGAACGTTGACCGAGGACTGCTGGACGAGTGCCGGCAGCTCGTGCTCGCGATGGTCGCGGCGTGGCGTTGGAAACGCGGCGACCAGCTTCCGAACGGGAGCCGGTTCGGGGAGGAACTCCTGCGGTCGCTGCGCGAGGGTCCTCCTTGGCCGACACTCGACACGGTCGCCAGGCGACTGGATGGTGGGTAGAGCGACAGGCCGAGGGCCGCTCTGGTGTTCGGGACGGCGGGGTCTGTTCGTAGGGACGCGGTGGGCTTTTCGTTCTTACGCACTCCGCGGGCCGCATATCACCACCAATGGCATGACCCGCTCCAAACGACCCGCCCGGCGGCGTCAGGTCAGGACGCTTCGAAACGGACGGATCTGATTGTCGTCAGGCCGCCGTCCCACGTTTCGTTGGGGATGAGCGCATGATGCAGGTGGTCTTCGTTGCACGAATATGTCGTATAAAGAAGCGCTTTGAAGTTGGTCTTGTTCTGCGCGAGGCTGACGTCCGCGTGGAGGTCGTAGCACCCCTCCTTTGGGTCCTGGATTGTCGTCCAGGAAGAGTCGGAGACGGTGCGGTAATAAAAGGCCGAGCTCATGTCAACCACCTCTCATAATGCCGCGTGATGGGCCGGACCGGAAATCTGACCTGCTTGCGCAGCCTCATGTACCCTCCTCGATCTCCCGCACCCTGGGATTGAGGTAATCGTTGCCAAAGGCGATCGCTATCTTGGACTATCCGGGTTCACCGATCAGAAATCCTCCGCCGCGTCGTCAGTTCTGGTAGCCCCTCACCACCCGTGGAAGGATTGACGACCATGACCGACGCCAGACCGCCGGGCGACGACGAGGCCACGTTCATCGCGGCGGTCCGATCGGACGACACGGCGACGTTCGCGCTCCTCACCGAGCGCCACCGCCGTGAGCTGCAGGTGCACTGCTACCGGATGCTCGCGAACTACGAGGACGCCCAGGACATGACGCAGGAGACGTTCCTGCGAGCGTGGAACAAGCGGGAGTCGTTCAAGGGCCACGCCACGCTGCGGACCTGGCTGTACCGGATCGCGACGAACGCCTGCCTCGACTTCCTGGACAAGCGCAACGACCGCACACCCGTGCCGGCCGAGTTGCTGAACCTGCAGCCGTACCCCGACCGGATGCTCCCCGAGGACCCGCAGGACTCGGTGGTGGCGCGGGAGACGATCGAGCTGGCGTTCATCGTGGCCGTCCAGCACCTGCCGCCGCGGCAGCGGGCGGTGCTCATCCTGCGCGACGTCCTGGGCTGGCCGGCGTCGAAGGCCGCCGACGCCCTCGAACTGACCGTCGCATCGGTGACCAGCGCGCTGCAGCGGGCGCGCGTGACGATGCGCGAGCAGCTACCCGGCCGCCGCCTCGACTGGCGCAGCCCCGCCACCCACGAGCTGTCGGATGACGAGCGCGGCGTGGTGAAGTCGTACATCGACGCCCATGAGCGCAACGACCTCGACGGGCTGATGGCCCTGCTGCGCGACGACCTGCGCTTCGCCATGCTGCCCGACCCTGGCACCTTGATCGTCACGGCCAGAGACGCGGTGGACGGCTGGGTCTCCGGCGGGCTCTTCCAGCGCGGCCACGACGACTGGCGCTGCGTCGCCACGACGGTCAACCGCATGCCCGCCGCCGCGCTGTACCTCCGCGCCCCCGGCGACGCGGAGTACCGGTTGTTCGCCATCGCGGTCCTGCACATCGTCGACGGGAAGATCGCCGAGCTCACCGGATTCGACGCCGCCGGCAAGCCATGGCTGGGCCTGCCCCCTGTGATCGGGCAAGTCCCCAACATCACCGAAGTCACTGGGGAATGAGCAAGGGGCCCGGGGAAGGCTCCCTCATCGCCTCGTCTGGTATCGGGTCAGGACCACGCCGCCGGGGAACGTCCGTGTCTCCAGCAGGGTCAGGTTCACCCAGCCGTCCAGTGCCGTGAAGAACGGCGTGCCGCCGCCGACCAGGACCGGGTAGGTGGCCAGGGCGTACTCGTCGATCAGCCCGGCCCGCATGGCCGCCCCGGCGAGCGTCGCGCCGGCGATGCCCATCGGGGCGCCGTCCTCGGCCTTGAGCCGGGTGATCTCGGCGACCGCGTCGCCGGTGACCAGGCGGGTGTTCCAGTCGACCTTGTCGACCGTCGAGGAGAACACCACCTTCGGCGTGTCCCGCCAGTTCCGCGCGAACGCGATCTCCGCCGGGGTCGCGCTGGGCTGTTGGTCGCCGGTCGGCCAGTAGGAGCTCATCGTCTCCCACAGCTTGCGCCCGTACAACGACAGCCCGATCGCCCGCTCCCGGTCGAGCCACCACTGGAACAGCTCGTCGCTCGGCGGCCCGCCCCAGCCGATGTCGTCGCCGGGCGCGGCGATGTAGCCGTCCAGGCTCAGGTTCATGGCGAAGATCAGTTTCCGCATCGTGCCGGCCTCCTTTGAGTCGCTCTCACACGTACAGACGGACGCGGCGCGGAAACCTAATCGGTCGCGGATGGTCCCCCGGGTTCCGGATTCAGCACGGCGTACGCGGTGAGCTCGAACACCACCTGAGCCGATCGGCCGCGCTCTGGCGTGTGGTTCACGTAGGAGGTCAGGCCGTGAGGGCGGCCTCTGCTTCCCGGTACATGACGCTCGGGTCCTCGGACAGCCACGCCTTCACCTGGCGGCTCCAGGCGTCGGCGAGCACCTCGGGCCGGTGCGCCTCGATGCCGTCGAGGGCCGCCGCGACGACCGCCTCGGGCGCGGTCTTGTCGCCGTCGTACCAGGCCATCATGTCGGTGTCGGCGGCGCCCAGGTGCAGGCCCGTCACCAGGGTACGCTGGCCGGCCAGCTCCAGGCGGACGCTGTTGGTGAGCGCCCACTCGGCGGCCTTGGCCGCGTGGTAGGCGCCCTGGCCGTTGAAGGCGAGCCAGGAGATCGCGGACAGGACGTTGAGGATCGCGCCGTCGGCCAGTTGCGGTGCGAAGGCGCGGATCACGTTGAGGGTGCCGTAGAAGTGGGTGTCCATCTCGCGGCGGATCGTGTCCAGGTCCCCGGCGATGAGGTTCGTGCCGGTGGAGATGCCCGCGTTGTTGATGACGATCTTGACGTCGGGTGCCGCGGTTGCCGCGGCGGCGACCGACGCCGGGTCCGTGATGTCCAGGCGCAGCGGGACGACTCCCGGTACGTCGATGAGGTCGGGACGGCGGGCGGTCGCGTACACCTTGCCGGCGCCACGGTCGAGGAGGGAAAGGATGAATTGCCGGCCCAGGCCCCGGTTGGCGCCGGTGACCAGCACATGTGCTCCGTTGATCTGCATACCGGTTAGGCTAAAACCTGACGTTGACGTCAGAGGCAAGTGTTGTGATGGAGGTCACGGTGCGTATCGGCGAGTTGGCGGCGCGATCGGGCGTCAGCGTGCGGGCCCTGCGTTACTACGAGGAACAGGGGCTGCTGGAGGCGGACCGGAGCGAGTCCGGGCAGCGTCACTATCCCGAGTCCGCGGCCGACCGCGTCGAGCTGATCCAGATGCTCTACTCCGCCGGTCTGTCCAGCCGGACCATCGCCGAACTGCTGCCCTGCGTCGATGCCCAGGTCAGCACTCCCGAATCGCGTGCCCGGCTGGCCGCCGAGCGTGATCGCATCAACGCGCAGATCACCGCGCTGACCCGCACCCGTGACAACCTGGACACGGTCATCGCCTCCACCGGAACCCCGGCCAGCGGCTGCGCGTGGATCGGGGACCAGGATGCCGCTGCGCGGACGGCTCACTCCGCCGCGCGGTGATGGCCGCGCTCTGGCCCGCACGCCGGCCGTACCTCGGCTGAACCCGATGCAGGCCCGGACGGCGGGACATGTGGCGACGAACGACACGCCTCCGGTGGGCCCGTCCAGGGCCGGAGCTTGTCGGGGTTGCGTACCGCCCAGATGCGCTTGATCCGGTCGCCCGCGATGTCGAAGGCGAACACCGTCGTGGTGACGCCGTCCTGCCGGGCGACCAGGCCGGGCTGGCCGTTGACCGTGTGCTCCACCAGCGTCAGGCCGGGCGCCCGGCCGAGAATGCCGATCCAGGTGTACGCGATCCGCTCGCCGCCTTCGATGGGCTGAAGCAGTGCGCTGACCAGGCCGCCACTGTCGGCGACCGACGTGGCGTGCGGGTCGAGCAGAGCGATGAGGGCGCCGATGTCCCTGGCCTCCCACGCCTGCTTGAACTCCCTGACGATGCCGGCCTTGCGCCCGTTCGGGGTCGCGGAGAGCTGGGCGGACTGGACGCGACGGCGGGCCGAGGAGGCCAGCTTGCGGCATGACTCAGGGGTACGCCCGACGATCTCGGCCACCTCGGCGAAGGGATAGCGGAAGACGTCGTGCAGGATGAACGCGACGCGCTCGGCCGGCGTCATCGCTTCGAGCACGACCAGGAAGGCCATGCCGACCGACTCGTCCAGGGTGACCCGGTCGGCCGGGTCGGCCGGGCGCGCGCTGTTCCACTCACCGGGTTCGGGCAGCGGCTCGGGGATCCACTGGCCCGTGTACCGCTCCCGCCGCGCCCGTGCCGAGCCGAGCAGGTCCAGGCAGATCCGGCCGGCGACCCTGGTCAGCCACGCGCTCGGGGACTCGATGTCCTCCCGCTGGCGCGGCGACAGGGCGTACCAGCGGGCGTAGGTCTCCTGCACGGCGTCCTCGGCGTCGGCCAGTGAGCCGAGGAGGCGGTAGGTGACGTTGATCAGCCGGCGCCGCTCCTCCGTGATCGCGCTCAGCCCGGGATCGATGGGGGTGGTCATGGTGTGAAGGACTCCCTTGGTCGCGTCTTCCTCACCGGTCAGACGACGTAGCGCCCCGGATTGTGAAGTGGCGCGTCACTTCACAATTCGCGGCACTGCATCGTCATAGCGGCGAATCCGCCATCCAGAAGGCGGACAACCAGGAGGCAGCGATGAACGACTTTCAGGCGGCCGCGGACCGCGTCGAGATCGAGGCGCTGCGCGGCGAGTTCACCGACGCGGCGATGATGGGCGACCACGACCGCTTGGCGTCCCTGTTCACCCGCGACGCCGTGTACCGCATCCCCGACGCCGGCATCGAGCATGCCGGCCGGGAGGCGATCCGCGCCGGCGCCGGGCAATTGTCGCAGGCGTGGGACTACTTCGTGCAGACCACGCATCCGGGTGCGATCCTGCTCGACGGCGACACCGCGTCCGGCCGCGCCTACATCTGCGAACTCGGACGCCTGCGCGACGGCGGCTCGATGCTCAACTACTCCCTCTTCCACGACCGCTACCGGCGTACCCCCGAGGGCTGGAAGTTCACCGAACGCGTCTTCGAGGTCAGGTATTACGACACCACCCCGCTACCGGGCTCGGCCCAGGTGATGGCGGCACCGTTCACGGAACCGGCGTCGGAGTAGCGCCTGGAGCGAACGGCGGCCGCGCTGAGGGCGCACAACTTCGCCGTCGAGATCCTCGACGACGTCGCCGCGCGTACCCACCTCAAAGCTTTGATCCCCGCGGGCGCCGGAGTGTTCACCGCGTCCAGCGAGCCCCTGCGCCTGTCCGGCATCGACGGCCTTCTCGTCCTCAACGCCGAACCCCACCCGGGACGCGCGACCGTCCTGCTGCTCCGCGAAGCCATCGGTTTCTGACCCACCCCGCGGCGGACCCTGGCGCGCGGGGGGTGGGTGGCTGTGATGGGTCAGGGGGTGATGGCGTACTCGGTGAAGTGGCCGCAGGCGGTGAAGCCGAGGCGACGGTAGACGGGTTCGCCGTCGGCCGATGCCTGCAGCACAGCGGTCTCGTAGCCCGCGGCGCGGGCGGTGCGCAGGGTGGCCAGGGTGATGGCGCCGCCGTAGCCGCGGCGACGGGCGGTGCGGAGAGTGGCGATGTTGTAGATGCCGGCGACGCCCGCGGACAGGAAAACCTCGGCCGAGCAGACGGGACGCTCGTCGACGTAGCCGACCAGGTACCGGGCCGGGCAGTCCGCGGCGAGCGCCCATGGAGCGGCGTCGGCGAAGAACCGGCGCACGGTGGCGGCGGGCGGGATCCAGTTCGCGGCGAGGACCGTGGCGTAGTCGGCGAGCTGGGTGGGGGTGGTCACCGGGCGGATGTCCAGGCCGTCGGCGTACGCCTCGGGGAGGGGCGCACGCAGGTCCTTCCACATGCCCGTCTCGGTCTCCGAGACTTCGAGCCCGGCGGTCTTGAGATGCTCGGCAAGGTCGGCCGGTGTGGAGGCGGGGCCCACCCACCAGGAGAAAGGGCGGCCGGTGGCGGCCAGGGTGCGGGCGGTTTCCGCGGTGCGCGCCAGGGCGGCGGCCGGGGTGAAGCGGGCCGCCGCGACGATGTTGAAGGTGTCGTCGGCCAGGCCGCTGTCGGCGATCAGCAGGTCTCCCGTCTCGGTGACGGACGCGCCTTCCAGGTTCCGGTGCAGGTGGCAGGCATGCTCGGCGAGATTCTGCTCCATCGCGAGCGCAAGGCCGGGTTCATTGATCGACGGATTCGTATCCACGACGATCATTGCAGCATTCCGGCCGCGGCACTCGCACGCGCATTCTCCGTTCCGGTCCGCGACCTCGGGTGAGGACCCGCTTACAGGAACCGCGCCGCCTGTCGTAGCGCTGTGAGTGCGCTGTCATCGTCGATCGGCATCGTCGAGAGCGTCAAGAACAGCTCGGTGACAAGAACAACTCGGTGACAAGAACAGCTCGGTGACAAGAACAGCTCGGTGAAAGGTACGACATGACAGGCAACGGGCACGACAAGACCCAGCAGATCCTCGACCGGGCGGTGGCCGAGCTCGACATCCCCGGCATCGCCATCGAGGTCAAGAACGCCGATGGTTCCTGGTTCGGCACCGCCGGGGTGTCCGACCTCACGACCGGAGCACCGCGCGTACCGGGAGAATTCCTGCCCATCGGCAGCGGCGCCAAGGGCATCACCGCCGCGACGCTCCTCACCCTGGAGGCCGAGGGCCGGGTGGACCTCGAGGACCCGGTGAACAAATGGCTGCCCGGAGTGCTGACCAATGGCTACGACGGCGACCGGATCACCATCAGGCACCTGCTCGGCAACACCAGCGGCCTGTTCGCCACGGGCCTCGCGCCGGGGCTGATCGGCAACTACGCCAGCCGGTCCACGTTCGACGAGCACCGCTTCGACGAATGGACCCGTGCGGAACTGCTGAAGCTGGCGGTCTCCGAGCCGCCCGTCGGGCAGCCCGGTGAGCGCTTCCTGTACGCCAACGGCGGCTTCTACATCGCCAATGCGATCATCGAGAAGATCACCGGCAACACCTACGCCGAGGAGATCCAGCGCGCCGTCATCCAGCCGCTCGGCCTGACCAACACCTACCCGCGCAGCGGAGGGGACACGGGATACCGCGGCCCGTCGCCGCGAGCGTACTCGACCCAGTTCTACAAGGACGGCGTCGACCCCGCGGACGTCACCACGGAGAACTGGGAGTCGATGTTCGAGGAGCCGGGGCTCGAACCCCTCGACGTCACCGAGTTCAACACTTCCTGGGAGACGGGGAACATCGTCTCGACCACCGGCGACGCCATCCGGCTCCTCGACGCCCTGGCCGGCGGCACCCTGCTGCCTCCGGGGCAACACCGCAAGATGTGGACCACGGTCTCGACCGAGGGCGCCGGCTGGCTGCCGCACACCCGCTACGGCCTCGGCATGTTCGAGCTCGACAAGACGGTGACGGGCGGACTCACCATCCGCGGCATGGCCGGCAGCTACTGGGGACACATGTTCTTCGCGTTGAGCAGCCCGGACAGCGGGGTCGCCTTCGCCTTCCACACCAACACCGAGGCGAAGAACTGGGACGTGCCCTTCAGCATCGCCGAAGCGGAGTTCGGCTTCACGATGGGCGCGTAAACACGGGGGCACGGGCAGCCGGGCGGAGATCCCGCCCGGCTGCCCGTTCACCGGCAACCCTCCAAAGGACCATCAGTCATTTCATCCTTACGTCGCATGGGCACACCTGTTGCACGTGATCAATAATCTGGACGAATCGCCCACCCGACAGTCGCGGTGCCCTGCCAATCCGCTTGATGACCGGAGAAGCATGCCAAGATCCGTTCGCATCCTCAGCGTCGTTCTGATGACGGTCACGGTCCTGAGTCCCCTCGAAACCGCGGCGGCGGTCGTTCCTGAGAGCGCCGCCACGCCCGCCGGCCGGGCCATCGCCTGGGCGCCGTGCGCCGCGGACCCGACCGCGGACTGCGGCACCTTGACCGTCCCCATCGATTGGGCGAAACCCGGCGGCCCCACCATCGACCTGGCCGTGGCCAGGCGGAAGGCCACCGATCCCACGGCCAGAACAGGCTCCCTGATCATCAACCCGGGTGGCCCCGGCGAATCCGGCGTCGACTTCGCCCTGAGCCGCAAGGGCTACTTCAGCGAAGAGATCACCCGAAGGTTCGACATCGTCGGGTTCGACCCTCGCGGCGTGGCGCGCAGCAACCCTGTGATCTGCTCCGCCGAACTCATGCGGCAGGCGCCGGCGGACCCGTTCCTGAAGAGCCAGGCCGACTTCGACCGATGGCTCGACTACAACGACCGGCTCCGCACCGACTGCCGGGCCAGGACCGGACCGCTGTTCGACCACGTCGACACGCTCAGCGTCGTCAACGACCTGGACACGCTGCGCGCCGCCGTCGGCGACAGGAAGCTCACCTACTACGGCCTTTCCTACGGCACGCTGATCGGGCAGCTTTACGCCGAGCGGTTCCCCCGCCGGGTCCGGGCGCTCGCCCTGGACAGCAACATCGACCACAGCCTGCGCACCACCGCGTTCCTCGACACAGGGGCCGCCGCGGCCCAGGACTCCTTCGCGGAGTTCGCGGCCTGGTGCGAACGAGACAGCGCCTGCGCACTGCATGGCAGCGACCTGCGCGCCTTCTGGGCGAAGCTGCTCGCCCGCGCCGAACGCGGCGAGTTGCACTTCCCCGGCGAACCCACCCGGGTGCTGACCAAGCTCGACCTCATCAGGCTCCCCTTCCAAGCCGCCTACGGGCCCTACTGGCGCGAACTCGCCGAGATGATGGTGACGATCAGCAACGGCGCCATGCCCTCGAAAGCGCTGCCGGAGATCTTCACACGTGAGCCGGCGCAGCGTCAGGCCCCGCACACCGCCAACCCCATGCGGATCGTCTGCCAGGACTTCCACCTGCCGATCCGGGACTACCGCGAGTTCGCGGCCCTCCTGCGCCGCTCGCAGCGCATCGCGCCTGACATGCGAGTGAGCCCGCTCACGTTCTCCTTCACCATGGCCTGCCTCGGCGAACCGGCCACGATCCCCAACCCCCAGCACCGGCTGAAGGTCGACGGAACCCCGGCCTTGCTGCTGGGCAACGCACGGCATGATCCAGCCACGGGCCACGCCTGGGCGGTGAACGCGGCCGGCCAGATCGGCGGTGAGGCGCGGCTGCTGACCTACGAAGGCTGGGGACACAGCATCTACAACCGCAGTGAGTGCACCCGCGGCGCGATCGACCGCTACCTCATCGAGCAGACGCTTCCCGCTCCTGGCATGCGCTGCCCGGCGGTGCCCTACCCGAGCACATCGACCCCGCCCACGCTCACCGCCCCCCTACCTGACCTGCCCGGCCGGTTCTGAAGGACGGCCGACAAGGTGACCCCCTCAGCCGCAGGAAACCGACGACACGGCCCCGTGGCGAACGCCGTCAAAGCCCGCCTCACCACGGCGGGCCAGGCGGCTCGGCAGGTGGAGTTCGGCGGAGGCGAACAGGTCGCGCTCTACGGGGAGGCCACTCTGCGACTTCTTCGCCGCGGTGCCGGGGCTTGCGCCGGACGGTGATGCCCAGGTCCCGGCGTAGGGCGGCGGCCATTCGCGGCGGTCAGGACCCGGCGGCGGCGCGGTCGCGGTGGGCGCGGATGTCGTCGTGGTGGTCGGAGGCCCAGCCGATCAGCTGTTTGACGATGTCGAGCAGGCCGTGGCTGAGGGGGGTGAGGGCGTACTCCACGCGCGGCGGGACCTCCGCGTAGGCCGTGCGGGTGACCAGTCCGTCCTGCTGAAGCTGGCGCAGGGTGTGAGTGAGCATGCGCTGGGAGATGCCGGGGACATCGCGCTGGAGGTCGGTGTAGCGCAGGGCGCCGTCCTCCAGGATCGCGATGATCAGCATGCTCCACTTGTCGCCGACCCGGTCCAGGATCTGGCGGATGAAGGCCATCTGGTCGGCCGGGATCGCCGCGCAGGGCCCCCGGCTCGCGGCGCTCGCCGGTCCCCCTGCGTGCTCCATGACGCACATCTCCCTCCGTGACGCACAGTGATGTGCCTTTTGTAAGCCTCTCCATACTGTCCTATCTTGACGTTACGCACAAATAGTAGGAATTAGAGGGGCTGCTGTGAAAGTCGCCCCTGATGCGGACTGGACAGCTCCGCCGACTCAAGTGAAAGCGAACTGATCATGCCTACTCTCGCCATCGTCGGCGCCGGCCCCGGCATGGGCCTCGCCATCGCCCGTACCTTCGGTTCCCAGGGCTACAACGTCGCTCTCATCGCCCGCAACCGGGCCAAGCTCGACGCGCTCGTCGGCCGGCTCACCGCGGAGGGCATCACCGCCGCCGCGTTCCCGGCGGACGTGCTCGACCACGACGCGCTGGCCCAGGCCCTCAAGGATGCCGCCGCTCGCTTCGGCGGCATCGATGTCCTGGAGCACTCCCCGGCCCCGAGCATCGGCTCCCTGGCCCTCGCCTCCCCGTCCGAGACCAAGCCGTCCGATGTGCAGGGGCTGATCGACTTGCTGTTCTACAGCGCCATCACCGCCACCCAGGCCGTCCTGCCCGCGATGCGCGAGGCCGGCGCGGGCACCCTGCTCTACACCAACGGAGGCGGCTCGGTCGATCCCCACCCGATACTCGGCAACGTCAACGCCGCCCAGGCAGCGTTGCGCAACTGGGTGCTCAACCTGCACAAGGAGCTGGCCGGCACCGGTATCCAGGCCGCGCACGTCGCCATCGGGGTGTGGATCGGCGGGGGCGGCCCTCCCGGAGCCCCGACCGCGGAGGCCGAGGAGATCGCCCCTCTCTACTGGGACCTGCACACCCAGCGCGACGAAGCCGAGCGCGTCTTCACCGTCTGACGTCTCCCAGCTCTCCCCATAAAGTCCCGATCCGCCGCGGCGTTCGTGTGGTGCGACCTGGCCGGCGCCGGGCTCAAGGCGTGATCCTTAGGCGTCTTGAACAGGCTAGGCTGGCGCTCGATGTCCTCCCAACCTCCTCACGCACGACCGAAACGGCTCAAAGCGCCGACCGCCCCGAAGCTGCCCTCGCCGCTGGCCGCGGCGCGACCGCCCGAACACGACCTGCAGGACGACGGCACCTACCGCGGCCTGGAATTCCACGGCAGCGACCTGGCCGACCGCCAAGCGGAAGCAGTCGACTACGAAGGCTGCCGTTTCGTCGTGACCAGCTTCGCCGGTACCCACTTGCGCCAGGCCGGGTTCGCTGACGTGGAACTGGAACGCTGCGACCTGTCCAACATGACGGCGAGGGCCTCGGGCATGCATCGCGCCCTGGCATCAGCGAGTCGGCTGACCGGCATGAGCTGGTCCGAAAGCACATTCCGCGAGGTGCTCTTCGACAACTGCCGCGCCGACCTGACCGGATTCCGATTCTCGACGTTCAAGAACACCGTCTTCCGCGACTGCGTCATGTCAGAAGCCAATTTCCAGAACGCCGACCTGCGCGGAGTCCGGTTTGAACGCTGCGATCTGAGCGGAGCCCAGTTCTCCCAGGCGCAAATGGACGGCACGCACTTCTCGGACTGCGTGTTGCTGGGCATCGGCGGGGTCACCAGCTTCAAGGGCGCGATCATCAAGAGCCGGGACGCGCAGGGGCTGGTTTTCGCCCTGGCCGGCGCGATGGGAATCACCATCGAGGAATAGCCACCCGCCTGGCCCAGGAAGTCTGTGACTGGTTCGACCGGATCATCGGGAAGCAGCCCTGACCTTCCGATGCCGGAGCGGCCCCAGGAGAAGCGGGCAGGGAACTCCCTGCAGCGGGGCTGACAGGTGATCTAGATCCCCGCCATCCACCGAACGGCTGATTCGAGGTTCAGCCTCGGGCGGCCCGTGGTGTGGCCGCACGGTCGATTCGGGAAAAGCGGCAGATCGCGATGCTTTTGCCATGGCAATCATCGAAGTCACCGGCCTCCGCAAGACCTACGGACAGCTGAACGTGCTGGAGGGTGTGTCGTTCTCCGTGGCGGAGGGCGAGATCTTCGGCATCCTGGGCCCCAACGGCGCCGGCAAGACCACCACCGTGGAGTGCGTGGAAGGGCTGCGCAAGCCCGACGGCGGCACGATCAGGGTGCTCGGCCTCGACCCGGCCGCCGACGGCCGGGCGCTGCGCGAGCAGATCGGCGTCCAGCTCCAGCACACCCAGCTGCCCGACACGATCAAGGTCTGGGAGGCCCTGGACCTCTACGCCGCCTTCTACTCCAGGCCGCGCGACTGGCGCGAGCTGCTGGAGCAGTGGGGGCTGGCCGACAAGCGCGACGCCCGCTTCGGCAAGCTGTCCGGCGGCCAGAAGCAGCGGCTGTTCATCGCCCTCGCGCTGATCGGCAACCCACGGGTGGCCTTCCTCGACGAGCTGACCACCGGCCTGGACCCGCAGGCCCGCCGCGCCACCTGGGAGCTGATCAAGCAAGTACGCGACAGCGGCGTCACCGTGGTGCTGGTCAGCCACTTCATGGACGAGGTCGAAGAGCTGTGCGACCGGGTCGCCGTGGTGGACCGGGGCCGGGTCGTGGCGCTGGACACACCGGCCGGCCTGGTCGACGGGCTCGACGCCGCCCACGAGATCCGCTTCACCCTGATGGCTCCCTGCGACCCGGTGGCGCTGCTGGCCGACCTGCCCGGCGTCGCGGAGGTCACCGTGACCGCCGACCGTGTGGTCGTCAGCGGCCGGGGCGACTTCGCCACCGCCGTCACCGCCCAGCTCGCCCGCCACCACGTGCTGGTCAGCGACCTGCGCATCGACAAGCGCACCCTCGACGACGCCTTCGTCGCCCTGACCGGCCGCTCCCTCTGACTCCGATTACGCAAAGGACTTCCGCCATGACCGCTCTCACCAAGCTCGCCACCGTCGAGGTCAAGCTGCTGGCCCGCGAGCCGGGCTCGATCGTCTCGATGCTCATCCCCCTGTTCGTCCTGCTGGTGTTCGGCAGCTCGATCCAGCCCGGTGACACCACGCTGCTGCCGATGACGCTGGCCATGTCGGTCGGCCTGGTGGGCCTGTACCTGCTGCCGACCACCCTGGCCTCCTATCGCGAGCGCGGGATCCTGCGCCGGATGTCCACCACGCCGGTCCGGCCGTACACGCTGCTGGTGGTGCAGTTGACCCTGCAACTGGTGCTCGTGGTCATCGCCTGCGCGCTGCTGGTGTCGGTCGCGGGCAGCGTGATCGGCGCCCACGTCCCCGGTGCCGCGCTGCCGCTCGCGGCGGCGCTCACGCTCGGTGTCGCGGCGATGTTCTCCATCGGCCTGCTCATCGCCGCCCTGGCCAAGACCGGCCGCTCCGCCAACGGCGTCGGTGTCCTGCTGTACTTCCCGATGGCCTACCTGGCCGGTCTGATCCAGCCGGTCAACCAGATGCCCGCCTTGGTGGCGGGGATTGGCGAATACACTCCTCTGGGTGCTTTCAGGCAGGTGCTCGCGCAGGTCTGGACAGGCCAGCCGCCGAGCCTGATGCTGCTGGTCGTCCTGGCCGGATACGCCGTGCTCATCGGTACGGCGGCGGCCAGGTTCTTCAGGTGGGAGTAGGGCATGACGACGGCGGATGGGCGCCTGGAGCGGTGGGAGCGGCTGGTCGCCCGCCAGCTTGAGGCCGCGCCGTACCTCTTGCTGGTGGTCTCCGCCGTCCTGGCCTGGCAGAACGAGTCGCAGGGGCGGATGCTGACGCTGGGCCTGGTGGCGCTGGCCGCCGTCTGGATCGCGGTGATGTCCCGCCTCGGGGCTGTCTACGTGATCGGGCTGATCGTCCTGATCGGGGTGCTCTGCACCCGCAGCACGTGGTTCGCGAGCTTCTTCGCCTTCACCGGCTACCTGCACTCCTGGAGCCATCTGCGGGGGCTGTGGCGGTTCGCCGGGGTGACCGCGACCGCCGCGATCAGCGTGGCCGCCTACCGGAGCGGGCTCCCCCGGAGCGCCGGAGACGTCATCTCCTTCCTGTTCTTCACCGCCGCGATCGTCGCGGCGGTCGGGCTGTTCAGCTTCGTCGGCGAGGTCACCACCGAGCGCAGCGCCGAACGCAAGCGCATGGTGGCGCAGCTTGAGGAGACGATGCGGGAGAACGCGGGTCTGCACGCCCAGCTGCTGGTCCAGGCCAGGGAGGCGGGCGTGTTCGACGAGCGGCAGCGCATGGCCGGCGAGATCCACGACACCATCGCCCAGGGACTGACCGGTGTGGTCACCCAGCTTCAGGCCGCCGTGCACGCCCGCGAGAGCGACACCGACTGGGAGCGGCACGTCGGCAACGCCATGACGCTGGCTCGCGAGAGCCTGGCGGAGGCTCGCCGCACCATCCACGCCGTCGGGCCCGCGCAACTGGAGTCCACGCCGCTGCCGCAGGCGCTCGACGAGCTCACCGCCCGCTGGGCCGCCCTGCACGAGGTGCGGGCCGACTTCACCGCCACCGGTACGGCTCGCCCGCTGCATCCCGAGGTGGAGGAGACCCTGCTGCGCACCGCCCAGGAGGCGCTGGCCAACATCGCCAAGCATGCCGGGGCCGCCAGGGTCGGGCTCACCCTGTCGTACATGGACGACACCGTCACCCTCGACGTGCGCGACGACGGCTCGGGCTTCGACCCGGGACACGCCGCCGACAGCGGCGGCTTCGGACTGACCGCGATGCGCAAGCGGGTCACCCGCCTGGCGGGCACGCTGGAGATCGAGTCGGAGTACGGCGGCGGCACGGCCGTGTCCGCCAGCGTGCCCGCCATCGCCCGGAGGGACACAGGTGTCTGACACCCCGATCACGCTGCTCATCGCCGACGACCACGTCATCGTGCGGGACGGAATCCGCGGCATGTTCACCGGCGACCCCGGCTTCGAGGTGCTCGGCGAGGCCGGCGACGGGGCGCAGGCCGTGCGGCTCGCCCGCGCCCTCGACCCGGACGTGGTGCTGATGGACCTGCGGATGCCCGTGATGGACGGCGTCACGGCCATCAGGGAGCTGGCCAGGATCGGGGTGCGTGCCCGGGTGCTGGTGCTGACCACGTACGACACGGACAAGGACGTCCTGCCCGCCATCGAGGCCGGGGCCACCGGGTATCTGCTCAAGGACGCCGGGCGTGACGACCTCATCCGGGCGGTGCGCTCGGCCGCCCGCGGTGAGGCCGTGTTGTCACCGTCCGTCGCCACCCGGCTGCTGGGTCAGGTGCGGGCTCCCGCCGATCCGCTGAGCGCCCGGGAGCTGGAGATCCTCCGCCTCATCGCCGACGGCGCGACCAACCGTGAGGCCGCCGCGCAGCTGTTCATCAGTGAGGCGACGGTCAAGAGCCATGTGTTGCACATCTACGCCAAGCTCGGGGTCAACGACCGGGCCGCCGCTGTGGCGGTCGCCTTCCGCCGGGGGTTGCTCTCCGTCGACGGCGCCTAGTCAGGGGCCTGTCTCAGAGTCGAGCTTATCGATCTTGTGGCGAGCGCGTCCTCACGTCGAGGCGGCGAAGCGGCAGTGCCCAGCCTCGGGCTCGGCCCCGGAGGGGCGGCCGGAGGTGCAGCCGCCCCTGTCTCCCCTGCCAGCAGGCGACCATCACGAAGGTGACGCTGACCAGCAGCGCCCACGCTCCGAACTTGGCCGGATGGACCGGCTGCCACGTGTCCCGCTGATGGGGGTACTGCCAGGCGCCCAGGTAGGTCGCGATGTTCTCGGCCACCCACAGGAAGAATCCGATGAGGACGAGCGACTGTGCCAGCGGCATCTGGTAGCGGTGCCCGCCCACCGTGAAATGCACCACCGTCCCCCACGTGGCCAGGACGAGCGCGAGGGCGAGCGGGACGCGCAGGTCGATCCACCAGTGCTGGGTGATGAAGTTCGCGTAGATCGCCAGCGCGACCAGCGTCACCGGCACCGTTCGGTAGGCCACCAGGCGCAACGAGAAGATCCGCCAGGCCGCGCAGACGTAGCTGCCCACGGCGGCGTAGAGGAATCCGCTGTACAGCGGCACCCCGCCAACCTTGGTGAAGGCGTGCCCGGGATAGCTCCACGACCCGAACCTCACCTTGATCAGCTCGAAGGCCAGCCCGACCAGATGGAACCCGGCGATGACCACCGTCTCCTGGGTGCTCTCCCATCGCAGGGTGCGGAAGATCACCGTCACGGCCACGGCGTAGACCAGGAGTGCGTCATAGCGCGGGATCGGCAGCGGCAGCACCGACGAGGCGGCCAGGCCGGCGAACATGGCCACCGCGAATCGGCACGACCTGGCCTCGGCGTACGCGAAGCGGATCAGTTGGGCGGCAGAGAACGTCATGCTCTGTCCGATTGCCCCCGCGACGCCGGAGTTCTGGGGGCATAGGGGAGGTTCGGTGCAGAAATCAGGAAGCCGTACGATCGATCACCAGGCGAATCCGCCGGCATAGGTGTCGCCGCGCCAGACGACCCTGTGCGGGAAGGCTCCGGCGGCCGTCGGGGTGAGGCCGACGCGGAGCAGTTCGTGGTTCTTGCCCCCGCACGGCCGGTTGCCGGCCGTGGGTTCGTTCTCGTTGTCCTTGCCGACCAGGAGATGGCGGCCGGATCGGTCGAGTGCCATCGACACGATCTCGCCGCAGGTCAGAGTCAGCACCGTGGCCACCTTCCGGTCCCCCTCGTAGAGGTGCAACTCGGACGGCTGTTCGTAGCTGCCCTTGCGCACCCGCAGGGTCCGCCCGTCCGGCAGAGGATGGGGCAGGGTGTGGCTGCCGTTCTCGCGGGGCGCACGGACGAGGAGCGCCGCGGGTGACGGGCCCGACGCGGGGGTACGCACGTCGATGGCGCCTTCCCAGGCCTTCACCGACTCCGGCTTCGGCGGGTGGGTGACCCCGGTGAAGTGGATGTCGTCGGGGAGCACCAGCGTGTGGGCGTCCTTCCAGTAGAAGCCGTGCGCGGCCACCCGCCACTCGACACCTGGTCCGAGGACGCCGACGTAGGTGGTCTGCTTGCGATCACGGCCTTCGGTCCAGCGGCTGTAGGCGACGCGGCCCTCGGGCGAGAGCACGATCCGGTCGACGCTCCCGTTCAGCTTGCCGGACAGCGCTTGGCCGAGCTTCGCCTGGCCGTCGGCGTCCACCGTCAGGCGGTGGATGCGCGAGACGAAGCCGCGCGGCGACCACGAGTCCCGGCCCTGCCGTAAGGTCACGCTGACCACGTAGTCCCCCGGGTCGCGACCGGCGGCCACCGCGTTGATCTGGGTGGTGCGCCTGCCCAGGTAGGGCAGGTACTCATGGGCGACGCGGCCCGTGTCCAGGTTCACCGTCTCCAGGTAGCCGGCGGCGATCAACGCGTACCGGGGGGTGCCGTCGTCGGCGACCGGTGGCGCAGCCAGCCGTTCCGGCAGGATCCTCACGGCCGGCACGGCGATCGCGATCACCCCGAGCGCCGCGCACAGCCGCAGCACCGAGCCCCGGTCCGGGCGTACGCGCAACCCGGCGGCGCCCGCGAGCATGACCATCGTCAGCGGAGAGACGACCCAGCTCAGGACCACCGGCAGGACACGGAACGGCGCCGGCTCCGGCAGGCAGCCCGGCGGCGGTTCCGCGGGCGGCCTGAGCACCTCCCCGGCGACGGCCAGCGCCTCGGGCAGCGCCAGGAGCCCGAACCCGAGAACCGCGGCCACCAGGTGGACGCGGGCGTTGTCCCGCCCGGCCACGTACAGGGCGATCACCACCAGGAGGAACGGCCCCGCCAGAAACAGCACATCCGCGGCCATCTCGGCCAGGGCGGCGGCCGTGCGGCGGACGGGGCCCACCGGGTGCGAGATCGGCGCCCCGGCACACAGAACCCGCCGCGGCGGCGTCAGCACCTCCCAGACGATCTCCCATAACGCGTACGAGGCCGCCAGCCACCACCAGAACACCGGAGGGTGTCGCCGCGGCCGGGGAGCCGACACGGAGAGCACGGGCGGCCCACCCTTTCTCCCCGATCCTGCCGAATGATCACGAACCTTACCGCGCCGAGCGTCGGGCAGTGGCCGCGGCCCTCTTGACCCTGGTCAGGGTGCCCTCCTATAGTCAGCCGCCTAACCGTCTGGAAAGTATCCAGACGGTTGTGCTCAGGAGGAGCCATGTCCCCCAACCGCCGCGACGTCCTGCGCGGGCTCGGCCTGGCCGCGTTGGCCGCCCCCCTCGCCGCCTGCGCGACCGCGAGCCGTACCGCCGCTCCTGCTCCCACCGCCACCGCCGCCGCGACGTCGGCGGCCAACCCGCTCGGCGTGCAGGCCGCGAGCCCGCTCGAAGTGGTCATCTTCAGCGGCGGCAACGGCGACAAGTACGCCGTCGACCTGCACGAGGCCGCCTACAGCAAGGCCTACCCGAAGGCGAAGATCAAGCACGTCGCCACCCAGAAGGTCGGTACGCAGCTGCGCCCGCGCTTCATCGCCGGCGACGTCCCCGATGTGATCAACAACTCCGGGCCCGAGGCCCTCGACCTGCAGGCCCTCGTCCAGGAAGGCCACCTGGCCGACCTCACCCCGCTGTTCGAAGCCCCCTCACTCGCCTTCCCCGGCAAGAAGGTCAAGGACACCCTCGTCGGCGGCGTCTACGAGAACTCCCTGATCGACGGCGTGCCGCGGGTGCTGCAGTACACCGTCGCCCACCGCGCCCTCTGGTACAACGCCAAGCTCTTCGAGGCCAAGGGCTGGGCGGTGCCGAGGACCTGGGCGGAGTTCAACGCCCTCGGCGAGGAGGCCAGGAAGGCGGGGATCGCCCTGTTCGCCTACCCCGGTCAGGTCGGCCCCTTCTACCAGCTCTGGAACCTCGTCTACAGCGCCGCCAAGATCGGTGGCAACAAGGTCATCATCGACATCGACAACCTCGCCGACGGCGCCTGGACCGCCGAGCCGGTACGGCAGGCCGTAGCGGCCTGGGCGCAGATCCAGAAGGACTTCGGCGACAAGGCCTACTTCGGCCTCGACCACACGCAGACCCAGATCAAACACCTGCAGGACAAGGTCCTGTTCTACCCGTGCGGCTCCTGGCTGGAGAACGAGATGGCCAAGGACAAGCCGGACAGCTTCGAGTACGCCATCGCCCCCGTCCCCAGCATCGGGGCCGCCGACGCCATGCCGTACGAGGCGATCTTCGTCGGGGTGTCCGAGGCCTTCTTCGTCGGCGCCAAGGGCAAGAACCCCCAGGGCGGCCTGGAGTACCTGCGGCTGATGCTCTCCAGGGAGGGCGCGCGCGGCTACACCGAACTCACCAAGAACCTCACCGTGGTCAACGGCGTCGTCGACGGTCTCCGGCTCACCTCGGCGGTCGACAGCGCGGCCAAGGCCCAGGAGGCGGCGGGCCGGAACACCATCACCGACGCCCGCTTCGAGACCTGGTACAAGGAGCTGTTCGACTACGCCCAGACCCAGACCAACTCGGTCATGGCCGGGCGCAGCAGCGCCGAGCAGTTCTGCGCGAACATGCAGAAGAAGGCGGACGAGCTCAAGAACGACTCCGCGATCACCAAGCAGACCCGGAGCGTCTGACCGATGCGGCGGCACGGCTTCGTCGCGGGGTTCCTGCTCCTGCCCGTCGCGCTCTACCTCGTCTTCGTGATCAGCCCGTACGCGCAGGCGTTCCAGATCGCGCTGACCGACTGGCGGGGCGTGTCGGCCGGGCTCGACTACGTCGGGCTGGACAACTTCGGGCGGCTGTTCGGCAACGACGCCTTCTGGCAGGCGATCCGCAACCACATGGTCCTGCTCGTCGCCATGCCGCTCGCCACCGTCGCCCTGGCCCTGGCCTTCTCCTACCTGCTCCACGCGCAGGGCGGAGTCAAGGGCTCGGGCTTCTACCGGGTCGTCTTCTTCCTTCCCCAGGTGCTGGCGGTCGCGGTGGTCGGCGTGCTGTTCAAGGCCGTCTACCGCCCCGACGCCGGCGGCGTGCTCAACGGCGCGCTGATGAAGGTCGGGCTGGAGCCCGCCGGCTGGCTGACCGACCAGCGGCTCGCCCTCTGGTCGATCATCGCCGTCATGGTCTGGCAGGCGGTCGGCTTCTACGTGGTGCTCTTCTCCGCGGGCATGGCGGCCATCCCCAAGGACGTCTTCGAGGCGGCCTCGCTGGACGGCGCTGGCCGGCTGACCCTGTTCTTCCGCATCACGCTGCCGCTGATCTGGGACACCGTCCAGGTTGGCTGGATCTACCTCGGCATCGCCGCCTTCGATGCCTTCGCCCTGGTCAACGTGCTCTCCATCGAGCAGGGCGGCCCCGACGGCGCCACCACGGTGCTGGCCACCGAGATCTACAAGAACGCCTTCGGTTACTCGCGCTTCGGCTACGCCTCGGCGATGGGCGTGGCGCTGTTCTTCCTCACCCTCACCTTCGCCGCGGTGACGATGCGGGTCACCAGGCGCGAGAGGATCGTGTACTGATGCGCCGCAGGCTCTTCGGCGGCCTGTCCCAGGCCGTGCTCGCCGTGTGGGCGCTGCTCATCATCGGCCCGCTGATCTGGACGCTGCTCGCCTCCTTCAAGAGCAACTCCGAGATCTTCGGCGACGCCCTGCAACTGCCCGGTGAGCTGCGCTGGGACAACTGGCTGCGGGCCTGGGAGAAGGCGAACGTCGGCACGTACCTGCTCAACACCGTGGTCGTGGTCTTCTTCGGCGTGCTCGGCACCATGCTGCTCAGCTCGATGGCCGCGTACGTGCTGGCCCGCTACCGTTTCCCCGGCAACCGGGCGATCTACTTCCTGTTCGTCTCCGGGATGGCGTTCCCGGTCTTCCTGGCCCTCGTCCCGCTGTTCTTCGTGGTCGACGGGCTCGGGCTGCTCGACTCGCACGTCGGGCTGGTGCTGGTGTACATCGCGTACTCGCTGCCGTTCACCGTCTTCTTCCTGACCTCCTTCTTCCGCGGCCTGCCGGACGCGGTCGCGGAGGCGGCGATGATGGACGGCGCCTCGCACACCCGCACCTTCTTCCAGATCATGCTGCCCATGGCCAAGCCCGGCCTGGTCAGCCTGACCATCTTCAACGTGCTCGGCCAGTGGAACCAGTACCTCCTGCCGCTCGTGCTCCTGCCCGGCGACAAGCACAAATGGGTCATCACCCAGGGCATCGCCGACATCTCCACCATCGCCGGATACGAGGCCGACTGGCCCGCCCTGTTCGCGGCGCTGAGCATGACGGTCCTGCCGGTCGTCGTCGCCTATATCGTCTTCCAGCGACACATCCAGTCCGGGCTGACCTCAGGAGCCGTGAAGTAAGCATGTCCACCGGGAACCCCACGGTCTTCCGCACCCTCAACGAACGCGCCGCACTCGAACTCCTGCTCCGCCACGGCGGGCTCACCCGCGCCGAGCTGGAACAGCACACCGGCCTGTCCAAGGCGTCGGCCGCGGAGGTGCTGCGCCGCCTGGAGAACGGCGGGCTGGCACGCAAGGCCGGCACCAAGCCGGGCAACGCCGGGCCGGCCGCGCAGATGTGGGAGCTGGAGGGCGGCGCCGCGCTCGTCGCCGGGGCCGACCTGACCGCGAGCTCGGTGGAGGTCTCCGTCGCCGACCTGACCGGTACGACCCTGGGCCGCCACCGCGCCGAGGCGCCCGGCCCCGGGGCCGACGCCGTGGAGTTCCTGACCGCCGCGGTCGCCGCGGCCGCCGCCGAGGCCGGGCTCGGGCTCGACGACCTCGACCAGATCGTGCTCGGCGTGCCCGGCATCGTCGAGGCCGGCGGGCAGCGGCTGCGCCAGGCGGTCCAGTTGTCCGGCTGGTCCCACCTCGACGACCTCGCCGACCTGTGCGACGCGCTCGGGGCCGAACGGTTCCGGCTGGAGAACGACGTCAACCTGGTCGCCATCCGCGAACTGGCCGACCGCGAGGGACAGAGCTTCGTCCTGCTGTGGATCGGCGGCGGCGTCGGCGCGGGCGCCGTGCTCGACGGCGCGCTCTGGCGCGGCGTCACCGGGCGCGGTGGCGAGGTCGGCTCCGTGACCGTGCCCGACCCGGCCCGCCGCGGCCGCCTCTACGGCCCGGAGGGCGGTCCGCTCGGCGCCCTCCTCGGCGCCGCCCCCCTCGCCGCCCTCGCCGCCGCCCACGGCCTGCCCGCCTCCGCGGGCAGCGGGCTGGCAGAGGTGTCCGCCCTCCTGAGCGCCGGCACCTCGCCCGCCTTCCTCGACGACGTCGCCGCCCGCGTCGCGGTCGCCGTCACCGCCGCCGTCGGCGTGCTCGACCCCGGCTGCGTCGTCCTTTCCGGCCCCCTCTGCGTGGCCGGCGCCGAGCCGCTGCGCGCCCGCGTCGCCGCGCTGCTCGCTCCCACCGGCCTGGCCCCGGTCACCGTGGCCGTCGGCCGCGCGGGCGGCGGCAGCGTGCTCGAAGGCGCCGTCCGCTACGCCCTCGATCTGGCCCGCGAGCGGGTCTTCCAAGCCGGTACGGCAGGCCGTACCGGAGAGCAAATCCCCTAACGAAAGCTGAGACATGTTGCGCACGCTGGTCATCGCCGCCCATCCCGACGAACCCGAGATCTACGCCGGCGGCACCGCCGCCCTGCTTGCCGGGGCCGGGCACGCGGTGAAGTTTCTGACGCTCACCAACGGCGACGCCGGCCACCACGAGATGGAACGCGCCCCCCTGGCCCGCCGCCGCGCCGAGGAGGCCTGGCGCGCGGCCGACGCGCTCGGCGTGACCACGTACGAGATCTTCGACGACGTGCACGACGGTTTCCTCGAACCCAGCGTGGAGCTGCGCGTGCGCGTCCTGCGCGAGATCCGCGGCTGGCGTCCCGACCTGGTGATCGCCCTGCACTCCGACGGTGGCGGCCACCCCGACAACCGCGCCGCGGGCGTGCTCGCCGGGCAGGCGGTGGAGTTCTCCACCACCCGCAACGTCGAGTGCGGCAAGCCCGCCCTGGACCGGCAGCCGGTCTGCCTGCTGATGACCGACTACGTCTCCGGCCCCGTCCACCGGGACGACGTCGTCGTTGACGTCGCCCCGGTGCGGGAGGCCAAGCTTGACGCCTGCCTGGCGCACGCCTCCCAGTTCCTGGAGTACGCGCCTTTCCAGCGTGGGCTGCTGGCCAAGGTGCCCGGCCCCGCTGACGTGGCGGCCTGCCGTACGTTCGTGAGCGAGTACTGGGCCGAGCACATCGGGCCGGAGACCTTCCAGCTCGCCCCCTACGGCCGGCGGCCCGCCGAGGGCGAACTGCTCGACCTGCTGCCCTTCGCCACGGTACGGCCGGCTGACACAGCGCCGGTCAGCGGTTGACCAGGACGAAGGCGTTCGGCGGGTCGCCCGGGGCCCGCCGCGGCTCCCCGTCCTGATCGGCGTGGCCTACTTGGTGGACCAGAGCGGCTTGTTGCTCTTGGTGTAGATCACGACGTTGCCCTCGTTCTGGACCGCCAGGTACGCGCCGGGGTTGCCTGCGGTCTTGGTGGTCCACACCGCCTGGTTGGTGGCGCTGTAGATCACCAGGTTTCCCTCGTTCTGCATGACGGCGCGAGAGCCAGGCCGGTCGGCCGTGGGCGTGGTCCAGAGCGGCTTGTTCGCCCGGTTGTACAGGACGAGGTTGCCCTCTTTCTGCATGATCAGCCGGTATTCGCCGTTGCGTGACTGGACGCCCTGGCCGGCCTTGAGCGTGTGGCCCGAGGGCAGCGAGCCGAGGTAGCCGTGCCTCGACCACAGCACCTCGTTGGCGGCGGAGTAGAGGACGAGGTTGCCGTCATTGTGCACCGCCAGGTACGCGCCGGGGTTGCCGGCCGTGTTGGTGCTCCACAGCGGCTTGTTCGTGACGCTGTAGATCACCAGGTTGCCCTCGCGCTGCATCGTCGCGTACGCCGCGGCCCCCGCGGTGGGGCTCGACCAAAGAGCGTCGTTGCCCGGACCGTAGAGGACGAGGTTGCCCTGGACCTGCTGGATCAGCTTGTACGCGCCGTTCGCCGACTTCACGGCCTGATTCGGCTTGAGTTTCTCCCCCGCTGTCAGCTTGTTGTCCGCAGGATCGGCCCAGGCGGAAGGCGCAAGCGCCGCCCCCATGACCGCCGTCAGCAGGACACTCGTCCCCAAACCGCCCAGCACCGCTCGCTTGAGTGAAGCCATCGACAACACCGTCTCCGTATCTTTCGTGTAGTGACGTGGCCAACCACCCTAGGGACGGATGATCTACGGGGTTGACGGTCGTTCGACCCGCAATGCGTTACGCGTCCGTCCGGTTACAGATCGTCGATGCCGATCAGGCCGTCCTGCAAGGCGCGCGCGACGAGGGTCGCCTTGGTCCTGGCCTCCCTGCCCACGCTCGCGTACTTGATCCGCACGCGGTCCAGGTAGGAGCTGACCGTGCGCGGCGTGATGCCCAGCCGCTCGGCGACGAGTTCCTTGGACTCGCACTGAAACCACTCGATCAGCACCTCTTCCTCGCGCAGGGAGAGCTGCGGCCGGTCGGGGCGGGTGTTCACGCCGAACGCCCCGGCCAGCGCCGGCGGCGTGTACGGCCGGCCATGGGCGGCGGCGACCGTGGCCGCGACCAGATGCTCCTTGCCCTCGGCCTTGGTCAGAAAGGTGAAAGCGCCGAGGTCCAAGCAGGTCAGCGCGGTGTTCTCGTCCTCGCGCATGGTGTACACGATGACCTGCCTGCCGTCGTCGGCAAGGCGCCTCAGCTCGTCGTAGGCCGGCTGCGGCCCGGAAAGCTGGAGATCGAACACGACGACCGCGGCGGAGTCGCCCGGCGGCGTCCAGGCGACCTCCGCGCCGGCTCCGGCGGCGACCACGTCGATCGGCGGCGTCGCCGCGGCGAACCATGCCTGTGCCCCGGCCACCACCACCGGATGGTCCTCGACCAGAGTCACCGTGATCGCCAGCTCGTCTCCACCCACGCTCGACCCTCCGATTCCACATGATGAACCTGTACTCGCCCCGGCCGGTGACCCGGCCGCGCGTAATCCTTCGCGTCGCCGACGGCGCTGACCCGGACCCGGTCAGACGCCCGGACCAGGGTGACCCGCGCGTCGGCGGTGACCGCGGCCAGCATGGCCGACACCGGCTCGATCAGCTCGCGCCTGACCTCCTTCGGCGGCGTCCGGGGGACGCCCCGGACGGCGAACCGCACCGCGACCCCGCGGCGCTCGGCGACCGCGATCACCGCCCGCAGTTCGTGCGCCAGCGGATCGGGCACGTCGTCGCTCTCGGCGAACAGCCGGCGCATCTTGGCCGCTTCGTGCACGCTCCGACGCCGGACGTCCGGATCGCCGGGATCGAGCGAGCCGTATCCGAGCCCGGCCAGCAGCGGGACCAGCGTGGGCAGCAGCGCCGCGTACCGCTGCCGGTGATCGCGGTGCCGGTGCTCGGCCGCCTCCTCCTCCGTCCGGATCAGCTCCTCCTGCGCCGCGGCCTTCCGCGCCCGCACGGAGATCCGCTGTACGGCGTGGCCCAGCAGCCCGAGCGCCAGCTGGAACCCGTACACCGACACCGCGGCCACGGCCATCGCCGCCCAGGTCCTGAGGTCGGGCATCCCGGGCGCCGCCATCTTGACCACGGTCAGGCCAAGGACCGTGGCGAGGAACGCGGCCAGGAAGCGCAGGCGAAGGTCGAACAGCAGCAGCACGCCGTGCCAGCCGGTCAGCCCGAAGTACCAGTCGGCCGGCTCCAGGTGGCTGCCCGGCGGAGCGGATCCGGCCGCCGCGGCGGCGGCGAGCAGCGCCAGGCCCACCCCGGCCGCGCGGGCCCCGTGCGGGATACGCCCGCCGCGGGCCAGGAAGACGGCGGCGCCGGCGGCCACGACAACGAACAGGACGAATGCCGTGACCTGCGGCCAGAGCAGGCTGTAGCGGGAGCCGTTCCGCAAGAGCTCAGGCAGGGACAGGCTGAACTGCACGGTCACCGCGACCGCCAGCACGGAGATCCGCACGCCGCGCAGCAGCCGATCTTCGATCTGTGTGGCGAGCCGGTCGATGCTCTCCTCAGCCATCGCCCTCCACCGGCCACATCCAGCGGAGCGTGGTGCCCTCGCCGACCCGCGAGATCACCGTCGCCCGGCCACCGGCGTCGGCCATCCGGCCCACGATCGAACCGGAGATGCCGCGCCGGTGCGGCCCCACGTCATCGGGTACGAAGCCGCGGCCACGGTCACGCACCTCGACGATCACCGTGCCGTGCTCGTCGAGTCCGGCGCGCAACGACGCCTCCGCGACGCCCGCGTGCCGCGCCACGTTGGTCAGCGCCTCGCGGACGCCGTGAAAGATCGCGAGCGCGGGCCGGGCGGGCAGCGGCGGCATGGCGTCGGGCCCGCCCCGGACCAGAACGTCGTCGTGACGTGCCGCGGTGGTGAGAAGGGCCGCCAGGTCGACTGGGCCGGCGCCCGCCTCGGGTACGCCGGCGATCGCCTCCAGGTCGTGGCGTGCCCGCTCGGCCACCTCCGCTTCGCCGTACCCCTCGGCGACCATCAACAGCGTCGTGCTCGCGGTGTCGTGCAGCGTCACCAGGTACTCGCGCTCGGCCGCCCGCCTGGCCGCCGCGACGGCGGCCTGCCTGCGGCGGGCGGCGATCCGCGCGCTCAACCGGTCCGCCACCCGCGCCTGAGACCTGACCAGCAGATAGGACAACCGTGACAGGATGATCTCGACCAGCACCCGCACGCCCGGCAACACGGCCGGCGCCCACACGCCGGACTGCGCGGCGAATCCCGCGACGTAGGACCCGAGCCCCAGCATGGCCAGCCCGATGCCGACCCGCGGCCTGCTCGGCCACTCATACGACGAGGTCACGGCGGCGATCGAGATCAGCGCCAGCGTCCACCCACCGGCGTACCCCGGACCGGCCAGCGCCTGCGCGGCCCCGATCGCGACGAGTACCACCGCATCCATAGCGATGACACCCCCGGCCCATCCCGGGGTACGGCGCCCAAGGGCGAGCAGGCGGAAGACGGACCAGGCGAGCACGACCGCCGCCACCGCGAGCGCCAGCGGCCGTCGTTCGGCCGGTACCTCCAGCACCCCGAACACCGCGCAGGCGGCGCTCACCGCCGAGCGCAGCCACACCGCGTACCGGATCGCCGTCCGGTTCAGCTCCCGCTCGGCCGGACCCGCCTGCCCGGCCGGTGACTCATCCCCGCGCCCCGGTTTCCCGCCCGGACGCGGTCCACGCAGCACCCCGATGCGGCGATACCCCCACTTCTCACCGAATAACCGAACATCACCCGTGTGTGGCAGCCTACCGACGCCGCGGCAACGTCTCGAAGGCCCGCTCCATGCGGCAGGCGCCACCCTGTGTTGTGGTGGTACGGCAGGGTGCCGGCCGGTCGCTGCGGGACCGGGCTCACAGCGGTCTCGCCGAGACGACGGCGCGTGCGCCCAGGAACGCGCCCAGCTCGTCAGCCGCGGCCTGCAGCGCGGCGCGCTCAGCGGCGTCGAACGGCCGGTACAGCACCGCCTCGACCACGACGGCGCCGCCCCGAACCGTGCGCTTCCACCGGCCGGCCACCTGCGTGTCGACCACGACGACCCCGTTCGGCAAGGCCGGCCTGTCCGGTGCCGCCGGCGTCAGGCCGCCGAGGTCGAGCAGGTACTTGCTCTGCCGGTAGCCGACGATGTACTCGTCGTAGGCCTGCAGCAGCCGCACCTCCGGGGACGCGGCCGGCACGGGGTCGTGGCCCGGCGCGGACCAGTAGGTGACGCCGTCGGCGTCGGTGCTTTCCAGCGCCTCGCCGGCCAGCGACAGCCCGGTCGCGATGTCGGCGCGCGTGAGGCTTGACCACCACGCCAGGTCCTTCGCCGTCGCCGGACCGTGGCCGGCGAAGAACCGGCGCACCAACTCGGCCAGCGCCGCCTCACGCTCCAGGCTCGCCGCCCGCGGAGCCCGCTCCTCGAACAGCGCGTACGTATGCAGCGCGCCCCGCAGCGGACCGCTGCAGATCACCCGCTCCAGCTCGGCGTGGATGAGGAGGTAGCCGAGCCGGAATCCCCGCGCGACGATGCCGTGGCGGGCGAGCAACGCCGCGATCTCCGTGCGGGTCAGATGGTTCCCGCCGGCGACGGCATCGGCGATCAGGTCCGCGGTACGGCGCAGCAACGGGCCGTCGAGCTCGCCTCGCCGGTAGGCATAGCCGTTGAGCGCGTGCACCCGCGGCGCCGTCAGCTCCAGCAGCCAGCGCAGGTCGGCGCGGGCCACGAAGTGCCACGTCGGCCGCAACACGTGCGTCCGCAGGATCACCCCGTCATCGAACGCGCGATCGAGGTCCGCGTCGGTGACACCGGGACCGAGCCGCTGAGCGACCGCCCACTTCGCCGGGTGGTAATCCTGCGCCTGCAACGCCCCGAACCAACCGACCACCTCGGCAGGCCCGGCGAAGGCGGCGGGCCGTACCCCACCCAGACCGACCGAACAGATGCGGCGACAGGCCAGCCCAAGCCCCTCCACCGTCACGACCGCCCTCCGACACACCTACACCCCACCGCCTGCCCAGCATCGCACCCTATGCCTTCCGTCGGGCGGCCGGAACGTGGGTCAGCTCTCCCGGTACAGCACCAGGTGTTCGTGGTAGAGCACGTTGTCGCGTACGTCTCCGGTGGCGGTGAAGCCCAGGTCGTCGTGGTAGTCGATGTGGGTGCCGGTCACGGTGTAGCGGCCGGTGTAGGCGCGCTTGCGACCGTCTCGTTCCTCTTCGTAGCGGCCGTTGGGAAGAAGCTCCTGGCGAATGCGGCCGTCGGCGGTGACCCACATCCCGACGTAGGGGTGAGGGGCGCTCTGGCCGGAGGCGGCGCAGGCGAGCAGCGTGACGACCAGCCCGAGGAGGTGTAGGGACATCTTGAACATGGGTGGAGATCCTTGAGGTGAAGGACCGTCGGTCAGTGAAGGGTGAGGACGCGGTCGCGTGAGGCGCGCACGTCCTCGCGCAGTTCGGTCAGGTCGATGTCGAGTACGGCCCCGCCCCACTTGCGGACCTGGCCGGCGATGAAGACGACGTCGATGTTGCGCGCGCAGGGTGAGGAGCCCGCCGGCGTACGTCTCCTGGAGCCGGGCCAGGTCAGCAGGCCACTGGCCGTCCCAGTCGCCGAAATGCGGGCGCATCGACGCGTGTACGCCGCGGATGCCGGTGTCGATCAGCGCCCGGATGGCCGCGTCGGAATGGGCGGCGGTGCGGGAGTTGTGGGAGAAGTCCAGCATGGTGGTGATGCCGCTGTCGATGGCGGTCAGCGCGGCCAGCTTGGTGCCGATGTACATGTCCTTCGGCTGGTACGCCGGGGCGATCCCGGCCAGGGTGGAGGTCACGTACTCACCGAGGTCGTTGACGTCGGGCATGATCCGGCGTAGCTGCGCCTCCCAGGCGTGCCGGTGGGTGTCGACGAAGCCGGGCGCCAGGACGGCACCGGCCACGTCGACGACCAGGGCGCCCTCGGCCGGGAGATCAGGGCCGACGGCGGCGATCCCGGTCGCCTTCGATGAGCAGGTCGGCGCGGGGCAGGACGCCGAGGCCGGGGTCCATGGTGACGATGGCGGCACCGGTGAGCAGGATGCGGCGTGCGGGGTCGCCGTCGCGGCGCCGTAGTTCGTCCAAGATGGTGGTCATGTTCAGGTCCTTCGAGAGCGCAGGATGGTGATCTCGGTAAGGAGCTTGCCGAGGTCGGCGAGGCGGAAGAAGGCCGTGAACTTCCTGGGAGCTGCACACCCAGGAACCGTGCGCGGACGTCGAAAAGGCCGGAGCGGTGGCTCCGGCCTCGTCGTTGTGCCGATCGTTAGCTTCCGGCCTCCAGGGCGACGGCCTGGTCCGTCCGTGCCCGGAGGCGCTCGAACGCGGCGGCGGTCGTGGAGGCGGGCTCGGCCTGGTAGACGACGAGCTGCTGGTGAGGGGCGCCGTTGACGGTGAAGGCCGAGAACTGGATGTGCAGGTCGCCGACGCGCGGGTGGCGCAGGTGCTTGCCCTCCTCGGTTTTGGGCTTCACGTCGTGCCGGCTCCACAGGCCGGCGAACTCCCGGCTCGCGGCCGACAACTCGTGCACGACCTCGCCGAGCCGTACCGACTCTGGATCGTGGCCGTAGGCCGCGCGCAGCTCAGCCGCGCACGCGTGCGCCGCCCGCTCCCAATCCTGGTAGAAGTCGCGTCCGGCCGGGTCCAGGAAGACCATGCGGGCCAGGTTGTCAGCTACGGCGAAGCCTTCGTGCAACGCGGCGGCCATGGTGTTGCACGCCAGGATGTCCAGCGCCGGCCCCAGCACGAACGCCGGGGCGGTGGTCCAGATGTCCATGAGCTGGGCCAGCTGGGGGCTGATGGAGGTGCTTTGGCCCCGGCTCCAGGCGCGGGCCGCCGGCGGCTGGAGCAGCCGCCACAGGTGCGCGGTGGCCGCCGGGTCAAGCAGGAGCGCTCGGGCCACGGCCTCGACCACCTGCGGAGACGGGCTGGACTCGCGTCCCTGCTCCAGCCGTACGTAGTAGTCGGCGCTCATCCCCGCCAGCATGGCCACCTCTTCGCGGCGCAGGCCCTTGACCCTCCGGCGCCCGTACTCGGGCAGGCCCACATCCTCGGGTTTGCGCGCTTCCCGGCGCGCACGCAGGAAGTCGCCCAAGGGCGTGCCGCTGCTCATCCGACCACCTGGATCCCATTCCGACGTCCATTGCACGCCACGCTACATAACGGGCGCCGGGTCAACCTGGGTGTAACTCACCCAGTCTGCGCAGGGAGACGAGGACGGCTTCGCCTTTACTCTCAACCCATGGACAGTGAGCGGAACCACCGGCTGGGAGAGTTCCTGCGCGCCCGCCGCGCGCAGGCGCAGCCCCAGCAGATCGGACTGGCCGTGGACGGCCGGCGCCGGGTACCGGGGTTGCGCCGTGAAGAGGTCGCCAGGCTCGCCGGCCTGAGCCCCGGCCACTACGCCCGGCTGGAGCAGGGACGAGGGCCCCGCCCGACACATCAGACCTTGCGGAGTCTGAGCCGGGTGCTCCGGCTGAGCGGCGATGACGCGGTCACGTTGTACCGCCTCGCCCGCCCCGTGTCGCAGCGGCGGCGGCCGGACCGCGTGGAACGGGTGAACCCGGACGTCCTCGCCCTGCTGAACGACTGGACCGTGGCTCCCGCCTACGTTCTGGGCTGGTCTCTCGACATTCTGGTGCGAAACCCGCTGGCAGCGGCCCTGCACAGCCATTTCGTCCTCGGCGACAACCTGCTGCGAATGATCTTCCTTGATCCGGCGGGCGGAGAGTTCTTCCGCGACTGGACCATCGCCGCTCGGGCCGCCGTCCAGGAACTGCACAAGGCAGCCGACCAGGCGCCGGAGGCCCGGCAGGTACGGGAGCTGGTCGGCGAGCTGTCGATCGCCAGCCCGGATTTCCGCAGGTTGTGGGCCGAGCCCGAGCCGCGTGGAGCGATGGTGCACGGCCGCCGGTTCTTCCAGCCCCACGTCGGCGAGTTGCGCCTGAGCACCGAGGTGTTCCCGATCGTCAGCAGTCCCGGCCAGCGATTGATCGCGCACCCCGCCGAGCCGGGCTCCCGCTCCGCCGAGGCCCTGACCCTGCTGGGCACGCTGACCGTCCAGAGGTGATCGCCGGCTCGCTTCAGCCGAGCAACCAGCGAGGCCGGGCACGATGGGCGGCCGGCGCTGGGTGGTTTGCAGGCGGAGCTTCATCACGGCACTTTCCCGAAGAATTTTTGCAAAAGTACTTTGGGAAAGTGGCCGGGAGATCTACGCTTCCGTTATGGGCAGCGAAGTGGACAAGCGCGTACTGGATCCTGAGCATGATGCCGCAGCGCTGAAGGCGCTCACCCACCCCCTGCGCATTCGCCTGCTCGGGCTGCTGCGGCAGGACGGACCCGCCACCGCGAGCGAGCTCGCGGTCAGGACCGGAGAGCCATCCGCTTCCACCAGCTATCACCTGCGGGTCCTGGCGAAGTACGCGTTCGTCGCCGAGGCCGAGCACCGCGACAGGCGGGAGCGCCGGTGGCGGGCGGTGCACCTGGTGACGTCCTGGAACAACAAGGCGATGGACGCCACGCCGGAAAGCCGCGCCTTCGTCAGCTTCGCGCGCAGGCGCCAGATCGAGCACCTGGAGACGTCTCTCGTCCGGCACGAGGCCGACGTCGCCGCCGGGCGGCTCGGCCAAGAGTGGCTGGAACCATCGGGCATCACCGACCGGATGCTGCGGCTGACCCCCGAGTCTCTCGCCGAGCTGTGGCAGGTGCTCGATCGGAAAGTGGAGGAACTGACCACCCGGGACGCGGTCGACCCGCGGGCCGTGCAGGTCATCCTTCTGTCCGCCGGGGTGCCCCTCGCTCCATACACTCCCCCGCCGAGCGAGGACGCGGCCGTTCCCGCCGACACATCGTGACCGAGCCGCTGAATCGGGATGCCGCCCGTCGCCGCGCGCTCTCTTACTGCCGGCACGGCAACGTGTCGCCGATGTGGCTCCGCCGCGGCAATCGCCCAGCACCTCGCCGTACCACGTACGGCTTCCCGTTCTGACCGAAATGGCCCCCCAGGAGACCATGATGTATCCAGACCTCTACCTGTTCGTGGAAGGCGTGCGAGGTCGTGAGCTGCGCGAGGCGGCTGCCCGGCAGCGCAGGGCCCGCGCGTTCGCCTCCGCGTCGGTAGTCAGCGTTTTCGAAGAGCAACTCGGCTGGGCGCTGGTGAGGGCGGGCCTACGGCTCCTGGACCGCCACGCCTGCCGGCCGAACTGGTCACCATTCGCGCCGCACCGGTGATCCTTCAGGGGCGATGTTTCGCGGAACCCGGCGGCTCATCGCCTACCTGGCTTCGATCCCGGCTGCCACTCGTTCGACCGTCCGCTCGGCGAAGGAGCTTGATCGGAATCTCGATGCCGAAAGAGACGCTCATCAGGACGGTGATGCGAATGACGAGCAGGGAGTGACCGCCGATCTTGAGAAGTCATCGAGTGCGCCAGGCCCGGCCGACACCCCAGGCCTGTCGGGGCTCGCTCCCGACCCGGAGGGCCTCAAGCAGTACCTGGCCACGCAGATCTGACTTCCGCGGGCGCTCACCCGACGAAGACGACGCCGGGCCGTCGACGGGTCAGGACGTCGCGGGGTTCAGGACCGCATCGACGGCCATGTAGAGGGTGTCGGTCTCGGACCGCAGGATCGAGCCGTCGGAGGGCAGGGCTCGCTCCAGTGCGAGGCCGTTCAGGACGGTAAGGAGGAATTTCGCGCGCCGAGAGGTGTCGCCGGGGACGAGTGCGCCTTCCTGCGTGAGCACCGTCAGCCAGTACTCCACGCGACGTCGCCCCTCCCGTTCGAGGGCGAAATAGGCTTCCCGCACCTGCTCGGTCGGTTCCGAGGCGATGAAGTGCTCGTGGATCGTGCGGTGCGCTTCGCGTGCGCCGGCGCCGACTCCGGCGGGGGCGAGGACCTGGCGCAGGCAGTCGACGAGCCGGTCCCGGGCCGGCGCGTCCCGATCGTGGATCCGGTCTTCGGAGACGACCACGTCGTACAGACGAGTGAGCACCTCGTCCTGGAGCGCGCGCTGCGTCGGGAAGTGGAAGCGGAGGGATCCGGTGCTCACTCCCGCGCGCGCGGCGACCGCTCGCACGCTGAGCTTCGCCCCGGGATTTTCTCCGATCAGCTGCATCGCCGCCAGGAGAACCTTGTCCCGGCTGCTCAACTGCTCGTTCTGATCCGTCATCGCATGAGCCTCCGCCTCACTCGTTCACAGCACTATCACACTGTACTAGCACGCTGTGATAGATTGGCCGTCAGAGCGACTAACACAGTGTGTTAGTCGAGTTGAGGCGACCCAGGGAGCACATGGTGAAGGCATGGCGGCGCAGCCGGGCGATCCGGCGGGTCAAGCGGGGCGACGGGCGTCC
Source organism: Nonomuraea sp. NPDC059023 (assembly GCF_042740095.1). Classification (NCBI taxonomy): domain Bacteria; kingdom Bacillati; phylum Actinomycetota; class Actinomycetes; order Streptosporangiales; family Streptosporangiaceae; genus Nonomuraea; species Nonomuraea sp. NPDC059023. The sequence goes on along the minus strand of NZ_JBHYIO010000018.1, from coordinate 57,251 downwards.
TCTTCAGCGCTTCCGCTGGTGGCAGTTGCCGTCAGGGCGCGCACTGTTCCACCTCCGGCCCTCAGCCGATGGCCGACGAACTGGGACGTATGCCGTCGACGTGCGGCGCTGGGACAACCGGTCGGGCGGCGAGAGCACGGCACACCTGTATCTCGACGGCCGCCATCACGCCCAGTCCAGGATCCCCGCCGCGTTCCCGCTGGAGGACGGCGTCATCGAGGTCGCGACGAGCAGCTTCGGGATCAAGCGCTGCCACTACGTCACCACCACCGGCGAGGAGCACCAGCTTGTTCCCGACCCGAAATCGGGAGAGGGCAGGCGGGCCCGTCTCGAACGTGATCATCCGACGGCGAGCCGCGTGGTCGCCGCCGCCTCGGTCGTGCTGCTCGTGATCGGCCTAGGGCTGAACCTCCCGCAGATCATCGGGCCGATCTCGCAGGCGCCGCCCATCGCCGAGAACCTCGGCACCTTCACCTCCCCCATCCACCTGCCGCTCTGGCTCAACGTCACGCTCGCCCTCGGCGCCGCGCTGGCCAGCGTGGAAAGGGCGCTGCGACTGCGCTACCACTGGCTGCTCGACGCCGGGGGCAACTGACAGGCCGGGTCCGGCACATCATCCGAGAAACGGACACGACACCCATGAACCTCCTTCTTCGGCCATTCCCGATCATCCGTGCCGACGTGCGCGCGTACCTGCTGATCAACGCCCTCGTCTACGGGGCGCTCCTCCTGGGCATGGGCCTGGCCATGATCTTCCCCGATCTCCACGCCGCGCGGACGTCCTCGTTCGTCGACGGCGGCCAAGGGGCGCTCGTCGACACCGTGATCGGTAGCCCCTGGACCTTCGGCGTGACCATCTTCCTGGTCAACGTGTTCGCGACAGCGCTACTGCTCATCGTCCTGCCGTCGCTCGTGATCCCCTTCGCGGGCCTCCTAGTCTTCGTGATCAAGACGATCGACATCGGAATCATCCTGGCGCCCGTCAACCGGACATCGGCGCTGATCCTCATCCCGCACTCGCCGACCATCCTCATCGAGTTCCAGGCCTACGTACTGGTGATGTTCGGCGCCTACCTGCTGGGCAGGTCGTGGCTCCGGCCGGCGACAGTGGGCGCCACCACGCGACGACAGGCCTATGTGCGCGGCCTGAGCCGACTCGGCCGGCTCTGGCCCACGGCGCTCGCGCTCTTCGTCATCGGTGCCGTCTACGAGGCCATAGAGATCTACTACCTCGTACCGCTGGTGCTCGGCGCCTGACCGTCCCCATGGAACGCGCCGACCGGCGCCCGCAAGCAGATCAGTCCTTCGCTTCGCGGACGTCCTTTCCCAGTTCGGCGAATGCCTTGAAGTCCTGCATGTGCTGTAGCGACTGCTTGCGGAAGGCGCCGGGCATCAGGAGCCCCACCAGCCGCATCAGCACGCCGCTGAACCGGTACTCGCTCTCGCTCACCCAGAGCGTCGTCTCCGGACCGGCTTCGGTCAGCCGCTCGCGCGCGACGCTCCACATGCCCTCGCCGGCGATCTCGCGGTCGAAGGAGACGACGCTTCCCACCGGAATCTCGCGCAGGTCCGCCGGCTCCCGGCGCGTGATGGTCTCGATGCCCTCGAACCTCTGCCGCCCCGTCTGCATCACGACCCGCGATTTGGTACCGACCTGCCCGTGCACCCCGCTCAGCGGCTCGTGCAGCACCAGGCCCCGCAGCCACATCGGCAGGTGTGCCGGGTCGGCGAGCAACTGGACCACCCTGTCCCGCGGCAGGGCGATCTCGATCGAGACGGTGTACTTCATGGCCGTGCGCTCCAGGCTTCCAGGTGAACGGGGCATCCTCGCCGCACACAAGTCTGCCGCTTGATCACGATGGACGGAGCATGCCGTCCCGTACCGCCTCAGCTGAACGCGGTCGTCAGACGGTCAGGACGTTGCGGAAGCGGGCCTTGTTCATGGTCTGGAACGCCTCCTCGGCCGACTCCAGCGGGAAGGTCTCGACTAGCGGCCTGACACCGGTGAGCGCGGCGAAGTTCATCGCGTCCTCGCTGTCCTTGGCGTGCCCGCTGTACCAGCCGTCGACCCCGCGGCGGCCGAAGACCAGCAGGTCGCCGCTGACCGGGATGGGCTGGTGGTCGTGGTCGGCGGCGATCACGACCAGCCGGCCGTTCGGGCGCAGGCCCTGGACGATGTCGCCCTGGGCGGCGGCCACGCCGACCGTGCCGAGGATGATCCGCGCGCCGCCGAGGTCGGCCAGCGCCCGCCCCGCGCTGCCCTCGTCGCTGTCGACGTACTCGTCCGCGCCCAGCTGACGGGCCAGGCTCTCCTTGTCGCGGCCGCGGTTGACGGCGATGACGCGCAGGCCCATCTTGTCGGCGTACTGCAGGGCCAGGTGACCCAGGCCGCCGACACCGTGCACGGCGACGGTGTCACCGGGACGGACGCCGCTGTTGCGCAGCGCGTTGTAGGTGGTGACGCCGGCGCACATGAGCGGCGCGGCCTCCTGCGGGGTCAGCGCGTCGGGGACGCGGGCCAGCGCGGCCTGCGGGGCGATCATGTACTCGGCGTACCCGCCGTCGTAGCTGACGCCGACGATCATGCGCTGCTCGCAGTTGACGAAGTCGCCCTGGCGGCAGAAGTCGCAGACGAAGCAGTGCCCGCCGTGCCAGCCGACTCCGACGCGGGTGCCGGGCTGCCAGGTGGTCACGCCTTCGCCGACGGCGTCGACGACGCCCGCGATCTCGTGGCCGGGGATGCGCGGCAGCCGCACGCCGAGCAGGCCGAAGCGGGCGACGGCGTCGCCGCCGCAGACGCCGCAGGCCTGCACCCGGACGCGAACCTGGCCGGGACCTGGCGCGGGCACCGAGGCCTCGGTGAGGGTGAACGGGGCGCCGGGCCGGGTGACCTGGACCGCGCGCATGGTGGTGGGGCTCATGAATCCATGTCCTTCTGTTCAGATGGGTCAGTTACCCGACCGAGCGGGGGATATCGGCAATACTAGCGCGCTGTTAACGCTGATACAACCGACGCTATCATGTTCTTGTTATCAGCGATAGCGCCCCGTCCTCATGCCAGCGATAGCAAGAGTTTGTTACCGTTGATTCATGGTGAGGCGTGATGACATGCGGGAGCGGATCATCGCCGCGGCGGCGGACCTGCTCGCAACAGAGGGCCAGGAGGCGGTGACGACCCGCTCGGTCAGCGCGGCCGCCGGAGTCCAGCCGCCCGCCATCTACCGGCTGTTCGGCGACATGCAGGGCCTGCTGGACACGGTCGCCGCCGACGGCTTCGCCCGCTACCTGGCCGAGAAGAAGGACCGGGCGCCCTCCGCCGACCCGATCGACGACCTGCGGGCCGGCTGGGACCTGCACGTGGAGTTCGGGTTGCGGCACCCGGCGCACTACCGGCTGATGTACCAGCAGCACGGCGCCGACGAGGCCGCCCGGCAGGCGCAGGAGATCCTGCGGGGCATCCTGCGCCGCGCCGCCGCGGCGGGCCTGCTGCGTGTGCCGGTGGAGCGCGCCGCGCAAATGGTGCACGCGAGCTCCATGGGCGTCACCCTCACCCTGATCTCGCTGCCGCCCGGAGAGCGGGACCTGACGCTGTCGGCCGCGTTGCGCGAGTCCGTCCTGGCCGCGCTCACCGTGAACGAGCCCGGCGGGCCCGAGCGCGACCCGGTCCGGCACGCCGTCGCGCTACGGGCTCTCCTGGGTGAGATGGAGGGCGGCTTCACCCCCGGCGAGCGGGCGCTGCTCGGCGAGCTGCTGGACCGGTTCGGCGAGCCCGCCTGACCTAAGCGCGACCGGGAAGCCGGCGAACCAGGTACTCCCACACCTGCTCGACGGCCGCCGGATGAAAGATGTGCTCGCGCTTGGCCAGGGACTCGCCGGGATTCGACCAGGTCGGCCAGGTGCCGAAGCCCCGGGTGATCCACTGCTGGTACGCGGCGCGTTCCAGGATGATCGCGGCGACGGTGGCGGCCCGCAGGGTGGGACCGACGGTGACGATGCCGTGGTTGACCAGGAAGACAGCCGAGGCGTCTGCCAGCGTCGCGGCCACCGACCGCCCCAGCGCGGGAGTGAGGATGAGGTCGGCGGTGCCGGTGAAGCGCGGCACCCCGGGCGGGACGAAGAAGTTGGCGGCGTGGCTGACGGGCAGCAACTCCTGGCCTGCGGCGGCGAGCGCGACGGCGTAGGGCGAGTGGGTGTGCACGACGCCGCCGACGTCGGCGCGGGCCGCCATGATCTCGGTGTGGATCGGGTACTCGCTGTGCCGCGGCCCCTCCCCTTCCAGCACCTCGCCGGCCGGGCTGACCAACTGGACACGTGACGGGGTCACCTCCTCCAGGCCCCACCCGGCGGCCTTGATCCAGACGCCGCGGCCCTCGGGGTCGCGGGCGGAGGAGTGGCCCCAGACCAGGTCGCCCTGGTCACCGGCGCCGAGGATGCGGGAGGACAGCGAGACAAGCTCGCGGATCTGGTCGCTCATCGGTGCACCAGCCCGCCGTTCACACTGATCGTCTGCCCCGTCAGGTAGGCGGAGCCGTCGCCGAGCAGGAACATCAGCGTGCCCGTCAGGTCGTCCGGTCCTCCGGGCCGGCGCAGTGCCTGCGCCGCGATCATCGCTTCGCGCTGGGCGGGGGTGACGGTCTCGCGGGCGACCTCGGTGTAGACGGGGCCCGGCGACAGCGTGTTGACGCGGATGCCGTACTCCCCCAGCTCGCGGGCCATCGAGTACGTCATTCCGTGCACGCCGCCCTTGCTGGCGACGTAGTGCAGATAGCCGGTACGGCCCAGCCGCACGGCGTCGGAGCCGATGTTCACGACGCTGGCCGACGCCGAGGCGCACAGCAGCGGCAGCAGCGCGGAGACCAGCAGCCAGGGCCCCCGCAGGTTGACCGCCATCAGCCGGTCCCATTCCTCGTCGGTGATCTCCCAGAAGGGTTTCATCGTGATGGTGCTGAAGATGGCCGCGTTGTTGACCAGCCCGTCCACATGGCCGTAGGAGTCGGTCAGGTACGCCGCCAGCGCCTGGCAGCTCGCCCGCTCGGCGACGTCGAGCCGGTACGCGACCGCCTTGCCCGGCCCGCCGAGCGAGGAGGCGGTGGCTTCGGCGCCTTCGCGGTCGCGGTCGGCGAGCACCACGGTGGCGCCCTCCTCGACCAGGCGCCGGGCGTACGCGGCGCCGATGCCCTGGGCCGCGCCGGTGACCACGATGATCTTCTGGGCGAGGGTCATGCCAGGCTCCAGGTGCGGTAGGAGGGTTCGTCGGCGGGGACGATCTCGGTGGACAGCAGGGTGAGGCACCCCGGGCAGAACGCCTGGCGCAGCACGATCGGCCGGTCCACGAAGGCAGCGGGGTCGGCGTGCACGCCGGGCCCGGCTTCCACCGACGGCCGCTCGCGCCGCAGGGCGTGTGTCATCGGCGCGGTGACGTGGTCGCCCACGCGGGTGTCGCAGTGCCTGCACAGCACCGCCCCGGCGACGTCGGCGCGCAGGTTGACGTCGAGGTTCACGCGATCGCTCCTTCCGCGAGGCCGGGCGGGATCAGCCCGGCGCGTTCGTGGCGCAGCCGCCGTCGCAGGGTGGCGGTGGCCTCGTGGTCGGCCGTACGCTCCCGGGTGAGCGCGACGCCGTAGACCTCGTTCGCCGCGCGCTCCGAAACCTTGCCGTCGCGCACGTCGGCGGCGACCCGTTCCGGTTCGCGGTGCAGCGGGTCGCCGATCCCGCCGCCGCCCTGCCAATGGGTGAAGTACACGTCGCCGGCCTCCAGATCGGTCTCCAGGTGCGGCGGCAGCGTGTCGGGCGCGCCGCCGAGCTCTTCGATGGACTGCGGGATGCGCCCGTCGGCCAGTTGCTCCCGCACGCTGGAGCCGCGGATCAGCACGTCCCACTGCGTGGCGGCCGGGTAGCCGCCCGACAGGCCCGGCGCCTGCGGCACGGACTTGCCGTTGGCGGAGACCACCAGGTGCACGCCCCCCGCCGGGGAGTCGTACGGGATGAAGCAGCTTGAGGCGCCGACGCCGCCCCGCCAGCGGCCGGGCCCGCCCGAGTCGGCTTCCTCGCGCCGCCACAGGTACAACATGGGGAAGCTGAACTCGTTGATCTCGACGTCGGCGATGCGGCCCATCGGGATGCAGTTCTCGCCGCCGGTGTCGACGCCGTCACCGTCGATCCTGGCGCCGAGCCCGCCGGCCATGGAGTCGCACAGCATGGTGGCGAAGCCGTTGCCGCGCTGGTCGACCCCGGCCAGCAGGGCCAGGTCGAAGGTGCCCGAGCACACGCTCATCGCCGACCTGCTCAGCTCCGGGTGGGTGCCCAGCATGGCGGCGACCGTCTCGGAGACGGCGTTCTGGGTGGCCCACGCGGAGTTCACCGACCCCTTGCCGATGCCCGCGGGGAAGGTGCAGTTGTTGATCGTGCCCGGTTCGCTGACGATGTCGACGCAGCGCAGGATTCCGCCCGGTGACCAGGGCAGGTCCGGGCAGAGCATGGTCAGCATGATCGGCAGGATGCCGCCGCGCAGCCCGGCCAGGGTGCAGTTGATGATGCCGTCCACCTGGGGGTCGGTGCCGGAGAAGTCGAAGACGAGCCGGTCGTCGCGCTTGGTCATCCCCACGACGATCTTGTGGATGCCGCGGTCGCCGGCGCGGGCGCCGTCCTGGTGCGCGACCGCCGACCAGGTGCCGTCGGGCAGGTCACGCAGTTTGGCGCGCAGCCGGGTCTCGGCGTCGTTCATCATCTTCTTCATCACGGCCTTGACCGTGTCGGGCCCGTACCTGGCGATCAGCGCGGTGATCCGGTCGTGCGCCACGTTGTTGGCGCCGATCTTGGCGCGCAGGTCCAGGCCGACCAGCTTGGGCACGCGCGAGCGGCGCAGGTACATGTCCTCGATGTCGGAGCGCAGCCGCCGCCCCTCCACGATCTTCACCGGCGGGATCGGCAGCGACTCCCAGAACACGTCGTGACCCTCGACGGACCAGCTGCCCGGTGACACCCCGCCGAGGTCGACCTGGTGGGCGACGACGCTGGTCCAGCAGAACAGCTCGCCCTCGTGGAAGACCGGGGCGAGCACGGTGACGTCGTTCTGGTGCAGGCCGCCGCCGATCCACGGGTCGTTGAGCAGGAACTGGTCGCCCGGCCCTATGCCGGGGTTGACCGAGCGGTTGCGCAGAGTCCAGCGCACCGCCATGTCCAGGGCGGAGCCGAGCTGCATGTTGTACAGGCCGACCTGGACGGTCTCACCACTCTCGTCCATGATCCCGGTGCCGAAGTCGTTGCAGTCGGTCACCACGACGGAGCCGGACATGCGCTTGACCGCCTCGCCCATGTCGTCGGTGATGGCGACCAGGCGATGCCGGATCACCTCGTAGGTCAGCGCGTCGACCCGATCGGGCGCGTCGTCGCCGACCGTGTGCAGGGTGAGCTCACCGAAGGTGTCCGTGTCGTCGAGCGGCCGGTCGGTCTGCGCGAAGCGCTCGGAACCGGAGACGGGGATGATGGGCATCAGAGGTCTCCCTTGAAACGGATCACGAGGTTGCCGAGCCGGTCGACGGTGGCGTGTGTGCCAGGAGGCAGGGCGACCGTGGTGGTGGGCGCCTCCACGACCGCCGGTCCGCTGATCCGGTGGCCGGTGCCCAGCGAGCCGTAGTCGTAGATCGTCGCGGGCTCGCGTCCGGCGCGGATGTCCAGGAACACCTCGCGTACGCCGCTGGGCTCGGGGCTTTCCCCGGCGGGTTCCGGGTGGTCGGGCAGGGTCGGCGCGATGGGCAGCGTGCCGACGGCGCGCACGCGGTAGGTGATGAGCTGCAGGCCGGCGTCGGGGAATCCGGTGCCCTCGCCGTACAGGGCCTCATAGCGGGTTTCGAAGGCGGCGCCGGTCCGCTCGACCTGCTCGGCGGTGAGGGTGCCACCCGGCACGGGCGTGGACACCTCGGCCAGCTGCATGGTGTATCGGATGTCGGCTTCCCGCTCGTAGGCGATGGCGGAGAAGGTCAGTCCCTGTTCGGACAGGCGCTGTTCCAGTTCGGCTTCGAGCGAGGCGTACACCGCGTTGGCCGTCGCCGGATCGACCGGCATGGGCGCGGGCTTGGAGCGTTCCGCGGTGAGGACGATGTCGGAGGCGGCCAGGCCGAAGGCGGAGAACACCGCGGCCGTCGAGCCGAGCGGCACCACGACCTCCCTGACACCGAGGTCCCTGGAGTAGCTCGCGCAGTGCATCGGGCCCGCGCCGCCGAAGGCGTACAGGGTGAACTCCCGAGGGTCCTGCCCGGAGTTGACCACCACCTTGCGGACCAGGTCGGCGGTCTGCGCGTTCTGGATCGCGTAGATCGCGGCCGCGGCCTCCTCGACCGACATCTCCAGTGGCGTGGCCACCGCCTTGTCGATGGCCTCGCGAGCCGGCTCCACCTCCAGCCGCTTGCGCCCGCCGAGGAAGTTGTCCGGGTTGATGATGCCCAGCACCAGGTCGGCGTCGGTGACCGTCGGCTCCCAGCCGCCCTCGCCGTAACAGGCGGGGCCGGGGCGTGCCCCGGCGCTGCGCGGGCCGACGCGCAGGTTGCCGCCCGGATCGACCCAGGCGATGGCGCCGCCGCCGGCGCCGATGGTGTGCACGTCCACCATCGGGGTGCTGATCGTGTACTGGTTGAGCACCGTGCCGGCCGTGGTCACCGGCTTGCCGTCCACGACGAGCCCGACCAGGAACGTGGTGCCGCCCATGTCGGTGGAGATGACCTTGCGGGTGCCCAGCGCTCCGGCCATCCGGGTGCAGCCGACGACGCCGCCGGTGAGCACCGAGCCGATGGTGGTGATGCCGTGTGCGGGAGCGTCCTTCGCCGTCACACATCCGCCGGAGCCCTGCATGACCAGCAGCGCCCCGGTCAGCCCGCGGCGGCGCAGCTCGGCTTCGAGGGGTTCGAGGTAGGCGCCGAGTCTCGGCCCGACCTGGGTGTTCATGATGGTGGTGACGCTGCGCGAGTACTCCCGGATGCGGGGGCTGACATCGCTGGACAGCGCCACGTACAGGCCGGGGGCCTCCTCGTGGATCAGCTCGCGCACCCGCCGCTCGTGCGCGGGCTCGCGGAACGACCACAGGAACGACACGGCGATCGCCTCCACGCCGCCGGCGACGAGCTCGCGCACCGCCTCGCGTACGCCCCGCTCGTCCAGCGGCACGACCACGGCGCCCTTGTAGTCGATACGGCCGTCGATCTCCTTGATCCGGTGGCGCGGCACCAGCGCGGCCGGCTTGGCGGTGCGCGCCATGTGCTGGATCTCGTCCGCGCCCAGGCCGGCGTAGCGTCCTTCGAGATTCATGATGCTGATGGAGTCGGCGTGCCCTCGGGTGGTCAGGAAGCCGACGTCGGCGACGTCGCCGGTGACCAGCGCGTTCAGGGTCGAGGTGGTGCCGTGCACGATGTATTCGGTCTGCGCCAGCAACTCGGCGACACTGATGCCGAGCTCGGCGGCCAGTTCGTCGATGGCGTTGAGGAAGCCCTCGGCGAAGTCGGGCGGCGTGGACGGGGTCTTGGCGGCGGCCAGCCGGTTGTGCTGGTCGGCGGCGAACGCGTCGGTGAACGTGCCGCCGGTGTCGATGCCTATGACGTACGGCATGGATGCTCCTGAGAGGTCAGAACAGGACGTTGATGGCCTTGAGCTCGGTGTAGCTGAGCAGCTCTTCGAGGCTTTCCTCCCGGCCGACGCCGGAGCCCTTGACGCCGCCGAAGGGCACATTGGGGAAGTGCCGGGAAGAGCCGTTGATCCACACGAAACCCGCTTCGAAGGCCCGCGCGACGCGGTGCGCGCGGCCGACGTCGGAGGTCCAGACGCTGGCGGTGAGCCCGTAGGGCACGTCGTTGGCGATCCGCACGGCCTCGGCCTCGTCCTCGAACGGGATGACCGACAGCAGCGGCCCGAAGACCTCCTCCCGCGCGATGCGCGAGCGCGGATCCACGCCGGTGAACACGGTGGGGGCGACGAACAGACCGTGGTCGAGGCCGGGCGGCCTGCCGCCGCCGGTGACGACCGTGGCGCCTTCTCCCCTGGCGAGGTCGATGTAGGCCAGCGACTTGTCGTACTGGGCCCGGTTGATCATCGTGCCCTGCTCGGTCTTCTCGTCGAACGGGCTGCCGATCGTGCGTCCTTCGATGATCCGCACCACCCGCTCGACCACGTCGTCGTGGACCTCGCGCTGGACCAGCAACCGCGAGTTGGATCCGCACGACTGGCCGGACCAGGTGAAGTTCATGCCGGCGACCGCGCCTTCCGCGGCCGCTCGCAGGTCGGCGTCGCCGAAGACGACCATCGCGTTCTTGCCGCCCAGCTCCAGGGTGACGTCCTTGACCCCCGTCTCAGCGGCGGCACGCTGGATGGCCCGCCCGGTCGGCTCGGAGCCGATGAAGCCGATCCGGCGCACGTGGGGGTGCCGTACCAAAGCGTCGGGCACGGCCGGGCCGTCGCCGAGGACCACCGACAGCACTCCGGGAGGGAAGATGCCGGCCGCCAGCTCGGCCAGGCGCAACGCGGACAGCGGAGCCGCCTCTGGCGGTTTGAGTATCGTCGGATTGCCCGCGACCAGCGGTGCGGCGATCTTGCAGGCGAACATGAGCGGGTGGTTGTAGGGCACGATGCGGGCGACCACGCCGGCCGGTTCCCTGACGGTGACGTGCAGCGCGGTGCTCGCGGGCACGGAGGTGCCCTTCAGCTCCAGCGCGAGCCCGGCGAACAGGCGAAGCTGCGACAGGGCCGTCACGACGTCGGCGCGGGAGTTGGTGATCGGCGAGCCGGCGTCGGCGGTGTCCAGCAGCGCCAGTTCCTCGCCGTGCGCCTCGATCGCGTCGGCCAGCGCCAGTACCAGCCGCGCCCGCTCGGCCGCGGGGGTGTCCCGCCACTGCGCGCGGGCGTCGTGGGCGGCTCGCACGGCCGCGTCCACGTCGCGGGCGTCGCCGTCGGGCACGTGGGCGATGACGCTTTCGGTGTACGGGCTCACCCGCGCGTAGGTGCGTCCGCCGGAGGCCGGGGTGAGCTTGCCGCCCACCAAGAGCTTCCACTCCCGTTCCACGAGCCCGGCGGCCTCGGGTGGCAGGTCAGGCATGGGTGTTCTCCTTCGATGCGGCCGGCCCTGGCGGGCCGTACAACCAGTCGGTGTCGCTGAAGTCCCCCGCGTCCCGGCGGGAGAACAGGGCGTTGCGCAGGTCGCGGGCGAGCCCGTCGACGTGCCAGATGTCGCCCCACACACGGGCGGCGCGCTGCACGCGAGCGGTACGCGGGATGCGTTCGCCGGCGTAGGCCCGCAGCGCCTTCTCGACGGCGGCGCCCTCGTCGCTGCCCGGCGGCAGGTGCCGGCCGATGGCGCCGGCCAGCGCCGCGGCGTCCTCGATCGCCTGGCAGGCCCCCTGCGCGAGGTACTGCAGCATGGGGTGGGCGGCGTCGCCGAGCAGCACGGTGCGGCCGATGATCCAGTCGTCGATCGGCTCGCGGTCGGACATGGGCCAGCGGCGATCGCGCCACAGCGCCGGAACGGCCGCGCGCACCCGGTCACAGGTGACGGCGAACGTCTCGTCCAGTTCCTCCGGAGTGCCCCAGTCCGTTTCTCCCGCGGCGAAGCGCTCGCTGCGGAACACCGCGACCTGGTTGTACATGCGGCCACCGCGCAGCGGGTACTGCACGAGGTGCAATCCGGGACCGAACCACACCACGACGTCGGTCAGCGGGCCGCGCGCGCCGGCCTCCTCGATCGGTACGGCGCCGCGGTAGGCGACATAGCCGGAGCAGACGGGCTCGTCGCCGCCAAGCGGAGCCCGTAGCCCCGAGCGCAGCCCGTCGGCGGCCACGGTGAGCGTGCCGCGATACACGCTGCCGTCGGCGCAATTCACCGTGACACCGTGAGGGTGGTCGGTGACGCCGCTGACCTGCCGGTCGGTTTCCAGCACCACCCCGTGCTCGCGGCAGGCGGCCAGCAGGATGTCCAGCAGGTCGCTCCGGTGCAGGACGACGTACGGGCCGCCGTAGCGTTCGCGGAAGCGCTCGCCGAGGTCGAGGTGGGTGAGCCGCTCGCCGGTGAGCGCGTCGTTGAAGACGAGCCGCTCCGGCAGCACGCCGGCCTCCACGACCCGGTCGAGGACACCGAGCCGGTCCAGGACGCGAGTGGCGTTCGGGGCGAGCTGAAGTCCCGCGCCGATCTCGGCGAACTTCGCGGAACGCTCCAGGACGCGTACCCGGCGGCCGGCCCGCGCGCACGCCAGCGCGGTCGTGAGGCCGCCGATGCCGCCTCCGGCGATGAGAATCTCGTGTGCCATCAGTCTCCTCCGCTACAGCCAGGCGCCGAGGGACGGAGCCCGATGGGAGCGGCCGGTGAGCCACGACGCCAGGGCCGCGGTCTCGTCCCGCGTGGTGACCACGTCGGCCACCAGCGCGGTGGTGAAGTCCTCCGGCAGGTCCGGAAAGCCGACTCCGGCGTCCAGGTCGACCGTGTGCACCATGACCTCGCGGGCGCGCAGCCACGCGATCTCGGCAGCGGGCACGCCGCGGCCCCGCGCGGTGACGACGGTGCGGGCCAGCGCGTCCGCGCTCAGGGCGCCGAAGTCGGCGGCGAGGTTCGCGGCGGAGGCGCGGGCCAGCTCGCGCAGGCGGGCCGGTGACAGCCGCGCGCCGTCCTCGATCTCGGCGTCGCGCCGGCCGTCGGCGTACATCGGCGTGGGCTCGCCGGTGCGGGCCCAGGACGCGAGCCGGCGCAACGCCTCGGCGTTGAAGTGCACGTGCGCGACGACGTGGGCGCGGCTCCAGCCCGGCAGCAGCGACGGCGCGGCGAACGCGGTGTCCGGCAGCCCGTCCACGGTGGCGGCGAACAGCTCGGTGCCCTCTTGCATCCACCTCATGGCGTACGCACCCGGTTGCTCAGGCGGCCGATCCCGGCGATCTCGGTGACCAGGTGCGCGCCGTCCGTGAGGTAGCGGGCGGGTGTGCGCGCGTGCCCGACGCCGCCGGGGGTGCCGGTGGCGATCACGTCACCGGGCCGCAGCGTGAGTATCGAGGAGACGTAGCTGATCAGCTCCACCGGGGAGAACACCAGGTCGGAGGTGTCGGCCCGCTGCGTCACCGCGCCGTCCACGAGGCACGTGATCGCCAGCGCGGGCGTGACTCCGCCGGGCAGCTCGTCCGGGGTGACCAGTACCGGGCCGAACGGCGTGGTGTCCTCGAAGGTCTTGCCCTGCAGCCATTCGGGCGTGCGGAACTGCCAGTCGCGGGCGGTCACGTCGTTGAGCACGCTGAACCCGGCGATCGCCGCCGCCGCCTGCGCGGCGTCGGCCCGCCGTACCGGCCGGCCGATGACGACGGCCAGCTCGGCCTCCCAGTCGAGCGCGGCCGATTCCGGCGGCAGCTCGATGTCGTCGTCCGCCCCGACCAGCGCCTCGGCGAACTTGGCGAACAGGGTCGGATACTGCGGCAGGTCACGGCCCATCTCCTTGATGTGGGTGCGGTAGTTCAGCCCCACGCAGACGATCTTGCCCGGCCGGGGTACGACAGGCGCGAACGTGAGCCCGTCGGCGCGGCGGGCCGGTCCGTCCGCGGCGGCCGCGGCCTCGTGCCAGCCGGGACGCAGCAGCAGTTCGCCGACGTCCGCGGCGTCCAGGCCGACGTAGTGGTCGCCGTCGAGGCGCACCGCGCGTGTCCCGTCCTCGGCACGGATGGTCGCCAGCCTCATCGGGCGCTCCCTTCGACGCGCACGCGCTGCTGACCGAGCCGTTCGAAGATCGGTGTGTCGCTGAACCGGAACAGGTCCGCGCCGGAGTCCGTCCTGATCGTCAGCGGCTGCCACGACGGGACCACGAAGAGGTCTCCGCGGGCCGCCGTCCACGCGGCGTCACCGACACGGACGCTCACCTCTCCGGTGAACACCTGGAACACCGACGAGCCGACCTCCCGGCGGGTCGCGGTCGTGGCTCCGGGACGCAGGCGGTGGAACTCCGCCCGGATGGTCGGCATCACGTCCCCGCCGCTCGTCGGGTTGGTGAACCGCACCGCCGCGTGCCCCGGCTCCACCACGCCCGGGTGGCCCTCGTCCTCAAGGGTGAGCTGGTCGGCGAGCGCGCGGTCGGTGTGCTCCCAGCGGTAGGCCGCGATCGGAGAACTGGTGGTGCGCTCCCCCGCCGACGACACCGGCCGCAGACCGGGATGGGCCCACAGGCGTTCGGACCGCGACAGGGCCGGGGTCTCCCGCTCGGTGACCGTGTCCGGGCCCGGCTCGAAGAACGCCGAGCCGGTGTGGTGGACGAACGGGATGTCCAGGCCGTCGAGCCACGCCATCGGCACGTCGCTGACGTTGTGGTGCCCGTGGAAGCGCCAGCCGGGGGTGAGCAGGAAGTCACCGCGCCGCATGGCGACAGGATCGCCGTCGACGACCGTCCACACGCCCTCGCCCTCCACGACGAAGCGGAAAGCGTGCTGCGTGTGGCGGTGCACCGGTGCGTCCTCGCCCGGGCACAGGTACTGGATCGCCGCCCACAACGTCGGGGTCGCGTACGGCGCGCCGCCCAGCCCCGGGTTGGCCAGCGCGATCGCACGCCGCTCGCCGCCGCGCCCGACCGGCACCAGCTCACCGGCCCGGGCGGCCAGCGGCAGCAGGGTGGCCCAGCGCCACAGGTGCGCGCGCGCCGCCGGTGCGGGTTGCGTGGGCATCAGGTCACCGATCTCGGTCCACAGCGGCACCAGCAGCTCGTCCTCGAACCGGTGATACAGCGTGTCCAGCTCGGCGGTCCGCACCGGCTGACCGGGGCCGTCGGAAGACTTGATGCGCACCGGACTCTCCGTGGGTGTCATACCTCACACTATGGATACATTCCGCTGTGAGGGATAACATTTTCTGTTGTGAAGAATAAGCCGGCGTACGCGATCGATTCCGTCGACCACGCGCTGCTGCTCGCGCAGACCCTCCAGCAGGAGGGCCAGTTGCGCGTGACCGACGCGGCGGAACGGCTCGGCGTCTCCCCCTCCACCGCCCACCGCCTGCTGGCGATGCTCGTCTACCGCGACTTCGCCGAGCAGACGGCAGACCGCAAATACATCCCCGGCCGCATGCTCCGCCCCGCCCGGCCGAGCGAGGCGCCCCTCGCCCTGCTGCGCCGTGTCGCCCTGCCGCACCTGCGCGCCCTGACCGACCGGCTCGGCGAGTCGACCAACCTGGTGGTGCTCGTCGGCGCGGAAGTGCGTTTCATCAGCACCGTCGAGTGCACCCGGCCGCTGCGGGTCGGCGACCGCGTCGGGCAGTCCCTGCCCGCGCACCTGGCCTCGGGCGGCAAGGCCATGCTCGCCGCGCTGCCGTCCGAGGAGCTCGAGTCGCTGTACGGCGGCGCCGGCGTCGACCTGGCCCGGTTGCGCCGCGAGCTTGGCCTGGTACGCAAGCGCGGCTTCGCGGTCAACGACCAGCTCACCGAGACCGGGGTCACCGCCATCGGCGCCCCCGTACGTGATGGGTCCGGCCGGACGACGGCCGCGATCAGCGTGGCGATGCCGACCGCCCGCTTCGACCGCACCCGCCTCCATGGCTGGGTCACCGAACTGTCCACCACAGCGACCCTGATCGAACGCGACTTCACCGCCGACACCGAACCGCTCGGGCGCGGGATCGAGCCCCCTCCTGGTCGAGGATCGCCCATACCGTGAGACGGGACGTGCCTTGTCCGCGGCAGATCCGCATGGGTCAGAATGTGCCGATGACGATCTCCGCTGACGACTCCGGTCCGGTCCGGATCGTGACGGCCGTTCTTCGCGACGGCGATCGGGTGTTGCTGTGTCATCGAAGCGCCGGACGCCGCTGGTATCCCGACGTGTGGGACCTGCCGGGCGGTCATGTCGAGGAGGGCGAGGATCCGAAAGAGAGCCTTGTCCGCGAGCTTCGGGAGGAGTTGGGAATCACGGCGTCGGAGCCGTCAGGACCGCCGGTGCATGAGATCCGGACCGCGACGTTCGACATGCGGATCTGGTTGATCGACAGGTGGACCGGAACACCCGTCAACGCCGCGCCGGACGAGCACGACGCTGTGGCGTGGTTCGAGACGTCCGACCTTGACAACCTGCGTCTCGCCCATGAGTCGTATCTCTCGATGCTCCACGCACTCGGTTCATGATGGCGCGTGGCCAAGCCGCTCGCCGCGATGGCGGAGATGATGAAGCTGATCGAGCTGGCCGACCTCGTCGGACCGGATCACGACTTCGACTGGCTACCGATGACCTACGGCTGGGGGCGGCGGCTGCTGAACGCGGCCACCGACCCCGACCTGACCATCAACGGCTGGCGAAAGTAGGGCTGGTCAGCCGCGTTCAGGAGGTTCGGTCCCGGAGATCGTGTGGAATGTCGCCATTCGGGTGGGCGGTAGGGTGATCCTTCTTGTCGTGAAGGATGTCGGGGGGCAGGCATGGGCGATGACCTGCGGTTTTCGTTGCTTGGCCCGGTGCGGGCCTGGCGTGGTGGCCGGGAGTTGGGGCTTGGGTCGCCGCAGCAGCGCCTGGTGCTGGCCGTACTCCTGCTCGCCGAAGGCAGGGCGGTCGGCGGTGAGCAGCTCATGGACGCGGTCTGGGGTCAAGCGCGCCCGCGTACCGCGGTCCATGTGCTGCGTACCTACATCTCGCGGTTGCGTGCGGTGCTGCCGGCCGACGTGGTGGTGTCCGTTGGCGATGGTTATGCGGTGCGGGCGGGCACGTGTGACGTCGCCGAACTGCGGATGTTGTACGGCGAAGGCCGCTATGCCGAGGCGCTGGCCCTTTGGCAGGGCGAGCCGCTGGCCGGACTCGGCGGCGACTACGCAGAGGCCCAGCGCGCCCGCCTGACCGAGCAGCGGCTGGCCGCCCTCGAACACCGCCTCGGCCAGGACCTCGACGAAGGCAAGCACGCGGAGGTGGTCGTCGAACTGAGCGCGCTTGCCGCTGAGCACCCGACCAGGGAGCGTCTGCGCGGCCTGCTCATGCTGGCCCTCTACCGCGCCGGGCGGCAGGCGGAGGCCATCGGCGTCTACACCGACACCCGCACGTTGCTGGCCGACGAGCTCGGCGTGGACCCCTCGCCCGAGCTGGCTGAGCTCTACCAGCAGATCATCAGCGCCGACCCGGCTCTCGGCCGGGCGCCCGCCCGGCCGAGAACCGCCGCCGCGCCGGCCGCCCGGCAGGTGCCGCGTCAGCTGCCCGCTGACGTGGCCGACTTCACCGGTCGCGAGAGCGAGGTGGAGGCGATGGCGGCGGCGTTGCGCCCCCGGCAGACCTCGGCGCTGGCGGTCTGCGCGGTGGCGGGTGCGGGCGGGGTGGGCAAGACCGCGCTGGCCGTGCACGTGGCGCACCGGCTGGCCGGGGACTACCCGGACGGGCAGTTGTTCGTCGATCTGCGCGGCTCGGGCAGCCGGCCGCTGGAGCCCGATCTGGTGCTCGGTTCGTTTCTGCGCGCGCTGGGTCTGGAGGAGGCGCCGGAGGAGCCGGACGAGCGGGCGGCGCTGTATCGCTCGATACTCGCCGACCGGCGGATGCTCGTGGTGCTCGACAACGCGGCCGGGGCCGGCCAGGTACGGCCGTTGCTGCCCGGCTCGGCCACCTGCGGGGTGCTGGTGACCAGCCGGGCCCGGCTGACCGGGCTGAGCGGCGTACGCCAGGTGGACCTGGAGGTGCTCGGACCGGTGGCCGCGTTGCGGCTGTTCACCAGGATCGTGGGCGAGCAGCGGGCCACGGCCGAGCGGGGCGCGGCGATGGATCTGGTCGCGGCCTGCGGGTTCTTGCCGCTGGCGATCAGGATCGCGGCCGCCCGGCTGGCCGCGCGGCCCGGCTGGAGCGTGGCCGGCATGCGCGACCGGCTCTCCGACGAGCGGCGCAGGCTGTCCGAACTGCGCGCCGGCGATCTGGCGATCGAGGCCACGTTCGCGCTGGGTTATGAGCAGCTCGACGAGGCGCACGCGCGGGCCTTCCGGCTGCTGGCCGTACCGGATATGGCGGATGTGCCGCTGCGTGCCGCGGTCGCGCTGCTGGATCTGCCCGAGCAGGAGGCGGAGGCGGTCTGCGAGGCGCTGGTCGACGTCAGCATGCTCGAGTCGCTCTCGCCCGGCCGCTACCGCTTCCACGATCTGCTGCGCGTGTTCGCCAGGAGCCGGGTCGATCCCGACGCCGACGCGGCGCTCGACCGGCTGCTCGATTACTCCGCCGCCGCCGTCGCCGGCCGCTTCCGCTCGCTGTTCCCCGGCGACCGGCGCGCCGACCTGCTGCCCACCGGCGAGGTCCACGACGCCTTCGATCCCGCCGAGACCGACGCCCTGCTGTCCGTCGTACGGCAGGCCGCCACGCGCAAGCACGCCGACCGCTACCGGCTGGCCTGGATCGTGGACATGCTGACCGACGTCGCACCGGAGTCGGTGGCCTTTCAGCACACCCTCGACCTCCTGGTCGCGCGGGCCGGAGACGAGCCGCGGGCCGAGGGCCTGGCCCGCTACCTCCGCTCGACCCTGTCCTCCGCCGACCGCCAGGCGCGCCGGTCCGACGCCCTGGCGGCCATCGATCTGGCCCAGGACGACCAGTACGTGACGGCCGTCGCCACCGTCTCACTCGGCGCCCAGGTCTACGACGACGGCGACTACCGGGCCTCGGTCGAGCTCATCAGGCGGGGCCTGGACATCTTCGCCGACAGAGGCGACAGGGGCGCCCAGGCTCTCTGGCTCGGCCTGCTGGCCCGCTCGCTCGCCGCCGCGGACGAGCCCCGCCAGGCCGTGGAGGCGGCCAGATCGGCCTACCGCGTCCACGCCGAGCTCGGCGGCGGCGCTCCGCGGCACCCGTGGGCGCCCTACCAGCTCGCGGTCACGCTGCAGGCCGTAGGCTCGCTCGACGAGGCGCTGCGCATGTACGAGGCCGCGGTCACGGGCTTCGGTGAGATCGGCGAGCTCGACTGGATCGGCACGGCCACCACCCGCATGGCCGACATCCACCTCACCCTGGGAGATCACGCCCGCGCCCTCGAACTCGCCGAGCAGGGCCTGGTCGCGCTGCGGGAAGTCGACGACGAGCACTGGCAGGGCAAGGCCCTGATGATCCTCGGCCAGGCCCTCACCGCCGCCGGCCAGCGGGAACGCGGTCACGCCTGCTACACCGAAGCGCTGGAGATCTTCGACCGCCTCTGCCTGCCGGAGGCCGAAGACGCGCGCAGCCTGCTGGCCGAAGTGAACGCCTAGCGGTGACTTTGCGGCACTGCGGCTGGACGCCCTCACCTGGTGGCCGGAGCGTGGTCGGTGAAGGAGCCTGCGGGCCTTTTCAGGGTGCGGCACACCTGGTGGGAGAGTTCGCCGCGCACCTGCCCGGCCGATCACGCCGTGTCGGCGCGCAGGACGGGTACCACGGGACGGCGGGCCGCCATGTGGGCGGGCAGGGCGGTGAGTGCCGCGGTCACCAGGAGAGTGGCCAGCGCGGCGACGAGCATCCAGGGCAACGGCGCCAGGGTCGCGTTCCTGGGGCTGAATTCGGAGAACACGCCGATGCCCAGCGGGACACCCACGGCAGCGCCGGGCAGGCAGGGCAGGAGCTGGGCGATGGACAACCCCGCGGAGACCTGCCCGGGGGTGGCACCGAGCGTACGCGCGACTGCCAGGCTTGGCCGGGCTTCCATCGCCGTGGTCCAGGTGAACGCGATGATGTTCACCACGGCCATCGCGATCAGCAGGGCGGAGACCGCGATCATCAGGTGGCCGGAATTCTCGGCTCGCAGGTTGGGCAGGGCATTGGAGCCGTTGAGGCCGTAACCCCTCGATGACTGGACGGACAGGGAGAGCAGGCCGGTGAGCGCGATCAGCGTGGTGGCGGTCGAGCACGCCTGCAGCACCACCCGGCCCGGCCGGCGGGCGATCAGCCTGAGGCCGAGCAGGAACGGCGTGGGCAGCAGCGCGGACAGCGCGGTCAGCCGGGGACGGTGGCGGGGCCGGTGAACGGCCTCGGCCAGGGCGGCCACGGTCGCGGTGCGCAAGGCACGCAGCGTGGGGCGCAGCGCCGACAGCACGGCCACCACCACGGCCAGGACGGTCGTCGTGACGATGACGGCGCCGGTCGGCCCGCCGATGTCGCCGATCCTGCTGGCGGTGGGGCTGGCTATGGCGGGTACCGTCAGGCGCGCGATCGCCAGCCCCAGCACGTCGGCCAGCAGCGCCACGGCCAGGTATTCGGTGAGCAGGACGGCACCGATCAGAGCGGGGGTGGCGCCGACGGCCTTGAGCAGCCCGGCCCGCCGGGTCTGCTGGACGGCGCGTCCCGCGGCCAGTGCCGCCACCCCGGTGACGGCCAGGAAGCTGAGCAGCCAGCTGCCGAGGACCAGGATCGGCTGGGCGCCCCTGAGAATGACGGCGTCCTGCTCGGCCTTGAACTGCCAGGAGTGGAAGTTGATCCGGACCGTGGGGTCGCGGTGGGCCTCGCGAAATGCCGTGGTGGCGGCGGGATCGCGCAGTTTGAGATCCAGGGCCAGGGACACCGGGAGATCTTGGGACGACGCCAGCGCCCGCGCGTCTGATCGGGTCATCCAGGCCAGGCCGCTGTAGTCGCTCGCGCCGCCGTACGGGCCGATCTGCGCCGCCCAGGGGTAGATGGAGGTGGCCGCGGTGACGGCGATCCCGACGACGGGGTACGGCCGGCCGGCGATGGTCACCCGGTCCCCGACACCGACGCCCAGCGCGGTGGCGAAGCCGCGTTCGAGGACGGTGCCGCCGGGGCGTACCCACTGACCCGAGGTCACCAGCGGCCGGTCGACCGCGCCCGGCTTGGCGGCGAAGCCGTGCACCACCACGGGCGAGGACGTGGAGTCGCGCAGGGTCAGGTCGGCGTACACGATGCGATAGGGGCCGTGGTGGGCGACCACGTCAGGGGAGTCCGCCAGCGCGGCCAAGGCCGAGGTGACGGCGGGGCCGGTGACGCCGGACAGTGCGACCACGTCGGGTCCGGCGGTGGCCGCGCGGGTCTGCTCGTACAGCGTCTGGCTGGTCCCGCCCAGGGAGAGGCCCAGAGCCAGGGTGGCGGTGGCGGTGGTCACCGCGAACAAGAGCATCGCGGCGTGGGACGGGTGCCGGCGAACGTCGGCGAGTACCAGGCGTACGACGAGCACGATGGTGCCCATGCTGTTTCAGCCCTCCAGCTCGATCAGGCCGCCGAGCCCGTGCGGGTGGGAGCCGGCGAAGCTGGTGTCGTCGACGAACATCCCGTCGCGCATCGAGATCAGCCGGTCCGCGTTGGCGGCGACGCGCTCGTCATGCGTGACGATCACGAGGGTCTGTCCCGCGGAGCGCAGTTCCTCGAAGATCCGCAGCACGTCGAGGGTGGCGGCGGTGTCGAGGTTGCCGGTCGGCTCGTCGGCCAGGACGACCAGCGGGTCGTTGGCCATCGCGCGGGCGATGGCCACCCGCTGACGCTGCCCGCCCGACAGCTCGGAAGGCAGGTGCCGGGCGCGCGCCGTGAGCCCGACCCGTTCGAGCAGAGCGCTCGCGCGCCCCCTGGCCTGCCGCGGCGAACGGCCGGCCAGCAGCGCGGGCAGCTCCACGTTCTCCGCCGCCGACAGCTCCTCCACCAGGTGGAAGGCCTGGAAGATGAACCCCACCGACCGGCGCCGCATGCGCGCCAGAGCTCGCTCGCTCAAGGAGTCGATGCGCCGCCCGGCCAGCCACACCTCCCCGCGGGACGGCCGTTCCAGGCCGCCGAGCAGGTGCAGCAGGGTCGACTTCCCGCAGCCGCTCGGCCCCATCACCGCCAGCATCTGCCCCTCGGGCACCTCCAGATCGACCTCGTCCACCGCCCGGACCCGGCTCTCCCCTTGACCATGCTCCTTCACCAGGTCACGGACCTGGACCACGGCACCCGACTCGTTCACGCCTCACCCTCGACTCTGTCATCGGCCCTGGACCAGGTCCGCTCGCACGCTTCCAGCCACCGCAGGTCCGCCTGCAGCCGCAGCACGATCCCCTCCAGGAGTAGCACGGCCATCGACCCCGCCGGCTCGGCCAGAATCGTGTGCTGCGCCTCGCGCAGGCGGCGCAGCAGCTCGCGGCGCTGCGCCGCCACCAGCTCGATCGGGTCGGCGAGCCGGGCCGCGGCCGCCGCGACGAGCTTGAGGTGGAACTCCGCCTGGTCCGGCTTGGGCCAGCCCACCTCGGCCAGCCACGCCGCCACCCGTTGCTGACCGGCCGGTGTCAGCGCGTAGACCTTGCGCTCGGGCCGCTCGGGCAGGCCGTCCTCACGCTCGCAGACGACGAGCCCGGCCTTCGCCAGCCGGGACAGGGTCACGTAGATCTGGCCGGGGTTCATCGACTCGCTCAGCGGGCCCAGGCACTGGCGCAGCCGGGCGCGCAGGCCGTACCCGTGTGACGGCTCCTTGGCGAGCATCGCCAGCACTGCGTCTTGCACGGCACCCCCTAACGGTTAGCCAATAGATAGCGGTTAGCCATGCAAGGTGTCAAAACGGTCGACGCCTTTGCGGTACGGCACATGACGGTTTCCGTTTGCGGGCTCACGTCTGAACCGACCGCCCGCAACCAGTCCATCAGCCCGCGAGATCCAAGATGGCGTTGCCGAGTATGTAGTGGTCGCCATCGCTCGCGCCTCCAAGTCTGGTACGGTACCGTACCGTACCAACGGTGGGGCGAGTCGTCCCCCGTTTCCGATCGGCGGAGGAGATGCCCATGGCCAGCCCAGCGGAGCTCAGGTCGGCCGGCAAACGTCAGGCGATCATCGAGGCCGCGCGGTCGGTGTTCCTCGCGGGCGGTTTCGCCGGGGCCAGCGTGGATGAGGTGGCGGCGCTCGCCTCCACCTCCAAACGCACCGTCTATGGGCTCTTCGGTGACAAGAAGGGGCTGTTCACCGCGGTGATCACCGAGGACATCGAGGCCGCCGAACACCGCTCACACGACAGCGTCGAGGCGCTGGCGGCCAGTCAGGACCTCGCCACGGATCTGCGCGCCTTCGCCCGCCGGCACGTCGTGAACGTCATCCAGCCGCACATCATGAGGCTGCGCCGGCTCATCATCGGCGAGGCCGAGCGCTTCCCCGACCTGGCCGGCACCTGGTACGCCAACGGCCCCGGACGCGGCCACGCCACCCTGGCACAGGTGTTCACCACCCTGGCCGAGCGCGGCCTGCTGAAAGCGGACGACCCGCCACTGGCCGCCCAGCACTTCAACTGGCTGATCCTTTCGATCCCGCTGAACCAGGCCATGTTCCACACGGGCGACGACCAGCTCACCCCCGCCGACCTCAAGCACTACGCCGACGAGGGCACCCGGGTGTTCCTGGCCGCCTACGGCGTGAGCCGGCCCAGCAGGCCGGCCGGAACGTTGGGCGCCGGCGACCGTTCGCAGTGACAGCGCTCCTGATCAGTGCCTCCCCATGTCCCGAACCCCATCGACACCAGAGGATCATGATGACCAAGGTGATCTCGGCAGACGGCACACCCATCGCCTACCAGCGCTTCGGCGGCAACGGCCTGCCGCTCATCCTGATCACCGCGGCGCTGTGCGACCGCACCGCGGCCACCGCGCTGGCCGAGCAACTGGCGCCCGAGCTGCCCGCGATCGCCTACGACCGGCGCGGCCGCGGCGACAGCGGAGGCATCGGCAACTGGAGCGTCCAGCGGGAGATCGAGGACCTCGCCGCCCTCATCGAGGCCGCTGGTGGCAGCGCCGCCGTCTACGGCCATTCCTCCGGAGCGGCCCTCGCCCTGCACGCGGCCGCCGCCGGGCTGCCCATCACCAAGCTCGTCCTGCACGAGCCGCCCTTCACCCCCGCCCAGGACGGCGAAGACCAGCGCGAACGGCAGGCCGCCGAAGAGCGGGCCGGACGCGAACAGGCCGAAACCATCCGCGCCCTGCTCGCCCAGGACCGCAAGGCCGAGGCCATCGCCGCGTTCCTGACGCCCACCGGGATGCCGCAGCACATGGTCGAGCAGATGAGCCACGACCCCGCCGCGCAGGCCGTCGCCCACACCCTGCCGCACGACCCGTTCGACGTGGTCAGCGCGAGCAGCAGAGGCGGCGCCACCCCGGCCGAGCAGGCCGCCACGGTGACGATCCCCGCGCTGCTGCTGTGCGGCGGCGACAGCTTCGCCTGGATGGTCGAAACCGGCGCCCAGCTCGCCACCGCCATGCCCGACGGACGCCATCACGTCATGCCCGGCCAGCCCCACGTCGCCGCACCGCAGGTGCTGGCGCCACTGCTGACCGGCTTCCTGCTCACCACATGAGCCTCGACAGCGCTCGCCGCCGGCAGCATCCGGTTTCTGCTGGAGCTTCTCTTCGCCCTCGACCGTCGCCCCCGCCCTTACAACAAGCCGCAGGTGCCGTCCGACCTGATCGTGGAGCGGTTGATCCGCGAGCCCTCGCGTGGTGGTGTCGAAGGCCGCAGCCCTGGCCGAGGGTTCCGCCGGAGCGATCTCGACCAGGTAGGTGGGTCAGTTGTCGATGGCCTGGTAGAGGGTGGTCCAGAAGTCGTGGATGGCCATGGCCGAGTCGGGGGTGGACATGCCGGTCTGGGTGAGCAGGATGCCGACGAGGTCGTTGCCGGGGTCGGCGTAGGTGGTGGTGCCGGCTCCGCCGTCCCAGCCGAACTGGCCGACGGGCGCGTAGTCGCTGCGGTAGGTGCGCACCGCCATCCCGAAGCCCCACCCGCCGTGCTGTCCCAGGCCGTAACCCATGTGGAGGTTGTCGCGGGCCCAGGCCATTCGGGCGGCCTGCTGCGCGGGCGGGAGTTGGTTGGTGGTCATCAGCTCGACGGCGGGCCGGGACAGGATCTGCCGGCCGTCGTGCGTGCCGCCGTTGAGCAGCATCCGGTAGTAGGCGTGGTAGTCGTCGGCGGTGGAGTCCAGTCCGCCGCCGCTGGACGGGAACGCCGGGGGCCGGCTGTGGTGTCCGCCTTCGGCCGGGTCTTCCACATTGAACGCTCCGGTCTGCCAGTCGGGGGCGTACAGCGGCGGGAACCGGTGGATCTTGTCGGCGGGCACGTGGAAGCCGGTGTCGGTCATGCCCAGCGGCTCGAAGATGCGCTCGCGCAGGAACGTCTCGAACGGCTGTCCGGTGACCCGGGCGACCAGCACGCCGAGCACGTCGTCGCTGAGGTTGTACAGCCACCGCTCGCCGGGCTGGTGCATCAGCGGGAGCGTGCCCAGGCGGCGCATCCACTCGTCGGGGTCCGAGCCCGGCAGCAGCCATCCGTCCTCCTGGCCGTAGACCCCCCGCTCGAAGAACGCGCCCATGATCGGGGCGGTCTTCGCCGCCATGTCCAGTCCGAGTCCGCAGGTGGAGGTGAGCAGGTCGCGTACGGTGATCGGCCGCCGCGCCGGCACGGTCTCTTCCAGCGGGCCGTCGGGCCGCGTCAGCACCTGCCGGTCGGCGAGTTCGGGCAACCACGCGTCCACCGTGTCGTCCAGCCGCAGCCGGCACTCATCCAGCAGGACCATCGTCGCCGACACCGCGACCGGCTTGGACGTGGAGGCCATCCGGAAGATGGTGTCGCGGCGCATCGGCGCGCCGCCGTCATGGCGCATCGTCCCGATCGTTTCGACGTGTGTCTCCTCGCCTCGGCTGACCAGGGCGACGAGTCCGGGAATCTTCCCGGACTCGACATGCCCGGCCAGCACCTCGCGCAGTCTGTCCAGCCCGGTCTTGGAGAAGCCGCTGTTGCTGTGTCCCATCACAAATGTCCTTACTTCGATACACAATGTTGATCTTGGGTCCCCGGCGCCTGACGGTCCTCAGCCGGCGGCGCGCTCGATGGCGTCGGTCAATCGCTTCCGCGCACGTGCGGGGACGTAGCCGCCGTCGGTGTAGTTCCGGGCGAACGCCTCGGCGAACTTCACCGGGTCCCGCCCGACGATCTCGCGGATCGGCGTTCCGGCTGCCGCGGCCTGTTCGAACAGGGCGGCGAGGTCTTCGAACCTTGAGGCGTCGCTGTCGGCGTCGGTCGGCACGAAGTGCATCAGGTGCCGCTGAATCGCTTCGACCGTGGTGCGACCGCCGAATGTGGTGTTGGACATGGTGATCTGCCTCCTGCGTGGAGCCGTTCGAGCCGTTGTGTGGGAAGCTGCAGATCCTCCACCGGGCCGGTTGTTCATGCATTGCTGAACGTCTGTGACCGTACATTGCATTCATAAATCAGTCAACATTTCTGGGAAGTCAATTAGCCTGTTCAGAAGCAATTAATGAGCCCGTACTGCAATGAGCATGACACTGATTGCAATGGATGACCAAGGATCGCGTTGCAATGGACTGCGAATGATTGCATACTGTGCGCACGTCGGCAGATGGGAGACGAGCACCGATGCCCGGAGACAGGCTCACCGATGAGGACCGCCGGCACATCGCCACGGGACTGGCCGAAGGGCTCGGATACACCGAGATCGGCCGGCGTCTCGGGCGGCCGGGCTCAACCATCATGCGGGAGGTCACCCGCAACGGCGGACCCGACGACTACCGCGCGCAGCGGGCACAGGAGGCCACCCGGCAGCGTGCGCGCCGGCACCGGCAGCCCAAGCCTCCGGCGCCGCCGATCGGCGACAGCAGCCACGGGCGCGACCCCCAGGCGGTCCAGGACGTCACGCAATCCTTCGCCACGCTCCTTGAGCAGCAGGGGATGCCCCGGATGGCGGCCAGGGTACTGGCCTGCCTGCACGTCACGGATTCCGGCAACCTCACCGCCGCCGACCTGGTCCAGCGGCTTCAGGTCAGCCCCGCGTCGATCTCACAGACCATCACCCTCCTGGAGCAGCAGGGACTCATCAAGCGGGAACGAACTCCCGGCGGGCGCCGCGAACGCTATGTCGTCGACGACGACCTCTGGGTCCGCTCCACCCTCGCGGCCCTTCAGATGAACGAGACCCTGGCCGCCACCTCGCAGCGCGCGGCGGAGATCCTCGGGACCGCGACCCCGGCCGGCGCCCGCTTCGCCACCTCCGCCGACTTCCTGCTCCTGGTGAACGCGACCCTCGGACAGGTCATGGAGCAGTGGCAGCAGAACCAGGACGAACGGAACGCCGGACACCGGTCATGATCTCTCGCGGCTTTCATCGTCATACGAAGCCGTCGCCTACTCCTCGGTGTAGCGCAGGTCCTGCCGGTCCAGGTAGCGCTGGAGGCGGCGGCGGGTGTCCTCGCCGACCTCGCCGATGGCGTACAACCGGCCGAGTTCCGCGCTCTGCACGGCGAGCACAGCGCCGCGGCCAGCGGCACCACGCCGCGCGCGCCCGCCCACGAGATCACCGCGGGAACCTGCCAGGTGGGCCGCAGCCGCCGGTCACTGCGCCATTGCTGCAGTGCCGCCAGCGGGAACACCATGCGACCCGGACGAGGACCAGCACGATGGCGATGGCGACGACGGCCACCAGCCAGGACAGCTCCTCGCCGGTCGCGTACAGCAACGGCGGCAGCACCACGAGGCTGCCGACCAGACTTCCCGGCGCTCCAGGTGCGCAAATTTACCAAAGATCCGTCAACGAGCATCACGGGCGGCCGGCCGACGTCGCTGGTGCTGGTGCCAGCGCTGCAGCAGGTCGGGCAGCTCGGCCAGCAGGAACTCATAGAAGTCGCGCATCTGGGTGAGCCGCCTGTGGGCGGGATCCTCGGCGTTGGTGACTGCGATCCCGGACCGGGCCGCGCCGAGCATGGTCTCGATGACCGTGTTCTGGCTGGTGAACAAGATGGCCCAGGCGTCCTCGCGCAGCCGGTAGTGCTCGCGGCGGCTGCCCGGGGCCGGCAGGCGTTCGATCAGCCCGACCGACAGCAACGACTTCACCGCGCTGGAGACCGAGCCCGCGCTGGCCTCCAACCGGTCGGCGATCTCACCCGCGGTGACACTCTCCTGGTCGGTGAACAGGAAGACCGCCAGGGTCCGCGCCGCCATCCGCTGCAGCCCACCCTCGATCAACGTCAGGGCCAGCCGTTCCGCCGCCTGCCACTCTTCGAACCTGTCGTTCACGTGCGCCCTCCCTCTCACAAGACAGGCTATCGAAAAGCTGACTCTTTAGAAATTTCTGAAATATCGCCATATTCCGTGTATCGGCCTCTCCTCCGGGAGAGGACTCGATGATGTGCCGGGAAGCCTGGTCGGCGAGCAGCGTTCGCCGACCCCAGGAGCCGACCCGATGACCTTCCTCAATCGTTTGTACGGCGAGCGCCCCGCCCTTGCTCACCGACGTCCCGGCCGCCCACGGTATGCGGCTTACAAAGGAAACCC
Source organism: Nonomuraea sp. NPDC059023 (assembly GCF_042740095.1). Lineage (NCBI taxonomy): Bacteria > Bacillati > Actinomycetota > Actinomycetes > Streptosporangiales > Streptosporangiaceae > Nonomuraea > Nonomuraea sp. NPDC059023. The sequence goes on along the minus strand of NZ_JBHYIO010000018.1, from coordinate 29,057 downwards.
CATGAAGGCGGCCGCGTGCTCGCCCCGGGCCCCGCCGACGCGCGGCTGCAGTACATCGACGTACGCGACGCCGACTGGCTACTGCGCGCGGCCGAGCGCGGCCTGGGCGGCGCCTACACCGCCATCGGCAGACCCCGCGCCGTCACGACCAAGGAACTGCCGGCCACCGCCCTGGACGTCACCGGCTTCGCCACGGAACTGGTCTGGGCGCCCGCCGGCCTCATGCGGCGCGAAGGGCTGACACTCGGCCTCTACCTGCCCGACGGCTCGGTGCCGAGCGGCATGCACGACGCCAACCAGCTCGGGCAACTGCGGCAGCGGCGGCCGATCGCCCGGCACCCCCGCGTCGGCTCCACCGCTCCCTCGGGCAGCCGGGCGATCCGCGCGTCCAGCGTGTGGCGCGGCAGGAGGTTGACCGTGACCAGCGACACGATCGAGGTCAGCAGGAACAGCCCGGAGTAGAACATCGTGAGCCGAACCCGGATCGTCGTCACAGCAGGTATCCGGCACCGGGAACCGTCTGGACGCACGGCGGGTTGCCCAGCTTGGCCCGCTGGCGGCTGACCAGGACCCGGACCACCGTGTGCATCTGCGACCCCGTCGTACGCCACGTCGACGGCCATGGCGTGGCGACGCCAGCACCACGAGATCGGCCGGGTCGCGTTCGTCCTCGGCCACCAGCGTGCCGACGTTCGTCCCCGAACAGGGGTAACAAGGGCGTCAACGATCCGTTCACGACCGTGCAACCCGCCTCCGGCCACCATGGCGGCCATGATCAAAACCCTCTGCGCCGCTATCCTGATGGCGGCCTGTTCCATGTCCGCACCGGCCACCACCTCAGGCGAGCGCTGCACCGCCGCCACCGCGCCACCTCCGAAATCGGCGCCGCCGACCTCGGTGAACACGCTCCGGCAGGCGTACTTCTGCGTGCTGGACAACTACTACAGCGGTCCGGTCATGGAGCCGAAGGCACTGCTGAAGAGCGCCTTCGCCGCCTACACCCAGGACCTGATGCGGCGCGACGCCGATCGGGCCGACCTCCGGCTGCCCGAGCTGACCGGGAATCGCGCCACCGACTGGGCCGCCTTCGCGAAAGTCCTCGGCGCCGGTGACGTGTCCGCGCTGCGCGCCGCGATCACCGCAATGGTTGCCGGACTGCACGACAACCATGCCCGCTGGGTCAGGCCGACTCCCTCATCGGACGGCGGGCCGACCGGAACGGGCATCGTGGGCATATCAGCCCGGCAGGGCCAGCAACTCGACCCGGCGGCCAAGCCGCCGTTGTTCATCACCAGCGTCCTGCCCGGCAGCCCCGCCGCCAAGGCCGGCATCAGACCAGGTGACATCATCGTCAAGGCCAACGGCGTACCGGCGTTCATCGGGACCACCGTGAACCAGAGCATCGTCCAAGCCTTCGCCACCGACCCGGTCAAGCTCACGCTCAGGCGCCCCACGACGGGACGGACCCGTACCATCGACCTCAGGGAGGGGCCCATCACGAGGCGGCCTCCGGCAGTGACATCGAAGACGCTTCCCGGCGGCGCCGTCTACGTCCAACTGCCCGGATTCTTCGACGGCGCCGCCGACCAGGTCCTCGCCAAGCTGCAGGGTAAGCCGAAAGCGGTGGTCCTCGATCTGCGCGGCAACGGCGGCGGGTCGCCCCGCGAGGTGACGCGGCTGCTCGGCGCGTTCGCGCACGGCAAGGTCACCAGCTATTTCTGCCCGCTCAAGGGCGACTGCGTGCCCAACCGGACCGACGACACCGTCGCGTTGCTCGGCTCGCGCCTCATCGTCCTCACCGACCGGGGATGCGCCTCGGCCTGCGAGGACTTCAGCGCGGCCGTCAAGGACAACAACCTGGGCACCCTCATCGGAACCCGCACCGCCGGAGCCGTCTCGGGCCCCGCCGAAGGCTACCTCCTCAACGACGGCAGCATCCTGCTGCTGCCCAAGGTCCGGCACCTCGGGCCCGCCCGCGAAACCATCGACACGATCGGCGTGCCGGTCGACCACTACGCCCCCATGACCGCCCTCGACCTGGCCACCGAGCGCGACCCGGGCGTGGCCAAGGCACTGACGCTCCTGTGACGGGCGGCGGGGCTGCCTACGCGGCGCCACGGACCCGCCTCGTGGCCTTGCCGATCTGGCAGCGCGTACCTAACCTCTCAGGACAGAACAGCTAGCCCTCAACGTCGCCGTCTTCGTACTGACCGCCCTCTGGATAGGCGAGCCGCTCCTCAAGCTGCTGGGCATCAGCACCGCCGCGCTCACCGCCACCGGCGGCATCGCGCTGGCCTACGCCGCCATCCCGCTGATGCGCGGCAAGGCCGGGGCGGTCGAAGAACCGAGCGAACCCGACGACGAAGCCCCCGGCCCCCGCCCGATATCAAGTCCATCCTGTTCACCCCGGTGACGGACACCGACATCGCCTGCCCCCGAACCGGAGCTGACCGACCTGATTCTCGGCTACCTCACTGGGACAGGCACCGCCTCACAGCACGCGAAGCAGCGGATCCACGCCAAGCCTGCCCCGGAACGTGTCCAGGTCGAGACGCTGCCGGCCGTGGGACTTCCACAAGGAGACGCAGGTCAGAGCAGGATTCGGTGGATGAGCGGTGACGAGACGGCTCGGGGTGCGGCTCACCCATCGGCCGCGCGTTCGGCCGCAAGCTCGCGAGCCACCTCCAGCCCATCGCTCGCCGCCACCAGGCGTTCTCCGGAGGAGACCCGCACTTCCCGTTCCAGAATGGCGATGGCCTCCGGTGAGTACTCACCCACCTTGCGCAGCAGCAGAGTCAGATATCTGAAGGTCTCCCCATCGGCCGCCGCGGCCGCGGGACCGATCATCGGCAGGCTCGCCATCACCGTTTGCCGACAATAGCTCTCCAGGTCCGTCTTGGACCCGTCCACAAGTACCTTCTTCCCGTATCCAGCTCCCCGAAGATGACGTTGAGCATGAGCCAGCCGAATTCGGAAACAGATCCGCGAAGTCTCAGTTCCTCAAGAATCCGGTCCGCTACCGGGGCAGCGGCCGTCTCGAGGTCGCCTTGATTCACAACGGCTGTGTAGATGCGATCGAATGCCGCATCTCGCTCGGCCGCGGCTCCGGTCAGTAGCCTCTCCAGGGTTGCCGGGATCTCCTCCGACCCCCCTGTGGACGTTCGCACCGTTGACCAGTCCCATGTCATTAATCTCGCCCTCTCGCCCCACCGGGGAGTTGGCTCCACAAGCTGATCCGTGGCATGAGTCTCAGCGCGGAAGCCACCAGCCATAGCCGCTTCTTCCCAACGACCCCGTTGCCGGTCACGCAGGCCACCCAGCCAATGATCATGATAGACGGAAGGGCTCGAAGCACGCAGGTCGGCGAGACCACAGATAGCGACTTCGGGCCATCTACGGAGAGTGTGGCCGGGCAGGCTCCCGCTCCGAGGGCAGGCCGGGGCCGCCTCGCCCTGGCACAGGCACCTGGGAGAGCAGACCCAGCGCCCCCGCGATCAGGTGGGGCCAGCCGAACAGCCCCCAAGGGCTGGAGCAGTCGAGCGGTGCGGACGACAGCAACCAGGCGACCGGGTGGAACAAGGCGGGCACCAGCAGCGCCAGTCCGACGAACGGCGCGCTCGGATGCGGGGCCAGCACGGCCCCGATGGCAGCCAGGCCGACCCAGATGTAGAGGGCCTCGGCAGTGTCGAGATGTAAGGCGGTCAGAGCCCAGGTGCCCTTCAGGTCCGCCCAGCAGCCGACGATGCCGTCGGAGGAGAAGTTCCTGGCCAAGGCCCGGCCGAGTACCAGGAGCACGACGGCGCTCCAGACGGCCGCCCGCGATCTCGGCAGTTGGGGGCCCGGGCGGGTCCGCAGCAGGGCGATGGCGGCGACCGCGTGGCAGGCCAGCACGATCCACACGCTGCTCTTCTGGCCGCAGGGGGTGGTGTCAGGGAGGACAAGGGTCAGCGCGTTGAGCACCAACGTCACCGCAGCGCAGATCGCACCGGCTTTCGGGAACCGACGAGGCGCCCAGAGCGCGAGGAACGCCAGCACGATGGGCAGCAGCGTCGATGCGTATCCGGCGGTCAGCCAGACGACGATCTCCAGCGGGCTCGGCTCCATCACCTCGTACGCGAAGTAGCCGCAGTCTTCGAGCATCAGGATGGATAAGAACTGCGGTGCGGTGGCGGCCAAGATGGCCAGGGCACGAAACATGGGCGGCCTCTCGCGCCAGGCGGATGATCACGGGAGAGAGTACCGGAAGGGGCGCCGATCATCGCCGACGGATGGACTGACCACCGCGGCCACCTGGGCGGCGAAGTCCTCGCCGGCGAACAGCACACTGACATGCTCGTGGGGCCAGGCAGCTGCGCGGCTTCGGCGCCCAGGCGTTCGAGTGCGCCAGTTGTTCCATCCGGCCACCGTGGCAGCCGGGACGTCATGGACGGGAAGATCGCTCACGGCTCCCGGCGGCTGGCTTCGCCGAGTCGGTTGCCCCGGGGTGGCCGGATTACGGCCTGGGGTGGTGGATCGACGCCGACAGTTCAGCCCAGACGGCGCCCAGAGGATCAGGCCGTCTGTTTCGACACCAGGGCGTTGATGAGGGAGGCGCCGCGTTCGGCGTCGTCGATGCTGACCGCGAGCTGGCCGCCGGAGCGGTAGTCGATGACCAGGCAGTCGCCACCCCGAAGCATGATCGTCGAGCCGCGCAGGCCCCAGCCGCCAACGGACGAGGGGCTGCGCCGCTCAGCCCAGGCGCGCTCGATCACCGACAGGGCGATACGCCGCTGTGGCCAGGCAAGAGGCCCGAACCCGATCACGACGCCATGCGACGTAACCCTGACCCGCACGGACGACAGCCCTACTCCAAGCAGGGTCACGCTGATGAGGCTCAACATGAGCACCGCCACGAGCTCTGCGGCATCGCCGAGCATCCAGACGGCGAGGGCCGCGGAGACGACTGTCAAGATCACGGACGCGGCCAGGAGGGCCCTGTTGGTCGTCCGGGCGACCCAGACGATCCGCTGGCCGGACAGCAGGGTGTACTTCGGCGGCTCACTGGCCGGCGCAGGACGTGGGTCCGGGGAGCCTCGCCCGAGCCAGGCCGCCAGCAGTCCCACCCCCAACGGCAGGACGAGGACGAGAAGGATCAGGAAGCCGGGCATTCGGGCCTGCCGCCACGTGGGTACGTCGAGGTTGGCGAGGAGAGTGCTCAGGTTGATCAGCAGGGCGAAGGGGGCGACCCCGAACAGGGCTCCCCACCACAGCATCCGCCCCTTCCTGGTGGACAACACCTTGCCGTGCAGCGCGGTGGCGACCAGAAGCAGCCACGGCAGCACCCAGAGCAGAACGAGATCCAGCATGAACGTGCGATCGGCAAGGAACGCGTAGCGATCGGGGGCCCCGTTGAGCCCCCAATGGGTGGCGATCGGGTCGGGTAGGCGGTCATGGACCAACCAGGGCGTGATCGGCGCAATCGAGCCGACGAGAACGCCCCAGGGGAGCGCGACGAGTAAGGCAAGACGTCGTGCGGTCAAGGCAATCCTCCATCCTGCGGACTAACGGGGTTGGGGCGTCGCGGACTCGTGCGGGGCGGCGAGCAGGAAGGCGCGCGGCGGGGAGCAGCGGCTGCGCGCGCTCGTCGGCGGCTCTGACTCCCCACCCGCGACGGAAAATCCACGAGCCCCTCGACGCGCGGGGCATACAAGACGGCCTTGGCGCGGACGAGGATCAGCGAGGCCGAGAATAAACAACATGGTGCTAGCAACATTAGCATCATTGGGAGTGGTGTCATCAGGCGGTGGCCAGTGTCGTTCCGAGCTCGTGAGACGGCTCAGCTCACGCGCCGGCCGACGAAGACCCGGGTGCTGGACGGGTCCGGCAGCGGGGAGCCGTAGCCGGAGGATTCCTCGGCACGTGGTGATGACGAACCGGCATGAGGCAGGGCGATCAGCGTGCCCACGCTGGCCAGGCAGGCCAGGCCGCCGAACAGCCACCGGTTCCAGCTCGTGGTGAGCAGGTTGGCCGGTGCTCCGGCCGCGACTCCGGCCGCGATGACGATCAGGCGGCCGCGAACGCGGGGCGGGTCGGCGCAGTGGCCACGCCTGTCATCGTCTCAGGAACACACTGACCTGTTTCGGCTGAGCACCGACTCCCGCAACATCGCCGCAACGGGGGACGCGCCAGGCACGGACCGGGTGGCGTCCGGAGCACGTCGACGCGGTCAAAATTTCCATAGGCGTATAGATCCTTCTTTCGGCTAGCCTCGCCGTACTCCCTGGATCCGGGAAGCTCACCTTTCACCTTTGCGCACACGCTGAGCTGCGCCGGGACACAGGAGAACAGATGATGGCTGACCGCTGCGACATCGCCGTGATCGGCGGCGGTGTCATGGGGCTCGCGCTGGCGGTGCACCTGCTCGAAGCAGGCGCCGGTGACGTCTGGCTCATGGAACGCGACGGGATCGGCGAGGGAACCACCGCCGCCGGCGGCGGGTTCCTCGGCGACTGGACGCCGTACGAACAGGAGAGCGCCGCCGCCGACTACGGCCGCGCCTTCTACGCCCGCCTGCACGAGGAGGGCGACGGCATCGGCTACCGGGCCGACGGCATGGTGTACGTGGCCGCCGACGAAGCGACATGGCAGGAGCTCACCGCCTGGCAGGCGGGCCGGCCGGTGCCACCCGCCGAGGTCGAACGCCTGACCGGTGGCACGGTACGCGCGGACGGCCTGCACGGTGGGCTGCTGGACACCGTCGGCGGCCAGGTCCACGCGCCGAAGGTGGCCGCGGCGCTGGCACGGCGATTTCGCGCCGCCGGCGGCCGGCTCGAGACCCGGCGCCCGGTCACCGCGATCTCCACCACCAAGGGTCGGGTACGCGCGGTCGAGACGGCCACCGGGGCCGTCGCCTGCGGCGCGGTGGTCGTCGCCGCCGGCGTCTGGAGCGGCGCGCTCACTCGTGACCTGGGCTTCTTCCTGCCCGTAGCCCCGCAGATCACCTCGCGGGTGACCACCGAACCGCTGGACATTCCCGGCACACTCCCCCTGATCTTCCTAAGTGGTCTGGTTCCCGGCGACGGCACCCTGCTGTGGGTCCGTGAGCACGAGGGCGGCCTGCTGTGGGGCGGGACGTACTCGACCTTCCCCCGCGACGTGCTGATCGACGCGGACGTCCCCGACCGCCTGGACGAGTTGCCCATCGACGGCGTTCTGGAGATCCTGCGGATCGCCGGCGCGGGCGAGTCCGTGATGCCGGCCCTGGCGCGGCGGTCGAAGCTGAGGATCAAGCACGGCGCCCCCTGCTACACCCCCGATTCCCGGGCGCTGATCGGCCCGGTCCCCGGTGTGGAGGGCGCCTATGTGCTCGCCGGCGACAACGAGGCCGGCATCACCTACGGCCCGGGGTACGGCAAGGCCCTGGCCGACCACATCACCCACGGCACGCCCCTGGACCACTGGCGCCCTGACCGTTTCGGCGACCGGTTCACCACCCAGGGGCAGGTCGCGGCCGCCCTTCACGCGGCGACACCTTCCTGATCCCACCCGCGCGACCACCCGGCCCGCCTACCGCTGCCGCGACCCCGCGCCGTGCCGGCCCGCGTGGAAGCTCCCGTCCGGGCGGCTTCCCCGGCCGGGGCCGCGAAGAGGGTTGCCACACCAGCGCGAGCATGACGCCCACGACACCGCGGACGCCACTGGTGACCAGGTCGAGGTCCAGGCCATGGTGTGACAGCGGCGCGCGTACCGTGTCCGCCAAGGTCGTGGTACGGGCGGCGGCACGCACGCTCGATAGGATCCGCTCGTCCAGCACAGCTACGCTCCGAGCGTGTCGTCGTGGCCATCGCGACACGCCAGAAGATACTCACCTGACGGTCGCCGGCAACGGCTCCCGGCGGGGTCGACCGTGGATGAACCGCGGCTGACACCGTCGTTGACGGCGCTGTGCCGTTGTGATCGACCCTGAAGACAGGTTTGTCGGTCCGGCCTGTGCTTACTCTTTCCTCATGTCTGCCGCAGAGAGCGTTTCCAGGGCCTCTTTCTCAGGTGCGTTGTTGCCGATCTCCCAGCCTCGGCCGATGGTGGTTCTGCCGTCCGCGATCTGGGCGGATGGGGAGTGGACGCGCATCAAGCTGGGATACCGGGCTCGTGGCATGGATGAGAAATGGAACATCTTCATGGAGAATGACGTGCTGTTCCTGCACCGTAGCTGGACTGGTCATGGAATCTATGAGGTCTCTTTCGCCGCGGTCGAAGGTGGCGGCCGGCGTATTGCCGAGGGTGTGGTGGAATCCGATCCGGAGCGCCACCGGACTGGCGCGGACACGGTCGACCACGAGTATGACGGCCTCATGGTGGAACTGGTGATCCGTACGATCCTGCTGGGTAAGGCCGCGCCCGAGCTGTTCGAGAAGTTCGGGGAGTTGGCCAAGCAAAGAACAGGGCGTTCCGATCTTCCTACCGGTGCGCTTCGGCATCACGCGCTGGGTGTCCGCACCGAGAATTGATGGGGCGGCGGCGTCTCCACCACCGTGGTGCCCTACCCGGCCTGCCCGGTAAACGCCATGATCGCCAGACCCTCCCACGTCATGAAGCGGCTCCATCACCAGGTAGTGGTATGACTACTCACAGTACGGGAGGAGCCGCCGAAGCACTGGCCACCGCCCTGGGGGCCGCTCCCCCGGCCGAACCGCTCCGCCGACCTCGCGCTCATCCTCTCGCTGCGTGACCCGAAGGTGATCCTTCTCGGCCGCATGCGCATGGCCGTGCCCTCGCCGCAACTCCCGCTGATCGACCTGTGCGCGGAGGTGTACCGCGAGTTCAGCGGCGACCGGGTCCTGGTCATCGCCACCCTGACCGGTTCGCGCTTCGGCTTCTTCGGCGTCAGCGGCGAGGTCGGGGTTCTGCTGCGCTTCGGGGACGGGGCGAGCTTCGCCCTGGCGGCCGGCGGGTTCCATCCGCGTTACGCGCCACCGGCCGAGCTCGCGGGGCTGCGACGTCTCGGTGCCGGATTGGTGGATTCCGTACCTGCCGCGTACTCAGGGGTACGCGCGGGTGGAGCTGGTGCGTGGGGCGCTGTCGCGCTTCGGCGGCGCCGCGCCCGAGCCGATCCTGGCCGAGGGGCGGCTGCTCACCGAGGCCGGGCAGGCGGTGATCGACGACGCCGAGGTGCCGCGCGAGGGCGTCAAGGTGCGGCGCATCCCGGTCCTGGCCCGCCGGGCCGACGGATCGTACGAGCTGTGGACCACCCGCCGTGTCAGCGTCGGCCGGACCGGGGCAGGCCGGCTGGCCGCGGTTACTCGGCTGCGGTCAGCCAGGTGGTGATGTCGGTGTTCAGGCGGTGCTTGACGGCGTCCGGGGCGAAGGAGGCGTTCACCGCGTTTCTGGCGAGGCCGGCCAGGACGGCGTCGCCGTACCCGAAGACCTCGCGCAGGCGCTCGTACTCGGCGGCCAGGTCCGTCTCCCCGTCGGTGTTGATCGTCACCGTCAGGCCGGCGTCGAGGAGGCGGGGCAGGGGGTGTTCGGGGAGGGAGGGGACCAGTTTGAGCAGGACGTTCGAGCTCGGGCAGACCTCCAGCGCGATGCCGGCGGCGGCCACCCGCGCGGTGAGGTCCGGGTCGTCCAGGATGCGGATGCCGTGGCCGAGGCGGGCGGTGCGGCCGGGGCCCAGGGCGGCGCGGATGCTGTCCGGGCCCGCGGACTCGCCGGCGTGGTGGACCAGGCGGAGGCCGGAGGCGTGGGCGGCGTCGATGACCTCGGTGAAGGGGGCCAGCGGGTACTCCTCGTCGCCGGCCAGGCCGATGGCGACGACCTCGGGGTGGCTCTGGGCAAGTTTGAGGGTTTTCCAGAGGCGTTCGACGGGGCGGCGGCGGGAGTGGTCGAGGATCACCCGGCACTCGATGCCGTACCGGCGGCCCTCGGCCAGGCCCTCCAGGACGGACTCCAGTGGCATCTCCGGGCGGCCGAGCCGTTCGCCGTGGGCGGCCGCGGTGAAGCTCACCTCCGCGTAACGAGTTCCCTGGGCCGCCTCGTCCTCGCAGAACTCCCTGGCTATGCGGCGGAAGTGCTCGGGTTCGACCAGGCGCTGCCTGACCTGGGCGCGGTGGTCGGCGAAGTCGCGGAAGGTGGCGAACGGGCCGCCGCGCCCGGCGGGGCCGCCGAGCTCCTCCGAGGTTCCGGGGCGGACCGTGCTCTCCAGGTGTACGTGCAGGTGTGCCTTGGGCAGCGCGCGCAGGTCTCTCACCGCACGGACCCTAACCGACCGCCCACCTGGGAAGCAGCCCATTTTCCGCCCCGGCCGTCGGCAGGCGGCCGAGCTAGCTGAGGTAGTCGCGCAGGGCCAGGGCGCGGGAGGGGTGGCGGAGTTTGGACATGGTCTTGGACTCGATCTGGCGGATGCGCTCGCGGGTCACCCCGTACACCTTGCCGATCTCGTCGAGGGTCATCGGCTTGCCGTCGGCCAGGCCGTACCGCATGGTGATGACGCCCGCCTCGCGCTCGGTCAGGTCGTCCAGCAGAGACCGGAGCTGCTGCTGCATGAGCGTGAACGAGACCGCGTCGGCCGGTGAGACCGCCTCGGTGTCCTCGATGAGGTCGCCGAACTCGCTGTCGCCCTCCTCGCCGAGCGGGAGGTGCAGGGAGATGGGCTCGCGGCTGTACGACTGGACCTCGACCACGCGCTCGGGCGTGATCTCGACCTCGGGGGCGAGTTCTTCCGGCGTGGGCTCGCGGCCGAGTTCGATCTGCATGCGCCGCTGGACCCGGGCGACCTTGTTGATCAGTTCGACCATGTGCACGGGGATGCGGATGGTACGGGCCTGGTCGGCCATGGCACGGGTGATGGCCTGCTTGATCCACCAGGTGGCGTAGGTGGAGAACTTGAAGCCCAGGCGGTAGTCGAACTTCTCGATGGTGCGGATGAGGCCGAGGTTGCCCTCCTGGATGAGGTCGAGGAAGAGCATGCCGCGGCCGGTGTAGCGCTTGGCGATGGAGACGACCAGGCGCAGGTTGGCCTCCAGCATGCGCTCCTTGGCGCGCAGGCCGTCCTCGGCGACCCATTCCAGGTCGGCCCGCAGGTCGAGGGGGAGGTCGGTCTCGGTGTCGAGCCGTTCGCGGGCGAACAGGCCGGCCTCGATGCGCTTGGCCAGCTCGATCTCCTGCTCGGCGGTGAGCAGGGGGACGCGGCCGATCTCCTTCAGGTACGCCTTGACCGAGTCGCCGGTGCCCGGGGCGCTGTCGTCCAGGACGGGAAGCTCTGCTACTTCGGACAAGACGCTCTCCTCGCTTCGGTGGGCCGGCTTCGTCGGTGACGCGGTGACTAGAGGCAAGAGGGACCCTTCTCCAAACTTAGGACGCGCCCAACTTTAGGTCGACACGAGCATAGTGTCAACCTAAAATAAGGACCGACCTAAAAATTTTAGATGGGGATGCTGAGGTGAGGCTGCCTCTTTCACGCTACCCAACGCCGGGGCGAACAAAGCTCCATCAGCTGAGGCTCTTGACATAAACGACGGTTTCGGCGATGGGGGACCTAGATCGGCATCGAGGTTCCGGGGGCCCGCCACTCGATCGCCCCGCCCTCGTGACCGGCGAAGGCCAGCAGGCGCGCGCCCTCCTCGGCCAGCTCGGCCCGAGCCGCCTCCGGCAGCGGCGAGAAGGGCACCATGACCAGGGCTCCGTCCTTGAAGTCCCACATGCCGCCGGTGGTTCCGTCGACGAGGAAGGTGGGGTAGATGATCGAGCCGACGCAGATCGCCTTGCGCTGCTCGTCGGTCATCATGCGGCGCCGGTCGGCGAAGGCCACCATGAGGTTGTCGAACCAGGGCAGGAACCGTACCGGCGCCGGGGTGTCGGCCGGGACCAGCGGTGCCTCCGGCAGGTCATAGAGAACTTTGCCGGAAATATCGCGATACTTTGCCAGGTCCATCGCCTCCATCACCGGCTTCAGCCTGGTCAGGCCCGACCACGCCTGGACGTCCATCACGCCGGCGGGGCCGTAGGCGGCCAGATACCGCGTCACCAGACGCTCCACCGGCGGCGACGACTCCAGCGCGCGGCCCAGCCACTCCTCCGCCAGCGTGAACGGCGTGGCCCCGCCCCGGTTCCAGGTCCCGTTCGGCGGCGTGTGGATGATCGGCAACAACGACTGCGCCGACCAGCCCAGCCCGGACGGCTCCACCTCCGGCCAGCGCACGGCCAGCAGGTCGCGTAGCTGCGGCCGGGTCAGCGTCTGCCCGGTCAGGTGCTCGCGGGCCAGCTTGACCAGCTCCTCCAGATCCACCTCCCGCATGGACTTGCCGAAGGCGGCCTGCCGCGCCCGGCTCATCGGCACCTGCATCAGCGGCCGCAGCCAGAGGTAGTCGTCGGAGACGGCCAGGTGCTGGGTGGCGCGGAGCATGGTGCCGCGCACGACCTGCTTGCCGTACAGCAGGGAGGTCAGGTCGTCCTGGGTGAAGGAGACCAGGCGCGACCACAGTCCGATGTACGGCGCGTTGGCCTCCTGGCCCTGTACGGCGACCAGGCGTTCGACGGCCGACCGCGCGTCCAGGCCGGCGCGCTCCAGCAGCAGCTGCCGGTGCAACGTGGTGCGGTTGAGTACCTTCTGGCTCAGCTCCATGGACCCAACCTAGAACTCAATGCGGAAAGGTTCATTCCGCGTTGAGCAGCTCGTCGAGGGCATCGCGCAGGTATCCGGTCAGCTCCCACGGGTCCGGCACCATCTGCCGGTCGGTGATGACGCCGATGTCCAGCGAGCCGTCGTAGGAGAAGGCGGTGATGTTGATCCCGCCGCTCACGTCGGTGATCACCGAGACCGGGTAGTGGGTCAGCAGCCGCGCCCCGCACACGTACAGGGGGAACTGCGGGCCCGGCACGTTCGAGATCGCCACGTTGATCGGCGGCGCCGTCTGCCCCACCAGCCCGAACGCCGAACGCGAGGCCAGCCCCATGAGCGCGGCGGGCATCGACTCGCTGAACTCCCGCAGCCAGCGCGCGGGCGCGAGCGAGAACCTGTCCTTGATCCGCCGCATCGAGTCACGGACGTGCCGCAGCCGTTCCAGGGGATCTTCCACGTGTACGGCCAGCGGCGCCGTCATGATCGCCACCTGGTTACCGGGCCCCTCCTCCCCCGCCGAGCGCAGCGAGAACGGCACCCCGGCGGCCAGCGGCATCCGCGGCACCCCGCCGTGGGCGTCCAGCCAGCGCCGCAGGGCGCCCGCGCACACCGCCATGACCACGTCGTTGACGGTGACGCCGTTCGCCTTGCGGACCAGCTTGATCTCGTCCAGCGGCAGGGAAACGAAGGCGAAGCGCCGGTGGGCGGAGACCGGCCCGCTGAACGGCGTGCGGGGCGCGGGCAGCGAGGGCAGTTCGGGCAGCGTCCCCGATCCGGCCAGGCGGCGCGCCAGCCCCGAGACCAGCCGGCTGCCGGGGATCCACGACACCACCGGGATCTCGTCCAGGTGCGGCAGCGCCCGCGCGGCGAAACGCACCGCCTGGGCCGGGTTGGCGCTCATCCTGATCAGTGCCCGGCCGACCATTTCCAGCCCGTCGGGCGCGGGTTCGTCCCGGTCGGGGGCGGTCTGGGGCGGCGGGGCGGGCACCGGCGTGAGATCGAGTAAGGCGGCCAGCACGTCGGCGCCGCCCACGCCGTCCACGGCGGCGTGATGGATCTTGGTGTAGAGGCCCATGCGACCGCCCGACAGGCCGTGGATCAGGTAGATCTCCCACAGCGGGTGACCGCGGTCCAGGCGGCGTGGATGCAGGCGGGAGACCTGGTCGGCGAGCTGGCGTTCGTCGCCCGGCGGCGGCAGGCCGATCTCGCGCACGTGGTAGTCGAGGTCGAGGTCGTCCTCCTGCACCCAGTACGGATGGTCCAGCCCGAACGGCACCGGCGCGAGCTTGCGGCGCAGCGCCGCCACGTACGGCAGTCGCTGCTCCAGCAGGGCCTGCAGATCCGAGCGGTTGAGGTCGCCCTCGAGGATGGCCAGCCCGGCGATGTTGGGCACGTTGGTGGCGGTCTCGAAATGCAGGAACTGGGCGTCCAGGGCGGTCAGCTGTGGCACAGGTCACACCTCCGCCCCGAACCAATCAGACTTGCTCCACGACTTCAAGTGCGGGGGCGTCGGGTTCGGCGAAGGCCAGCAGCCGCAGGGCCTCCTCCTCCAGCCTCTCCCGCGGGACCGGCGTGAACGGCGAGAGCAGCAGCGTTGCCTTGCGGGCCGTGCGCTTGATCTGCCAGGTACCGGCCACGAAGCCGTCGGACAGGTAGACCGCGCGCACCCGCAGGTTCTTGGTGGTGACGGGGAAGGCGGGGTCGACGACCCTACTGCGGTCGGCGTGGCCGAGGAGCAGGGTGTCGAAGTCGGGCAGAAAGCGCACCGGCGCCTCCGCCCCGCCGCCGGGCAGCGGGGCGCCGGGCAGGTCGAACAGCTCTCTGCCGCGTTCGTCACGCAGGCGGTCGAGCGGCATGCCGTACAGGATGGGCTTGAGGCCGCCGAGCCCCGACCAGGCCTGGACGTCGGCGACGGTGGCGGGGCCGAAGGCGGCCAGATGCCGGGTGACGAGGTCCTCCTTGGCGGCGGGCGTGAGAGTGAGGCCGGGCAGGCCGAACGCGGCGTCGCGCGGGAAGCCCCACGGGTCGCCGGTCGGGGCCATGGTGAGCGGCATGAGCATGCGCACCGCGTAGCCGAGCGCCCGGTCGTTGACGTCGGGGAAGAGCGTCTGGAGGCGGGGCCGGATCTCGTTGAAGGTCAGCGGCCCGTCCTCGGCCAGCATCTTCTCCGCCGCCTCGATCACGCCGTCAACGGTGACGTCCGGGAAGCGGCCGGTGAACGCGCCGGAGAGCACCTCGTCCAGCACCGGGCGGAAGGCGGCGAAGTCGGCCGCGGTCACCAGATGGAGCGTGCCACGCCACAGGGTGGCGCGCACCAGCGTGCGCGCGTGCAGCGCCGCGCGCAGGTCCGCGCGCTCGAAGCGGGCGAGCCTGGCCCACGCTCCCAGGTACGGCGGCCGCGGCTCCTGGGCCTGCAGCCCGCCCACGCGCCCGACCACCTCGCCCACCGTCCCGTCGAACGGCGTGAGCAGGTGCTGTCGTGCCAGCGTGGCCCGGTTGAGATCCCTCAGCGTGAGCATGAAGACATCATGGCCTTTCCCCCCAGACAAGATGCAACCACGACGTACTCCCCCGAAACGGTACGCGCCGCCTACCCCTCCCTCTCCGACGGCCACGCCTACCTCGACGGCGCGGCCGGAACCCAGACCCCGCGGCCCGTCATCGACGCCATCGCCGGCGCCTACCGGGCGGGGCTGTCCAACGTGGGCGGGACCTTCCCCGCCAGCCACCGTGCCGACGAGATCGTGGCCGCCTGCCGCGCCGCCGTGGCCGACCTGGTCGGCGGCGTGCCGCACGGGGTGATCCTGGGCGCCAACATGACCACGCTCACCTACCGGCTGGCCCGGGTGCTGACCGGGCCGGGCGACGAGGTCGTGGTCTCCCGCCTGGACCACGACGCGAACGTGCGGCCGTGGACCCAGACGGGCGCGCGGGTGCGCTGGGCCGAGATCGACCCGGTGACCGGTGAGCTGCCTGTTGACCAGTTCGCCGAGCTGGTGGGCCCGCGTACGCGGCTGGTCGCGGTCAGCGCGGCCAGCAACATCCTGGGCACCCGCCCTGACGTGGCGGCCATCTGCGAGATCGCGCACGCGGCCGGGGCGCTGACGTACGTGGACGGGGTGCACGCCACCGCGCACGGCCCGGTCGACGTGCACGCGCTCGGCGCCGACTTCTACGCCACCAGCGCCTACAAGTGGTCGGGCCCGCACGTCGGCGCGGTGATCGCCGATCCGGTGGCGCTGGAGTCGCTGCACCCGGACAAGCTGCTGCCCTCGCCCGACACCGTTCCCGAACGGTTCGAGCTGGGCACGGCCGCGCTGGCCGACCTCGCCGGCGTGACGGCGGCCGTGGACCACCTGGCGGGCCTGCTGCCGAGCTCGGGCGGCCGGCGCGAGCGGCTGCTGGCCTCGATGGCCGCCGCGGAGGAGCACGAGCTGGGGCTGTTCGCCGAGATGCTGGCAGGCCTGGAGACGATGCCGCACGTCACGCTGTACGGCAAGCCCGCCCGCCGTACCGCCACCGCCTACTTCACGGTGGCGGGGCTGGCGCCCCGGCGGGTGGCCGAGCACCTGGCCGCCCGCGGGGTCAACGTGTGGAGCGGCCACAACTACGCCTGGGAACTGACCGGCGCGCTGGGTGTGCGCGACTCGGGCGGGGCGGTGCGCGCCGGGCTGGTGCACTACAACGACCGCTCCGACGTGGAGCGGCTGCTGGAGGGGGTGGCCGAGCTCAGATCCAGCCCTCCAGCGAGGCCATGAAGCCGGGCAGGTCGTCGCGGTGGACGCAGTGGCCGGCGCCCTTGACGGTGCGGACCTCGAAGCCGCGGCGCTCCAGCTCGGCGGCGAGTTCGGCGTTGATGGTGAAGCTGGGGTCGGCCACCTGCACCAGCGAGGGCACGACGGGCCGCTCGGGCACGTAGTCGCCCCTGACGCCGTCGAAGAAGGCCGGGTCGAACAACGCGAACCCGGCCAGCTCGGCGTCGATGTCGGCCTGCGACCAGCGCGGGTTCATGGTCCTGACGCTGTCCTGGGTGGCGGTGGCGACCATTTTGCGCATGAAGGCGGTGGCCTCGGCGGGCACGGCGTCGAGGGCGAAGCCGGGATCGGAGTAGATCGCCTTCTTGGGTCGCAGCCGCTCGGCGGCCAGCGACAGCGACAGGCCGCCGAGCGAGTGGCCGATGGCCACGTCGGCGCCGCCAGGGAGGTTCTCGGCCAGGTCGTCGCCGAGCAGTTCCGGCCGGTACTCGCCGCGCGGGCTGGCGCCGTGACCGCGCAGGTCGGGGGCGATCACCCGGTAGCCGCGGGCGACGAGCTCGTCCTCGACGGCGTGCCAGGTGCGGTGGTCGGACATGCCGCCGTGGATGAGCAGCGCCAGCTTGTCGCCGTCACCGCGTTCGTGGACGTGGAGCTTCATGGGGTCGAGTTTATACGTATAACCATGGAATGAATCAAGAGGCGGTCTTGCTTGCACGTACAAGAAAATCGGAAAGAAGAAAGAAGGCTCACCCGATGGACGCGGCCAGGCTGTTGGTGAAGGCGCTAGAAGCGGAGGGCGTCGAGTACGTCTTCGGCATCCCCGGAGAAGAGAACATCCACTTCGTCGACGCGCTCAACGACTCCCCCATCCGCTACATCCTCGTCCGCCACGAGCAGGGCGCCGCCTTCATGGCCGAGATCTACGGCAGGCTGACCGGCAAGGCCGGCGTCGCCTCCGCCACCCTCGGGCCCGGGGCCATCAACCTGCAGCTCGGCGTGGCCGACGCCACCACCAACTCCACCCCCGTGGTCGCCATCACCGCCCAGGTGGGCCTCGACCGCATCTACAAGGAATCCCACCAGGTCGTCGACCTGGTCTCGCTGTTCCGGCCGATCACCAAGTGGGCCGACCTGGTCCCCGCCGGTGAGGCGCTGCCCGAGATGCTGCGCAAGGCGTTCAAGACCGCCCAGACCGAACGTCCCGGCGCCGTCTACCTGGCCATTCCCGAGGACGTGGAGTCCGCCCAGGTCCCCGACGACCTGACGCCGCTGCGCGTCAACGTCGTCCGGCCGCAGGACCCCTCCCCCGGGCAGGTGGCCCGCGCCGCCGACGTCCTGGCCGGCGCCCGGCACCCGATCATCCTGGCCGGGCACGGCGCCAGCCGCGCCGGCGCCTCCGCCGCGCTGATCCGCTTCTCCGAGCGGCTCGGCCTGCCCGTGGCCACCACCTTCAACGGCAAGGGCGTCTTCCCCGACGACCACCGGCACGCCCTGGGCGCGGTCGGTTTCATGCGCCACGACTACGTCAACTTCGGCTTCGACGAGGCCGACGTGCTCATCAGCGTCGGCTACGAGCTGCAGGAGTTCGACCCGGTCAAGATCAACCCCCACGGCGACAAGAAGATCATCCACATCCACCAGTTCCCCGCCGAGGTCGACGACCACTACCCCGTCGAGGTCGGCATCCAGGGCGACATCTCCCGCTCCCTGGACGCGCTGGCCGCCGCCGCGCCCAAGCGCTTCACCATGAACGGCACCGGCGAGAAGATCCGCAGGCTCATCCGCGAGGAGATGGCGCAGGCCGCCGCCGACGACGCCTTCCCGCTGTCGCCGCGCCGCGTGGTCGCCGACATCCGCGCCGCGATGGGCCGCGAGGACATCGTGCTGGCCGACACCGGCGCGGTGAAGATGTGGATGGCCCGCATGTACCCCACCTACGAGCCCAACACCATGCTCGTCTCCAACGGCCTGTCGTCGATGGGCTTCTCGGTCCCGGGGGCGCTGGCCGCCAAGCTGGCCTTCCCCGAGCGCAAGGTCCTGGCCGCCACCGGCGACGGCGCCTTCCTCATGAACTCCCAGGAGATCGAGACCGCGGTGCGCGAGCGCATCCCGATGGTGGTGCTGGTCTGGGTGGACGACGCCTACGGGCTCATCGAGTGGAAGATGGACCTGGAGCTCGGGCGCAGCTCCAACATCGCCTTCGGCAACCCCGACTTCGTCAAGTACGCCGAGGCGTTCGGGGCCCGCGGCTACCGGATCACCGAGGCCGGCGAACTGCTGCCCACGCTGCGCAAGGCACTCGACGACGACACCGTGTCGGTGATCGCGGTACCGGTCGACTACTCGGCCAACCTGGAGCTGACCAACAAGCTCGGCGAGCTGACCGGCCCGTTCTGAGCCCAGCCCCTAAGATCGTGCCCGATGACCGACCTCCCCGACGCGGGCGGGGCGCTGCCGGTGCTCCCCGCCGGCCAGGCGCCCCCCGTCGAGCCCGCCCGCGACCCCTACCACGTCTACCTCGCCTCGCTGACCAGCATGGAGTCGCGCCGCACCATGCGCGGCTGCCTCGACCGCATCGCCCGCCTGCTGACCGGCGAACCCGCCTCCACCGGCGCCGGCCAGCCCTGGCACCTGCTGCGCTATGAGCACACCGTCCGCATCCGCACGCTGCTCACCGAGCAGGGCTGGTCGCCTGCCTACGTCAACAAGCACCTGGTCGCGCTGCGCCGCGTGCTGAAGGAGGCCTGGCGTCTCGGCCAGACCTCGGCCGAGGACTTCGCCCGCGCCTCCGACCTCTCCCCGGTACGGCAGAGCCGCCTGCCCACCGGCCACCACGTCCCGCCCGAGGTCGTCGGCGCCGCGCTGTCGGCCTGCGACGACTCGGTGGCGGGGGTGCGCGACGCCGCCCTTATCGCCGCCCTCTACTCCACCGGCTGCCGCAGGGCCGAGATCGCCGGCCTGGAGCTGGCCGACTACGACCCGGCCGCCCGCTCGCTGCGCGTGCGCGGCAAGCGCGACAAGGAGCGCATGGTCTACCTGACCACCGACGCCATCGGCCTGCTCGAACGCTGGCTGGCGGTGCGCGGCGCCGGTCCCGGCCCGCTGTTCAGCCCGGTGAGCAAGGCCGGGCGGCTGCGTCCCCGGCCGCTGAGCGGGCAGGGCATCGCCGACATCCTGACCCGGCGGCTGGGCGAGGCGGGGGCGGCCCGCCGTACCGCGCACGACTTCCGCCGCACCTTCATCGGTGAGCTGCTGGACGCGGGCGTGGACCTGGCGACGGCGCAGGCGCTGGTCGGGCACTCCTCCCCCGCCACCACCGCCCGCTACGACCGCCGCCCGGAGAAGACCCGGCGCGAGGCCGTCGACCGCATCAAGCTGCCGCGGGCGCGTCCGCTGGCGTGAGGGCGGTCAACCGGCGACCATGCCGATGACCAGGTTGATGGTGGTGGCCAGGATGCTGGTGCCGAAGACGTAGGACAGCAGGCAGTGCCGCAGCACGACCTTGCGGATCGCCCGGCTGGAGACGCCGGTGTCGGAGACCTGGTAGGTCATGCCGAGGTTGTAACTGAAGTAGAGGAAGTCGCTGTAGACGGGCGGCTCGCCGGAGTTGAAGTCGATGCCGCCCGGGGTCTCCTGGTAGTACAGGTAGGCGTAGCGGGTGGCGTACATCAGATGGAGGGCCGCCCAGGCCATGAACACGCCGCCGAGCGCGGTCGCGGCGGCGGCGTGGCCGGGGTCGGCGTTGCCGACCGCGAGCAGCACGACGATGGCGACCAGCCCGCACAGCGCGACCGCGACGACCACGAGCTCGTCGGCGACGGGCCGGAAGTCCTCGCGCCCGGCGTTGCGCCGGGTGGTGTGGGCGTCCATCGGCCACAGGACGGCCAGGCCCGCGACGACGAAGACGGTCTCGGTCGCGGCGATCGCGGCCAGGACGCCCAGGGGCGGGTGCGTCAGCAGGCCGACGGCCGTCCCGGCCAGCGCGCCCGCGACCGCCGCGCCGACCAGCCGGGTGACCGCGGAGCGCGGGGACCACAGGTTCATGGTGGACACTCATACACGCCCGGATCACCGGAAGCCGCATCGACACGGCCGGGTAGGCTGCGGAACGTGAGTCCTTTCGACGCGCTCGCCGACCTGGTCGCCGGCGGCGGAGTGGTCGTCCTGAGCGGCGCCGGGCTCTCCACCGAGTCCGGCATCCCCGACTACCGAGGCCCGAGCGGCCGCAGGCGCCCGTCCAGCCCGATGACCTACCAGGACTTCACCGGCTCGGCCGCCGCCCGCAGGCGCTACTGGGCGCGCAGCCACCTCGGCTGGCGGCACATCGAACGCGCCCGGCCCAACCCCGGCCACCGGGCGGTCGCCCGGCTCCAGGAACGGGGCCTGGTCTCGGCGATCATCACGCAGAACGTCGACGGGCTGCACCAGGAGGCCGGCGCCGGCGGCGTGATCGAACTGCACGGCAGCCTGTACCGGGTGCGCTGCCTGTCCTGCGGCGAGCGCACCCCTCGCGCGCGCCTGGACGCGCGGCTGTCGGAGGCCAACCCCGGCTGGGCCGCCGACGCCACCCAGGTCAACCCGGACGGTGACGCCGCCGTGGCGGATTCCCTGATCGACGGCTTCGCGGTCGTGGACTGCGAGGGCTGCGGCGGGCTGCTCAAGCCCGATGTGATCTTCTTCGGCGAGAACGTGCCGCCGCCCAGGGTCGCCGAGTGCTACACGCTGTCGGAACGCGCCGGCCTGCTCCTGGTGCTCGGCTCCTCTCTGACGGTCCTTTCCGGCTACCGGTTCGTACGGCACGCCGCCCGCCACGCCGTACCGGTGGCGATCGTCAACCAGGGCGCCACCCGGGGCGACGAGCACGCCCGGCTCACCCTGGACGCGCCCCTGGGCGACACCCTGACGACCCTGGCCGCGGGGCTGGCACGACGTCGCCTGTGACGTGCTCTAGGAGCGCTCGGCGATCTGCTGGAACTTGCCGAGGATGGCGCGCGGGTCGCCGCTGGGCCCGACGGCGGTGCCGAGTTCCGCCGCGACCGTGCCGCGCAGCTCGGACCAGACCGGCTGCGAGGTCGGGTCGAAGCGCGCCTTGGCCACCATGTCGACGATCGGGCTGACCTTCGGGTCCTTGCGCATCAGCGTCGAGGCCGAGGCGGTCGTCGGCAGCAGGCCCTCGACCTTCAGGTATTTGGCGTAGTTGTCGGCCTGGTAGAAGTAGTTCAGGAACTCGCTGACCAGTTGCTGGTTGCCGTCCTTCTTGAAGGCCATCAGGTAGTCCTGGATGCCGTGCGTGCTCGGCTCGGCGCCGTGGTTGGTGGGGTGGGTGGTGGCGCCGTACTTGACCCCCGCCTTGTCCACCGCGTCGAGGAAGGCCCTGGTGCCGAAGGAGGCGTACACCATGCCCACCTTGCCCTGGGCGAACAACGGCCACGTGCCGTCCGGGCGGTTGGTCTGGCCCGGGTTCGGCTGGGTGTAGCCGTCCTTGGTCAGCGTCTTCAGGAACTCCAGCGTCTCGACGGCGCGATCGCCGTTGACGGTCCACTTGCCGTCGGTACGCCAGTCGGTGCCGTTGGCGCGCATCCAGGTGCCGAACTCGTAGTCGCCGGCCTCGGCGCCCAGCGCCAGCCCGTACGGCACGTAGCCGCCGGGCAGGGCCTTGATCGCCTTCACCGCGGCGCGGAACTCGTCCCAGGTGGCCGGGGGCTTCTTGAAGCCCGCCTTCTCCAGGATCGTCTTGTTGTAGTACATGCCGTTGACCGTGGCGACGAACGGCAGGCCGTACTGGGCGCCGTCGTAGGAGGCGTTCTCGGCGAAGGACGGCAGGAAGTCCGCCATCACCTCCTTGGACACCACCTCGTCGGCGCGGTACAGCAGCCCGGCCTCGGCGTAGTCGGCGAAGACGTTGATGTTCAGGACGTCGGGGAACTGCTTGGTCTGCACCATGGTGTTCACCTGGCTCTGCAGGTTGCCCCAGTCGATCACCTGCAGGTCCACGTTCTTGCCGGGGTGGGCGGCCTCGAAGGACTTGATCAGCTCGTCCCAGTAGGGGCGCGTGCCCTCGGTGTACTGGGCGACGACCAGCTTGATGGACTTCTGCTCGCCGCCGGCCGTACCGCCGCCGCCGGAGCCGCACGCGGTCAGCGCGAGCGTGAGTGCGGCGATCGCGGCCAGGCCCGCTCTTCTTCTGAAGGTCATGTCATAACCGATCTTTCTCGTGGTCACTTGGTGCTGCCCGCGGTCAGGCCGCTCACCAGGTGCTTCTCGATGAGCGCGAAGAGGATGACCGCCGGCACGATCGCCATCAGCGCCGCGGCGAACAGGTACTGGTAGTTGGTCTCGTACAGGCCGATGAACTGCTGGATGCCGACCGTGAGCGGCACGCGGCCGCCCGCCGGGTCGTTGAAGAGCGTCAGCGCGATGACGAACTCGTTCCACACCTGGATGAACGTGAAGATCATCACGGTGACGAGGCCGGGCGCGGCCAGCGGGAGGATCATCCGCAGCAGGATCCGGAACCTGCCGAGGCCGTCCATCATCGCGGCCTCGTCGATGTCCACGGGGATCGAGCTGAAGTGGGCGTGCAGGATCCACACCGCGAAGGCGAGGTTGAAGGCGGAGTTGATGGCGATGATGACGGCGTAGCTGTTGATCCCGTCCACGAACAGCGCCTGCCGGTAGAGCCCGATGAGCAGCGCGACCGCGGGGAACATCTGCGTCACCAGGATCACGCCGAGGAACGCCGTGCGCCCCCGGAACCGGGACCTGGCCAGCACGTACGCCGCCGGAGCGGCCACGAGCAGCACCAGCGCCGTGGAGGCCAGCGCGACGGTCAGGCTGACCCGGAAGTAGTCGGCCAGCGGGATGCGCTGCCACACGTCGGCGTAGTTGGACCACGCCCAGCTCTTGGGCAGGTAGTCGGCGGGGACGGCGAACAGTTCCGCGTCGGTCTTGAGCGAGCCGGACAGCATCGCGGCGTACGGCGCCAGGAAGAACAACGCCACCGCGAACCCGATGACCGGCAGCACCACCGGACGCACCCGCGCCCACCCCCGGCCCGCCCGCGCCAGCACCGGCCGGGCCTTGACCGGGGCCGGCCGCCATGGGGTGGCGGCCGCGGGAGGCTCGGGAGCGGCCGCGGCGACCGGCGGCGCGGGCCGCTCGTCGGTCGCCGAGGGGTTGCGATACGGCCGCAGCACCAGCACGAACGCCAGGATGAGCAGCAGCAGGAAGGCCACGTTGAGCACGCCGAGCGCGGCCGCCTCACCCGAGTCGAGCTGCGCGGTGAACGCGATCTTGTACAACCACGTCACGGTCGTGTCGGCGTGGTTGCCCGCCGTCTTGCCCATGATCACCCAGATGACGGTGAACGCGTTGAAGACGTGCAGCATGTTGAGAACCAGCGCGATCATGAGCGAGGGCCGCAGGATCGGCAGCGTCACCCGCCGCCAGGTCGCCCACGCGCTCGCGCCGTCGATCTTCGCCGCCTCCAGCACGTCGTGGGGCACCGTCTGCAGCCCGGACAGCAGCACGTAGGTGGTGAACGGCATCGAGGTGATGATCCCGACCGCCATGACCGAGTACAGGGCGGTGGCCGGGTCCTTGTACCAGTCGACGGGCGCCGAGATGATCGACAGGTCCATCAGCAGCCGGTTGAGCAGGCCGTTGCCGCCCTCGTAGATGAAGCGCCACACGGTCGCCGTCATCACCAGCGAGGCCGCCCACGGGACGACCAGCGCCAGCCTGACGAACTTCCTGCCGAAGAAGTCCTTGGACAGGAACTGCGCCAGCGCCAGCGAGAGCAGCACGGTGAGCCCGACGACGAGCACCAGCCAGAGCAGCGTGTTGCCGGCCACCTGGCCGAACGCGTCCTCCTTGAGGAGCCTCGCGTAGTTGTCCAGCCCGGCGAAGCCCCTGACCAGCCCGATCCTGCTGATGTCGAGGAAGGACATCCAGACCATGTAGACGGCCGGGAAGCCGACGACACAGGCGATCAGGGCGGTGCTCGGCGTGAGCCAGCGCCACGGCACCGTGCGCTGCCACAGATCGGCGATCCGGCTCACCGCGGGTTCCTGAGGTTCGCGGTCCAGGCGTCCAGCGTGGCCTGCCACTCCAGCGGGTCCTCGGGCCGGCCGGGCACTCCCGGGCGCGTCTGCCAGGGCATCGGGCCGGACTCGCGACGGTACTCCACCCCGATCGCCTCCAGCCGGGGCAGGTGGGCGGCCAGGCGGCGCCGGAAGTCGGCCAGGTCCCGCTCGGGTCCCGACCAGACGGTCTCGGCGAAGGCGGCCAGCCTCGGGAAGGTCATGTAGTCGACGTGCCGGCTGGAGTCGATCAGCTCGGTCCAGATCCCGCACTGGGCGCCCAGGACGCGCTCGGCGGCCGGGTCGCCGCGCAGGTCGGCGGGGACGGGTTCGAAGGAGTAGACGTCCTCGACGGTGAGCACGGTCCCGAACGGCACGGGCTCGTCCTCGCGCTGGCTCTGCCGGTAGTCGAAGTAGACGGCGGTGTTGGAGCAGTTGATGACGTCGTGCCCGGCGCGGGCGGCGGCCACCGCGCCCAGGTCGGCCCGCCAGGCGGCCACGACCGCGCCGGGGGCGAGGCCGCCCTCCAGGATCTCGTCCCAGCCGACCAGGCGCCGGCCGCGCCCGGCCAGGTACTCGTCGAACTGGTGGATGAACCAGCTCTGCAGCTCGTCCTCGTCGCGCAGGCCCAGCTCGGCGATGCGGCGCCGGGCCGACGGGCTGGTGCGCCACTGGTCCTTGGGGCACTCGTCGCCGCCCACGCACACGTACGGGCTGGGGAACAGCTCCAGCACCTCGTCGAAGACGTTCTTGAAGAATTCGATCGTGGCGTCCTCGACGTTCAGCACGTTGACGCCGACCCCCCAGGTGGTGCCCACTCCCAGCGGGGTGTCCAGGTTGCCCAGCTCGGGGTAGGCGGCGATGGCCGACTGGGTGTGTCCGGGCAGGTCGATCTCGGGCACGACCGAGATGTGGCGGCGGGCGGCGTAGGCGACGATCTCCCGGATGTCGTCCTGGGTGTAGAAGCCGCCGTGCGGGCGGCCGTCCATCTCGCCCATCCAGCCGACCTGGCTCTCCTCGCGCCAGGAGCCGATCTCGGTCAGGCGCGGGTAACGCTTGATCTCGATGCGCCAGCCCTGGTCGTCGGTGAGGTGCAGGTGCAGGACGTTCAGCTTGTGCAGGGCCATCAGGTCGATGAAGCGCAGCACGTCCGCCTTGGTCATGAAGTGCCGGGCCACGTCGAGGATCGCGCCGCGCCAGCCGAACCGCGGCCCGTCCTCCACGTGTACGGCCGGCAGCTCCAGCGCCCCGGCGCCCGGCGCGCGGCGGAAGGCGGCGGGCGGCATGAGCTGGCGCAGCGTCTGGGCGCCGTAGAAGGCCCCGGCCGGAGATCCGGCGTCCAGGGCGATCCCGTCGGGCGCGACGGTCAGCCGGTAGGCCTCGGGCGGCAGGTCGTCGAGGCCGAGGGTGATCGTTCCCGGGCCGGGGGCGGCGGGCAGCAGTTCGCCGCCGGTGACCGGGCTGAGCTCGCCACGCAGCCAGGCGGCGACCTCGCCGAGCGCGGGGTCGGCGGTGAGCGCGGTGCTCCGGTCGAGGATGAAACGGCCGGGCCCTGCCGCGTACCGCGTGGGCTTGGGGACGATCATTCGGCGGGTCTCCTAGGGAGGGGTGGCAGACTTACGAAGGAGTGCATCATTATTAACATCCAGCTCCATGAGGGTCAATGCTCATTTCTGCTCACAGCCCTGCTGCATGGACACTTTTGGACCTTGGATACGGCATAATGCATCATGACTTACAGAGGACACCTGCATTAGGACGGCGATGGCCACACTTCGGGGCGGCGACCTGTCGCGGCTCAGGCAACTCAACTCCCTGACCGCGATCGGGGCGCTGCGCGGCGCGGGCCCGCTGACGCTGTCCGCCCTGGCCAAGCGCACCGGGTTGTCGCGGCCCTCGATGAAGGAGGTCGTCGACGAGCTCATGCGGCTCGGCTGGGTGGAGGAGACCCCGCCCGCGCAGGGCACGATCGGCCGCCCCGCCCGCCGCTACCGCTTCCGGGCGAGCAGCGGCTACCTCGTGGGGCTCGACATCGGCGGCCACAACATCCGCGCCGCCCTGGCGAACCTCAACGGCGAGATCCTCGCCGAGACCCGCCAGCCCGTGCAGCCGGACACGCCCGTGGAGGAGCGGCTGGCCGCGATCGAACGCACCGTCGCGAGCTGCCTGGCGCTCGGCGGCAAGACGATCGCCGACGTGTGGATCGTCGCGGCCGGCACGATCGGCGTCATCACCCCCGAGGGCCGCATCCACTACTGCGCCGCGATCCCCGCCTGGACCGGGCTCGACCTGGCCGGGCGGCTGCGCGAGATGTTCCCCTGCGACGTCGTCGTCGAGAACGACAGCCGCCTGGCCGCCAGGGCCGAGGCCCGGCGCGGCACCGCCCGCGACGCGGACGACGTGGTGTTCCTGCACGTCGGACGCCGGATGGGGGCGGCGCTCATCATCGGCGGCAACGTCCACCGCGGCTTCGGCGCCGCGGCCGGGGAGATCGCGATGCTGCCGCAGGCCCAGTGGTTCGACGCGCCGGAGCACCTGCAGAACTGCTCGGTCATCCCCCCGGACACCTCGCCCGCCGACGCCGCCGGCTACACGCTGGCCGCGGCCCGCGGGGGCGACCCGGTCGCGCTGGCCGCCGTCGAGCGGTACGTGGACGACCTGGCGGTGGGCGCCAGCGCGATGGTCCTGCTGCTCGACCCGCAGGTGGTGGTGCTGGGGGGCGGGTTCTCCCGCTCGGCCGACGTGCTGCTGCCCCCGCTGCGCGAGCGCCTGCGCCGCACCTGCATCCGCCTGCCGGACGTGCGCGCGTCGACGCTGGGCGACGAATGCGTGGTCACCGGTGCCATCGACTACGCCGTCGCCCACCTCGGCCTGCAACTCTTCACCCCCGACGTGCCACTCCCCACGTCCTTCTGACCCTCTTTTTCCTGTCTGTGAAGGCTCTCCGTCTGTTTGGCTTCTCTTCCGTCCTATCCCTTACGGCAAGCCGCCCCCACCACCGCCCGCCGACGCGGGCGGCGGCCCGTCGTCTCCACGCTCATCGGGCGTGTCTCACCTCACCGTGACGTCGCCCTCTTGGCCGGCGCCCGCTTGATCGCTGCCCTGCGGCGCATGGCGTGCCACCTGGCGGGCGGGCAGGTGGGCGTGGTGAAGGTGACGGATGCTGCGCGGCCCGGCCGCGACCCCGGGGCGGCGGGCACCCGCACGCTCGGTCGTGGGGTTGGTCGTGGGCCCTGTCTTGGGCCACAGGAGGTGGGCGGTGATCGCGGCGGTTACAGCCAGGGTCGTCAGGGCTGTCGCGGCGGTGGTCATGCCGGCGCTCGTCGCCAGCCAGCCCGCCAGCGGGTAGGTGAGGAGCCAGGCGGCGTGGGACAGGGCGAACTGGGCGGCGAAGGCGGCGGGCAGGCCGGCCGGGGTCACCGAGCGACGGATCAGGCGGCCGGTCGGGGTGAGCACCGCGGCGGTGGCGGCGCCCAGGACCGCCCACGTGGACAGCATCGCCCACCAGGTCAGCGTTCCGGTGGCCAGCGTCGCGGTGATCGCGGCCAGGCCGGCGAACAGGGTGAACGATCCGGCCAGCATCACCGTGCGGTCGGACAGTCTCTCCAGGATTCCGGGCAGCAGCAGGGCCACGGCCATCGAGCCGGCACCGAAGGCGCCCAAGGCCAGGGAGACCTCGCCGGTGCTTCGCTGCAGGTGCTCGCGGGCCAGGACCACCGTGTTGACGATGACCATCGCGCCGGCCGCCGCCACGGCCAGGTTCATGGCCAGCAGGGCGCGCAGGGGCGCCGTGGTCAGGAAGTGCCTGGCGCCGGAGGCGGCCTTGGCGAAGGGGCCGGCGGCGTGCCGTACCGGCTGGGGCTTGGGCAGGGCTACGGAGAGCACGAACAGCGCGGACGCCAGGAATCCCAGAGCGGTGCCCATGAACAGCCAGTTGTAGGTGATCAGGCTGAGGAGGGCGGCGGCCAGGACCGGGCTGAGCAGGCTCTCCAGGTCGTAGGCGAGGCGGGACAGGGACAGGGCGCGGGTGTAGTCGCGCTCCTTCGGCAGGAGCTCGGGG
This sequence comes from Nonomuraea sp. NPDC059023, assembly GCF_042740095.1. Taxonomy (NCBI): domain Bacteria; kingdom Bacillati; phylum Actinomycetota; class Actinomycetes; order Streptosporangiales; family Streptosporangiaceae; genus Nonomuraea; species Nonomuraea sp. NPDC059023. The sequence continues at coordinate 569 of NZ_JBHYIO010000018.1, read as the reverse complement.
ATGGTCGCCTGGAAGGTCGGGGTGAAGGCGGCCGAGGCCAGTTGGAGCAGGAAGATGAGCACGTAGATGTGCCACACCTGGCTGACGAACGGCAGCGCGAGCGCGACCCCCGCGCGGATCAGGTCGGAACCGACCAGCAGCGCACGGCGCGGGAGGCGGTCGGCGAAGGCGCCGATCACCGGGGCTATGCCGACATAGGCCAGCATCTTGATGGCCAGTGCGGTGCCGAGGATCGCGGAGGCGTCGGCTCCGGCGAGGTCGTAGGCGAGCAGGCTCAGCGCCACCGTGGCCAGTCCGGTGCCCACGAGGGCGACGACCTGGGCGGCGAACAGACGGCGGTAGGCACGATCGCGCAGTACCTGGAACATGGCCACGGTCCTCCCGGCTCGAATCAACGTATGCGTATATGCGCATGCGTTGAACCCAGAAGAGGCCGGGAAGATTCCCGCTAGATCGTTGATGTGAAATTCGGGTTAGTGGTCGTAGGCGGTCAGGGACCGTTTTACGGGTGCGCCGGTGTTCCAGTTGTGCCAGATGGCGGCGTTGAGTGCGAGGATGCGTTGGCTGAT
>NZ_JBHYIO010000017.1:145809-240185 GCF_042740095.1 Nonomuraea sp. NPDC059023 | reverse complement strand
GGCGCCCGCGCGGTCATGTAGTTGTACTCGGCCTGAAGCTCGGCTTCGCGCGCACGCTTCACCGCGAGCTGCGACAGCCCAAGCTCGTTGTTGAGTCGCCTCAAGAACATGTCCGTGGCGGCGGGAGTGAGCACCGCGTCTTCAGAGAGGAACTCGAAGGAGCCGGACTCGGCCTTCCGGAAGACGTCGTTCATGACTGGCCGTCCTGGCTAGCCGTGAACCCGTCCTCGCTGGCAATCTCGCGGAGATCGTCCAGGTGGTCGCCCCGGTCGAGCGCGGCCATCACCTGCGCAGCCTCGGCGCCGTTCAGTTCTTCGATCGACCTGATCGGCCGCTCCGCTACCAGGGACATGTAGGCGAGGGCGAGAACCGGACTGCCGACGCCTTTGGTCGACAGCATCTGGACGATCTGGTTTCGCTGCCGCTTGGCCGCGCCCCCGTCGGCCGGCTCGTCCGCGGACCGCATGTTGGCGGACTCGCGGACGGTTTGGCCCTGGATCGCCTCGCGGGGCGCCTCCTCGTCGAGGTGCTCCATCTCCACGTCGCTGTACATGCCGCCGAGGTCTTCAGGGAAGGCGCGGCGCAGGGCCTTGGCCTCTGCGCACTTCTCGATCTGGCCGTCCGGGCTGGACTTCCACTGGTTCTTCGGGTTGCCGTCCTTGTCCGTGTCGACATAGGCGGCGTAGCGGGCCACCCCGGAGAAGCGCTTGCCGTTGCGGATCACCACAACCTTGGCGGCGACCGGCGGCTCAGGCGTGAGCCATACCTCGTGCTGGGTGCCTTCGGCGTCGAACCAGATGGTGTCTTCGTACTCGTAGTCGATGTCGGACTTGTCCGCCGCCCGGCGGGCGATCACACGAAAGCCGTCGATGCCGGTCTGCGGCGTGAACACCTTCCGATTCGCCCGACGATCCCAGCGGCCGATCAGGTAGACCTGCTTGAGGAACGGGTCCAGGTCGCGGCGCTGGCAGAGGTGCAAGAATCCGGCCAACTCGGCGTTCGTGCAGTCAGCGTCTACGCCGAGGCTGCCCAGGACGGCGCGCTGCTCGGGCGTCCACATGCTCTGGGCAGGCTGGATGGCCAGGGCCCCACTGCCTTGGACTGCGGGCAGGTTGTCGGTGATGGTCATGCAGCGGCTCCATGAAGGAGAAGATCGGAAAGGTTGGGGAGCTTCTGCTCGGCCACCAGGAACGGGGTACCGGCGCCCTTGGCCTGGCGGCGGGCCAGCCGGTGGCCGTCGTAGTAGGCGCGGTGCGCGGTGCCCATCGCGGCCAGCAGCCGCGCTCGGGCCTCCTGCTCGCGCTTCTGCGCGGCGGCCAGGCTGGCGGTGGCTTCGATGAACTCGACCGCCAGATCGAGGTCGGCGACGTAGGCCGCGTCCTTGTCGATGTCCGGGTGAAGCTTGCGGACGGTGGCGTAGGTGGCCGGATGGTGGTCCAGGTCCGGCATGTCCCGCCAGTACAGCGACGACAGGAAGTCTTCGGCCCGGTCCCGCATCCACATGCAGTCGAGCCGGTCGTAGTGGACGACGTACTCGCGGAACTCCAGCCGGCCGGTCAGGACGACGACGTGCCAGGTGTCGAGGCCGAGCGTGTCCATGTACCACTGGACCTGCGTCCGGTAGTACAGCGGGATCTCGTCGGTGCCAGGAATGCCCCAGCCGGAGGTGTCGGCGTCGGTCTTCAACTCCAGCCCTGCCCGGACGCCCGGCTCGGGGAAGTGGCCGGGCATGCCGAGCAGGAGCCGGTCAGGGTTGGCGAGCTGGTAGTCCCGCTCGGCGTGCACGTAGGTGCCCGCAGGCCGGACCGTGTACTCGGGGTGCTGGTCGGCGAACCAGTCCGCGATCCCGGCCTCCAGGTAGTGTCCGCGCGCCTGCTCCGCCGTCTGCTGATCGGGCTTCACGAGGCCGGCCATCTGGCACCACAGCGAGTACGGCGACTCCCACGGCGACAGACCGAGCAGGGCCGACATCCGCGACCCGCCCAGCCGCTGAGCGCGGGCGGCATGCCATTCCGGCGTTCCGCTCTCCCAGCGGCCAATGAGTCGGCCAGTCGGCGTGGACATCGTCACTGCTCGTCTCCCTCGTCGGAGTCCAGGGGCTTGATGTGGCGGGCGTAGACCTTGGTGTCGGTTTTCGACAGGGTGTTCCGGGCGGCGACCTCCCACTCGTGGCCGGCCCAGACGCCCCGGCTCTTGCGCAGGCGTCCGACGAGCTTGCTGGCGTCGCCGTAGTGGCCGACCAGGATCAGCGCCCACTCACCTGACCGAGCTATGAGCGCCTCACGGGTGGGTGTCCACTGGTCCGCGTCCGCAAGAACGCCGAGTGGTGGAGGGTCCTCAAAGACCGGCGTCATCTGCTCGCTCACGTCTCCCGCTCCCGCTTGTAGTCGTGCTCGTCGGTCGCAGTCATCTGGGCTTCGGCCGGGTTGGCAGGGTCGCGAGGGACCAGCGGACCCGCGTGCTCGGCCAGGACGTCACCTGAGGTGGCCTGCTCCGAGGCGAGCGCCTTCTCCAGCCGGCGCGCGTACTCCTGCACCGAATCGACGGCCAGCTCGTAGTGGTCCATTCGCAGCTCGGCGTAGAGGGTTCCGGCGATGACGAGGGCGAGGACCTCGCGCTCTGTGCGGTGCAGGCGGGACGCGGCCTCGCCCACGGACAGCCAGCGGCCCGTCATGACGTCGCCTCCAGCGCGATGCCGTGCCTGGCGGCGAACTTTCCGCCGCACTTGCCGCACAGCCAGCGGTGACAACGCTGCATGCGGCCAGCCCTGCCAGTCCGATAGAGGAAAGAGCTCTCGAAGGCGACGACGTCCCAGCAGGTCCCGGAGGCGCAGCGGTAGCCGCGCTCCGTGCGACGGTCGATCTCCTCAAGCGTCAGCCGCCTGATCGCGAAGTCCGTGGAGGAGCTCATGACGTCGCCTCCGCCTGGCTCTTGCGGCGGAAGGCCATCAGGCGGCAGTTGATGCCCCACCAGGTGCGGTGATGCAGGCTGTCTCCGACCTCGGTCCACTCGGCGCCCAACAGGTGGAAGAACGGGTCATCGGCGCAGCAGCCGCCCTCGCTCTCGCCTGCGTAGATGAACAGGTCGCCCTGGTAGACCGACAGTGCGTGAGCGGCCCACGAGCCGCCGTAGGACGGCCACGACATGAACAGGGCCCGGTCCGGGTGCTCACGTGCAGCGGAGGCGTCGTCCTTGAGCAGGGTGACGTACGGTTCGGCTGCGCCGACGAACGTGTTGTCGGCCAGGTCTTCGGGCTCATACGGGGCGACGTCCACACCTGCCTGCGCGAGTTGCCACGCCCAGTAGCCCGACCCGGCGCCCACCTCGACCACGGCGCGGCCATCAAGCAAGGAGGCGATCCAGGAGATGTCACCCGGGCTGGGGATCGACCACGCATAGGTGGTAACGAGCGCCGTCCGGCCAATGTCCAGGTCGCGGATATAGCCGTACGGGGTGACGCCCTGCCAGGTGCCGTCGTTACGGGAGGGAAGCCGGCGGATCAACTCCCAGTACGGGTTATCGATCCCGGACGGGACGAGCTGGTCATGCTCGGTGCCGACGATCGGAAACAGGTCCCTCTCGAACCGGTTCCTCAGAATCATGGGCACGGCCCAGTACTCTTCGATCTTCCGCAGAGCGGCGTCGAAGACGAGCGGCGAATCCAGTTCCACACTCATGCTGCGCCTCCCGTCTGCTCGGCGAGACGGGCAGCCTCAGCCAGCGCCGTCCGCTCTCGCTCCATGAAGAGCCGGTACTGGCGGAAGTACTCCCAGCCCGGATGCTCGACATACACGCTCTGGGCGCACAGCCTGCGCAGCGCCGCCTTGGTGGCCTTCTTGTCCCGCCACAAACCCGCCCGTCCCGGATGAGCAGCTGCCTCCTGGGCAAGGTGGTGCACGGCGCGGGCAGCCGCCTGGATTGCGGGCGTCAGCCACGCCTGGGTGTCGGTGCTCATGCCGCACCTCGCGCCTGCTCGGCCGGGCGGGCAGCCACGGCGGTCCACCGAGGCTTGCCGTAGTAATCGCGCTCCTCGTAGGTCACATACACGACCGGACCCATGCGCAGCAGAGCCGCCGCGGCATGCCACGCAGCACGGTCCAGCCGGTGCCGGCCGTTGCGGATACCGCGCAGGCTGTAGTGCCAGCACGGGACCGCGCCCCAGCCGATCGCGTTCTTGTCGCCCGGGATGACCGCGTACGCCTCGTCCTCGAAAGGTGATGGGTGGTAGTCCTTCACTCCGAACGGGTGATGGACGCGAGCGACCGCCCCGTCAACGAGGTGCAGGACTGCGACCTCGAACGGCGACGGGTATGCCTGCACCAGGGAGATCGCCGGGGCGCTCATGACGCCACCTCGCCGGCCAGCACCGGGCGGCACTTCCACTCCACGTCCTCGACGACCTCGACGCGCTTTACCTTCGGCAGCGCGGCCACGGCCTCCGGGTCCGGCTCCTCGATCTCGACCTCGCGCGTGCCGACCACGATCCGCTCGCACATCTCCTCACGGGTGGCGATCCACTTCACGCGCAACCCGTGCAACTTCGCCTTGAGGTAGAACTGGCTGTCGGTGCCGGACTTCTCCACCGGACCCGGCATCACGCGGGCGAACACTGCCGCGCCGCGCCGAGACTCGGCCGCGATGCCCTCGATGAAGCTCAGCGGCTTGCCGTCGCCGTCGTACGGCAAGGGCAGGTCGGGGTTGGCGTCAAGGATGTCTGCCAGGGCGCGAAGCCCGGCGGTGTACGCGGCGCGCTCGGCTTCGGTGTTGCTCATGACGCACGCTCCGGCTGCTCAACGAGAGGGGCGATGATGTTGCCGTCTGTGAGGTCGATGGCGTCGGCGAGCGCCTTGGGGATGCGCCACCAGGTGCGTCGCCCGTGCGGGTCGGAAGGGTGTGGCACCTCGGCCCGCTCCGCGAGGCCGTGCTGGCGGAGGATTACCACCACCTTGAGCCCGCGGATCTGCCCGAACAGGCGGAGACGGTCGCTGGTGCTTTCGAATATCAAGCCCGACCTTGGCGGCCCATTCATCACGCGGATCCAGGCGAGAGCGCCCTCCACGGTGTGTACGTAGAACGGCCACGGGTCGGCATAGCCGACATCGGACGGCGCCAGCTCCGGGTGCGCGGTCAACAGGTTGACGGCCACGATCAAGCCATCCAGCAGACCCTCACGGTCCTGCGCGGGCATCATCGGACACCAGCCAGACGCTCACCCAGACGGGTCTCGATGTTGTGGACGGCCTGCTGGTAGTCGCGCGGCGAGAGGCGCTTCAGGTCCTCCCACACCTCGGTCTGGCCGGCGACGTCATCCTCAGCGGGGATTACGCTTGTGTTCATGTCCTGCTCCTCTTCTTCGGATCTCTGAGCGGGATGGGGCCTTCGCCGGTGTGCGCCGGCGGGGGCCACCTACTTGCTGGTGGCGGGCAGCAGGGCGCTGCGCTTGCGCTGCTCGGCGGCTGCGACCTTCGCCTTCGTCTTCTCGTCCCGCGCGATCACCGCGAGAGCCGACTGGTGGTTGTCCTTGTGCCGGACCCGGCGGCGCTGACGGGGCGTCAGTTCGCTGCGGCCGGTCTGAGCGAAGTAGCGGACCCGGCGCTGGGCATCGTTGAGCATGGGGATCTCCTCAGAAGTTCGTGGCGTGCGCGGACTCGTCGTCAGCCCGGTCGATCTCGGCCAGCAGCGTCGTACGCAGGGACAGGGCGACGATCGCCTCGGCAGCGGCGAGCCTCTGGGCGGCGGTCATCGGCACTTCCCGCATCTCGTAGCGGTGCGAGGGTTGACGTGACCCTTGGCGCACATCCACCAGGACGGGCCGCTCGGCGGAAGCCACGGCAGCGAGGGAGACTTCTTCTTCGCCATCACGCGATCTCTCCGATCGCGAACAGGGCCGACTGGTGGTTGAAGTGCTTGATCAGCCGCCTGCGAAGCCAGTCGAGCCCTTCCGGGGTGACCCGCGTGATGGGGAATGCCTTGTTTCCGCCCTTGACGGGGCCGACCTTGAAGAAGCGATCCATCCCCTTGAACTGGTAGGGGGTGTTGTTCTCCTTGAGGACCTTCAAGCCGTCGGCGCGCAGCAGTTCGAGAAACCTGTTGCGACCAAGGCCGCCGGTGACCCTGGCGAAGATCTGCGCCACTGCCGCCCAGTCGAAGCTGCCGTCAGCGTCCATCAGGTCGCGGTACGCCTCGGCCAGCGGCTTCTCGTGTTCGAGTTCGAGCTTCGTCTCGTTGTGCGCCTCAACCTCGCCCGCCAGTGCGCGGAGAGCCGACGGGTAGTCCCGTGGGATCGCCCGCTGCTGCGGAGCCAGAAGTTCGCCGCGGCGAATCGCGGGAAGTACTTCCGCAAAGATCCACTTCTGGAAGCGGATCACCATCTCGCGGATCGCGACGTTCTTGATGCGGGCGGCCTGCCGCTGACCGAGCACGCGATAGAACCCGGCCTCGGTCACGTGCCAAACCTGCTGGTCACCGCCGGGGGTACGGACTACTCCGTACCCCTTCCCCTTCTCGTCGTCGGGGACGCTGGCCACCAGTGTGTTGGCGTCACGGCTACCCAGGGCACGAGCCAGGCCAGGCGCATTGACGATGAAGCTCTCACCAACCGGAGTGATCTCCAGATTGAACTCGCCGTTGTCGAAGAGCTGGATTTCGTTCATGCTGAGCCCTCCGAGCCGCGCCGGTTCTTCAGGGTTGTAGCGGCGTCGAAATCAATGAGGCCGAGCAGCCCAGCCCCTCGCGGCGAGGCGCCGCGACCCGCTCGGTTCTGCTTCGTCTGACGTCGAACCCGCTGCTCCACCTGCTCGGGTTTGGCGGCTTCCCGTCGACGCGTTGCGGGATGACGGAGCATGTCCTCGATGGCCGCCACGTCCTCGGGGGAGAACCGCAGTTTCCCGTTCGGCATGTGCGAAGGCCACTCGCCGGAAGCGGCCCTGCGGCCGATGGTGAAGACCTGTGGCTTGCCGTTCTCATCTACGAGCCCGAAGTGAATGGCGAGCTCGTGCTTGGTCATCCAGCGGTCCACGTTGATCAACTCGCCGCGGGGAAGACCTCGAAGAGGTCGTACCAGTCGAGGTCGATCTCTCGGACGGCGACGAGCAGCTTCGCCTGGAACTTGGGGCCGGGGTCGGAGTCGCCGCTCTGGACGCGGCTGTAGTGGCTCTGGTCGATGCCGAGCCGTCTGGCGAGCGCCAGGTCACTGGTGACGCCGAACTCGGCCTTCAGCCGTTTTCCCACGTCGGGTCGCAGTCGGACCGTCGGTTCCGTGTGGCTCATGTACATGAACCTAGGTTATGTACATAGCCCATGACAAGAGTTTTTCGAAGTCAAATTGGGTCACGCCCATAGTTGAGACCTGCAGTTATGCATGGGGCCCAAGGAATTGTTGGCGTGACCAGGGCCTATGCAGATCTGCATAACTGGACACGGGTATGAGCATAGCCGTATGGTCATGTACATGGTCACGCCAGCATGGCCCGACAGACTGCGGGCCTTGATCGACAGGATTCTCAACGAGACGTCCATGTCGCAGGCGCAGTTGGCCTCGCTCGTCCCCATGGACCAATCGCAACTCAGTCGTTGGCGCACAGGGTCGAGCAAGCCCAAGCACGAAAGCCTCGTTGCCATGGGCAAGGCCCTCCGAAAGCGGTACCCCGCTATCGGCGTGGGGCCGGAGGAGATGACCGCGGCCGTTTACTCGGACGACCCCGCCCACCTCCAGCTAGACGACACCCAGACCGCGCCTGCGAGTGTCGCCGAGAAGGCAGCTATGGATCAGGTTGATGCGATCCGCGCAGCGATGCGCGCCGAGCTTGAACCCCTTCGAAGACAAGTCAGCGAACAACAAGAAGACCTGGCCGCAGTCAGGGACGAACTTCGGGCCCTGAGAGAGCAACGCGCCGATCAGGACAAGGCGGGATAGGCGCCCCAGACGGCATGATCGAACCCAGAGTAACGGTCCGATCACGAATAGCACTCACCTCTAGCCTCACTTGCGTGTCATGACATCAAGTAGGCAAACAACGCAAAACCCGTCGCGAGGGATCACAAACACCACCGCACCCACTGGGAGGTGGACGTGACGTCCCAACCCCTTTCATCCATCGATTCCATCCGTCATCTCCAGAACAAAGCCCTTGCCGCGATGGGGCGGCAAGGGCTTACCCACCTCGTCGATCACATCGAAGCCGGACGCCCCGAAGACGAACGCGTCCGAGCCGAAAAGCGACGCCTGGAAGCACACCTGAACGTCGGGGACCCGCCCGCAGAACTCGTGGAGGCACTCAGAGCACCGGAAGGGGTCCAACGCATGGTGGCACTCCAGGTCCACGGCCACTCCATACGGATCGTGGTCAACCCGCTGGGCTATCCGGCGCCTCCACGGGAGCGAGCCGTCTGGGTCCAGATCTGCGGCCTCGTGGCTGAGAGGCTCGCAGCATGAGCGACGGTGACCCCCGAGGGTTTTGCCGCGCTGAGCTCGACCCGGCCCTAGCCGCGATCGTTGACGACGATACAACTGCAGAGCGTCGTCTCATCGTGGTCAACACCGAACAATCGTCAGAGAATGCGCTAACTGCCGTGCGGGCCATCCTCCGCAAGGCGACACTAGCCCTCGCTCCTCTCGGGCAGCTCTTCATGGAGCCCGTACGGCAGCAGACTGTTGCGATCGCCTGTGGGGCGGCGATTGCAACAGGTGTTGGCGGCGCCTCCCCCGTGGTCGACAGTGCGCTGCCGACCTTCCCAGTGTTACCCGCCCGAGTAGTACCAGTTGCCCCCGACGTGGCTCGCGAACCTCGCGTTGCAGTGATCCCGCCGATGCCTTCCAGCAGGCCTCGCAAGTCACCAGCACGCGTCGCAGAGGGGGAACCCTTGGAGCGCGCCACGCCATCGCCCTCTGCACCGTCGCCAACACCAATAAGGAGGTCTAGCGAGACGGCCGATGCCAGCGCAACGCCAACGCCGAGTAGCGAGCCGTCACCCGAGCCTTCACATGGGCCTACGCCGTCCACCAAAGCGAGCACTGGCATCGAAGTCATCGCCAGCGCCGGCCCACTCCAGGTCGAGGTGGACCTGGGCAACCCCATAGGAGGCATCGTCACGATCCGCTGAGAAGGAGAGGTCGAAGCACAGTGGCTTATGCCGAGAAACGCGGCAATGGCCCCACCCCATGGCGAGTGAAGTACATGACCCCGGCCGGAGAGCGAAGCCGGCCGGGGTTCGCCACCAAGCAGGAAGCGCTGGATTGGGGCCGAGAGCAGGAAGCAGAGGTCCGCCGTCGCCGCTGGCGAGACCCCAAGAAGGGCGACATCACACTCCGCGAGTGGATCAGGAAATGGGCGGCAGCTCAGGACCTCGCAGAGACCACAGACGAGAACTACGCCTACATGATCGTTCACCACATACTGCCCGCATTTGGCGGTCTGACGCTGAACGACCTGGAGCAAATGGACCCGATGGAGTTCGATAGCTTCGAGGCGGATGTCCGGCGCAAAGGTCTTGCCGCTTCCGTCGCAGCCAAGGCGCGGAGCGTCCTTGGCACCATCTTGGAGGACGCCGTCTTGGGTGGCTGGATCGACAAGAATCCGGCACGGAAGCGACGCCGACGGGGGCGGCAGGACATCCACGCGTCCGCCACCGAGGAGAGTCTCTGGCTGGACGAGAACCAGACGCTGGAGACCGCTGAACGCGCCTCGATGATCTCAGGGCGCCCTGACGAGTTCCTGGAAGTCATCGTGCGCGGCTACACAGGCATGCGTGGAGGCGAGATCCGCGGTCTGGAGCGGAGGTACTGCAGGCTCGGCGAGATTCGCGTGGAGTGGCAGTTCAGGGAGGTCCGTGGTCGGTTCATCAAGGCACCGCCCAAGCAGAACTCGCGGCGAGACGTACATCTCCCCCCGTTTCTGACGTCCCTCATGTCGGATCACCTTCAGCGGGTGAAGCCGGCCAGGTGCGAGTGCCATGGCGGCGACTACATCTTCCGGGCGCAGGACGGTTCACATCAGGGTCGGTCCAACTTCGCCAACCGATACTTCCGTCCGGCGGTGGATGGCCTGCCAGTCCCATACAAGGATCGGGCGCGTCTGCCGCTGTTGGTGAACGGCGAGGGGCGCTTGGTCATCAGGCGTGGCCGCTGGGATCGTGCGGCGATGGAAGCGCGGGCGGTCGCCAGTTGGCTGCCCATCGAGCCTGGCGCAACACCCCATGATCTTCGTCATTCGCACAAGACGTGGATGATCGGAGATCTCATCCCGGAAGCGGCTCAGTTCAAGCGGCTTGGGCACAAGCTGCCGGGAATCCAGAGAATCTATTCACATATCGAACCAGAGATCCTGAAGCGGCTTCTGGCGGGGCTTGAGCGCCGGTGGGTCCAGTCTCTCAAGGCGCGCGCCCGAAAGGGTCCTTCGAGTGTGCCCGTATTACAGGCGCTCCTGGAGCCCCATCTGGGCCACTGGGAGTTGATCTCCCAAATTCCTCCCATCGGAGGAGCAAAGATCATTTCACCTGTGTTTCGCCAGGTCGGATGACCTGGCGAAACAGCAAGTCGGGGCGACAGGATTTGAACCTGCGACTTCTTGCTCCCAAAGCAAGCGCGCTACCAAGCTGCGCCACGCCCCGCCGCGCCCGGTGCGCAAGCTCCCCGAGACTCCGGTACGCTTACGCCCTGACGACCGGATGAAGTCTAGACCAGACTTGGACCGGCTCGCGCGGACGTAGCTCAATGGTAGAGCCCTAGTCTTCCAAACTAGCTACGCGGGTTCGATTCCCGTCGTCCGCTCCACCTGCGAAAGGCCGGGCTCAGCCCGGCCTTTCGGCGTTCCGGGCCTCGGGTGAGATCGAGGGGTGCCGCCCGGGTTCGGGAAGGGCGCGGGCACTAGGGTCGTGGCATGGGGGTGCGGCCGATCTCGCCGGAGTCGCTGGTCGAGGAGCTGGTTCGGCGCGTCGTGGAGTTGCCCCGGGACGCGCCCGCGCGGGTGATCGTGGACGGGGCGCCCGCCGCCCGGCCGGACGGCTACGCGGACGCGCTGGCGGAGCCGCTCCGTGTGCTGGGGCGGCCGGTGATCAGGGTGTCGGCCTGGGACTTTCTGCGGCCCGCCTCGCTTCGGCTCGAATTCGGCAGGACCGATCCTGACTCCTTCTACGACGACTGGCTGGATGTGAAGGCCATCGCCAGGGAGGTCTTCAACGGCTCCGGCCAGGTGCTCCCCCGGCTCTGGGACAGCGTCGCCGACCGGGCGTTTCGCGTGCCGTACCAGAAGGTGCCGCCGGGCGGGGTGGTGGTGCTGGACGGGACGCTGCTGCTCGGCCGGGGGCTGGCGGCCGAGCTGAGCGTGCATCTGTGGATGTCCGCGGCGGCGCTGGAACGGCGCGCCGGCGCGGAGGAGCGGTGGCGGCTGCCCGCCTATGAGCGGTACGAGCGGGAGGTCGGGCCGGTGCGGGCGGCGGACGTCGCGGTCAAGGTGGATGATCTTCGGCATCCTGCCTTGCTTGAATGACGACCTATGTGAGGTGGCGTAGCAGGGCTCGGGCCACGTGCGGGTGGGACAGGTACTCGGCCACGTCGTGGGAGCGTTGGAGCGGGTTGTCGACGGCGCGTTCGTCCACCTGTCCCTTCCAGTCGTCCTCCAGCGGGCAGCCGATGCTCACCGGGTCCGACTGCGACCAGACGTTGAGCCACTGGCCGGCCCGGTCGGGGCGGTGCGGGCCCCCCGACAGCAGGCGGCCCTGGACGGCGTCCAGGCCCAGCGGGCTGCCCAGGGTCACCAGGAGCGGGACCTCCAGCGCGGCGGGCAGGCGGGTGAGCAGGTCCATGGCGACGACGGTGCCGAGACTGTGGGCGACGAGGACCACCTGGCCGGAGGCCGGGAGGGTGCGTTCGACGCTGGCCAGTACGGCCTGCCGTACCGAGGAGTCGTCGAGATAGGCGGCCACGTCGCGGAAGACGGCGGCGATCAGGAGGTGGTCGAGGTTCGTGGCGGAGGCCAGCCAGGACAGGGCGCCCTGGACGCCGGTCAGCAGCCCCTCGCGGCGGCCGTCGGCGGGGCGGCCGGCGAGCGCGGCGGCCTCGCCGATGAGCTGCTCGTAGACGACGCGGGTGGTCGGGGAGGCGGGGATCAGGGACTCCCGCGGCTCGGTGAGGGTGTCGCCGTAGAAGGGGAACCACACGTCGGCGGGTTCCACGGTCGGCAGGCCGGCGAGGGTGAGGCCCTTGTTGAGCCCGGCGATCCACTCGCGGCGCATGGTCTGGGGGTCTCGGCCCGTCTGGCCCCGGCCGTGGAGGAAGACGAGGTGGCGGGTGCCGCCGAAGGCTGAGGGGCGGGCGGGCGCGCCGGCCTGCCGTACCGGCGCGATCGACTCCGCGGCGAGCGGGGCGGCGCCCAGCTCGGACAGCAGGCCGGCGGGCAGGCCGGACAGGATGGAGCTGACGCGGACGCCCTCGTTGGCGATCCAGGCGCCGTCCTCGCCGGGGACGCCGGAGTGGTGGAGGGCGACGACCTCCCACTGGTCGTTGAAGACGGGCGAGCCGGAGCTGCCCGGTTCGGTGTCGGCGCTGTAGTGGAGGAAATGGTCGAGCTGCATGGTCAGCTCGTTGCGGCGGATGGTGATCTCCTTGAGCCGGCCGTTGGGGTGGCCGACGAGGTTGACCGGCTCGCCGGTGACGATCTTGCCCTGGCGGGCCATCAGGCGGTTCCAGCCGTACAGGTCGCCGGCGGTCCTGCCGTCGGCGGCGGGGACGACGCGGACGAGCGTGTAGTCGAGCTCCTCGTCGGTGACGAACGCCGCCGACGGGTCGAGGCGGAAGCGGGTCCAGGCGGGCGGGTCGTTGTCGATGCTCATCTCGGCGCCGAACTCGACCTCGGCCTCGCCCGCGCTGTCCTGGTCGGGCAGCACGTGGTTGTTGGTGAGCAGCAGCGAGGGCGCGACCAGGAAGCCCGTCCCGACGGGGATGGCGCGGCCGTTGGAGCCCTGGGTGATGCGGCCCACGGAGGTGATGGCCCGCGCTCCCCTGGCCAGGAAGTTGGCGGGCTGGAAGTCGGCCGAGACGCCGACGATGCGTTCGAGCAGGCGGTCGGGGCTCTGCTCCGAGAGGCGTTCCACGGTGGCGACGGAGACGGTTCCGTGCTGGACGAGCCGCTCGGCCCTGGCGGTCACCTGGTCGGCGTCGTCCACGATGTGGTGCCCGGTCTGCTCCCGGCGGCGCTGGATGCGCGCGCGGTCATCCCGCTTGCTCGCGTATCGCGCCGCCGCTGCCCGGGTCTGTGACATGGCGTCCATGAGGCCACGGTGAGCCCGTCCCCGGCCGGGCGCATGAGTAGTCCCATACTCAGAGCCATGACGGACTTCGGGTATTTCCTGGTGCCGAACAGCGCCGATCCCCTCATTGAGTACGCGCGACTGGCCGACCGGCTCGGCCTTGACCTGATCGGCGTGCAGGACCATCCCTACCAGCGCCGGTACGTGGACACCTGGACCCTGCTCAGCGTCATCGCGGCCAAGACGGAGCGGATCACGGTCTTCCCCGACGTGGCGAACCTGCCGTTGCGCCACCCCGCCGTGCTGGCCAAGGCGGCGGCGAGCCTCGACCTGCTGAGCGGCGGCCGGGTGGAGCTCGGGCTTGGGGCCGGTTCGTTCTGGGACGCCATCGACGCGTACGGCGGGCCGCGCCGTACACCCAAGGAGGCGCTCGGCGCGCTGGAGGAGGCGATCACGGTGATCAGGGCCGTGTGGAGCGGCGAGCGCAACCAGCGCTTCGAGGGCGAGCACTATCACCTGCGCGGCGCTCAGACGGGACCGGCGCCCGCGCACGACATCGGCATCTGGGTGGGTTCCGGCGGGCCGAAGGCGCTCGCGCTGACGGGGCGGCTGGCCGACGGCTGGGTGCCGTCGTCGGGGTGGGCGACGCCGGATCGGCTGCCCGAGATGAGCGCCCGCGTCGACGAGGCGGCGCGGGCGGCGGGCCGCGAACCGTCCGACATCCGGCGTGTCTACAACGCGGGCGGCACCATTACGGGCGGCGCGGCGGAGGGGTTTCTGAAGGGGCCGGCCGAGCAGTGGGTGGACGAGCTGACGGATCTGGCGGTCGGGCACGGTATCGACGCGTTCGTCTTCTGGCCGGAGGGCGATCAGCGGGAGCAGCTCACGCGCTTCGCCGAGCAGGTGGTGCCGGCGGTTCGTGAGCAGGTGGCCCTGGAACGACAGGGCTGACGCAGGACGCCGACACTGCGAGGTGGGCGGCTGCCACATTCCGCAAGGTGCCGGACATTTACCAGATGTCCGGCACCTTGCGGCAAGGAGACCTTGTGACATACCGAGATCGCTTCGAAGCGGTCTATGACGCGTATTACCCGGCGATACATCAGTACGCCGTCCGGCGCACCGGTTCCCCCGATGACACGGCCGATGTCATCTCCGAGACGTTCCTCACCGCCTGGCGGCGCATCGGCGACGTACCCGAGGGCGAGGAGGCGCTGCTGTGGCTGTACGGGGTGGCCCGTCGCGTGCTGGCCAACCAGCAGCGCGGCGAGATGCGCAGAGCCGTGCTGACCGAACGGCTGCGCGCGGAACTGGCAGCCGACCGGCCGGTCGAACAGGTCGATCTGGACCATGTTCGCGCCGCCTTCGACGGGTTGCCTGAACGTGACCGCGAGGTCTTGGCGCTGGCCTGCTGGGAGGGCCTGACCAGCCGGCGGATCGCCAAGGTTTTGGGATGTACGGCCATCGCCGCCCGGACCCGGCTGCACCGGGCTCGCAAACGGATGGCGGCGGCGCTGGAGCGGCAGGCGTCCTTGACGATCGCGATGGGGGAAGCATGAGCGACATCGACAACCTGGTGAGGGCCATCGACCCGGCACCGCACGCGCCGGATCAGGGGCCCGGCGCGCGCGAGCTGCGCGCGGCGATCATGGCGACCCAGGCGCGCCCGCACCGGAAGGTCCGGCGTCTGCCGTGGCGGGCCGGCGCCATCGGCCTCGCAGCGGCAGCGGCAGCCGCGGCGGTCTTCGTCGGCCAGGTCAGCTTCACCGCATCGCCCTCGCCCACACCCGGCGGCACCTCCCTGTCGGGCACGTCGATCCTGCTGGCCGCCGCCGCCAAGGCCCGAGCCGCCCCGGAAGGCGCCTACTGGCGTCTCAAGGAGCTGTACGTGGGCTCGGCGGGACCGTACGGCCAGAACGGCAACACCTACCGTCTGGAAACGTCATACCTCTCGGAGAGGTGGGTGACCAAGAACGGCCGAGGCTGGATCGGCCGCAGGCAGCTTGCCGTACGCCCGCTGGACCTGGAGGCATGGCGCCGGGACGGCTCGCCGGCCGAATGGGAGATGGGGAAGGACGGCGGCGTCTACTCCACCTCGCCCGGTGAGGGCACGCTCACTCGGCTCAAGGGCGAGCAGAGGCTCTACTGGAGTGCCAGGCCCATGACCCTGAAGGAGATCGGGGCGCTGCCCGCCGACCCCGAAGCCCTGAAGAAGCGGGCCGCTGAGGCGATCCTCAGGGATCGGGATTTCGCCGGTTCGGTGGAGGACGGCCTGCCGCCCACCCTGGCAGCGCTCCTGTACCAGCTGCCCGCCTCCCCACAGGTGCGCGGCGCCGCCTACCAGGCGCTGGCGACGCTGCCCGCGGTGCGGGTCGAAGGCCGGACCACCGATCCGCGGGGGCGGCCGGGCGTCTCCGTGACCTTCCCGATCCAGCGGGGCCAACCCACCCGGGGCAGACTGATCATCGACCCCGACACCTCCAAGGTGCTGGCCTACGAGGTCACCGGCCTGCCGAAGAAGGGCGGCCGGGTCGAGGTGGTGCTGGAGTCCGGCTGGACCGACACCCGGCCATCCCCGCCCACCGCCGGGTGAAGCCCGCCGCCCTGATGCGAGTTCGACTACATAACGTCGGCTTTCTCGGGGTACGGCCCAGCGAGGTGAGGCAGCGGCAGAGCGCCGGCCAGGTGATCGGGTACATGGGCGCGCTGACGGCCAGGGTGGCGGGCTCGATCTTCAACCTGCCGGAGAAGATGGCCGGCCGGCGCCCAAGCACGTCGACATCGCCAAGGTGCTGCCGCTGACGTACGCGGCGGCACTCGCGATGATGATCATGGCAGGTCTGCTCGTCTACGCCGACCTGGTCAACCCGCTCACACTCACGAACTGACGGACCGGTTCAGGCGGTTCGTATAGGTGGTCCCCGCGGGGGATCTCTGGTGTGCTGACGGCACAGCGCACGCGAGGAGACTGGCATGGCGGATCCGGTGACGTTGGCCGCGCTGAGCGCGGTGGCGTTGAGCGAGGGCATCAAGTTTCTGTACGACCAGGCGGCCGAGCTGATCAGGCGCCGCAGGGAGCGGAAGGACGCGGCGGCGCAGGTCGAGATCGAGGCCCCGGCGGGAGTCCTGGCCGAGCAGGCCACGCCCCTGGTGGCCGACCTGGACAAGGTGGCGGACCTGGAGGCGCGGCTGATCGAGGCCAGGCGGGCGCTGACGGTGTACCTGGCCGGTGACGAGTTCGCCAAGCCGGTGGACCCGGCCGACAAGGAGCTGACACAGGCCGCCAACCACCTGCGTACCCTGCTCGGACAGGTCTTCGGCCGGGAGCTGGTCTTCGCGGGCGAGACGTCCGGCGGGCCCCACATCGTCGGCGCGGCCAAGCTGACCGGTGACGTGGCGGGCGAGGTGGCCGGAGCCCGGGTGAAGGGTCTGTCAGGGGGAACCGTTCACGGCCAGGCCGAGGTCCAGGGGACGGTCCTGCCGGGCGGTTCGCTGTCGGGCGCGGATGTGACGATCTCCGGATCGGAGGGCTGAGCGTGGCCGTCGCCGGGGCGCAGCTTCCCGAGAACACGATTCTGCGGGCGGGTGTGCTGGACTCGGTCGAGGCATGGCTGTCGGAGCCGGGCGAGCCCGTGTTCCTGGTGACCGGGTCTCCCGGATGCGGCAAGACGACGCTCGTCCGGGAACTGGCGCACCTCCACGGCGGAGGCCTGGCAGAACCCGGCCGGTATCCGGGCATCCGGGGTGTCCTGCTCGCGCGGCCGTACTTCTGCGCGATGAGCGGCGCCGAGGCGAGCCTTGATCCGATCGACTTCGTGAAGGCCCTGTCCGAATCGCTGGCCGAGCTCGTCCCCGGGTTCGCCGACGCGCTGGTGCGCGAGATCGCCGAGCCGGGCATGACGATCAGCAACCGGGCCGACGTCGCCGTGGGCTCGGTGGCCTCCGGCGGCAGGGTGACCGGAATCTCGGTCACGATCGAGCGCGGGATGCCCGCCCGCCGCGCTTTCGGTCTGCTGGTACGCAGGCCGCTGCGGCAGGTGGCCGCCCCCGGGACCGTCCTGGTGGCCGTCGACGACCTGAGCGCCGCCTACACCTACGATCCGGAAGACAACATCGCCGCGCTGCTGGGCACGGTCGCTCAGGGGCCGGGGTCGGGCCTGCCGCCGTGGCTGCGGTTCCTCTGCACCAGCCGCCCGGATCCGATCGCGCTGCGGCTGCTGCCGGAGGCGGCCGTTCAGCTCGATCGGACGTCCGACACGGACCTGCGGGACTACCTTCGCCTCAGGCTCGCCGACGTCGCCCACCGGCAGAGCTGGATCGACCATCTGTCCCGGCTCGGCGGCCGGAACTTCCTGTACGCCTACCACATCGTGAACGACCTGCTCCGCGATCCCGCGGTGTTCGCCCGGCACCCCGAGACGGTTCCATTGCCCAGGACGCTGGCCGGCCTGTACCGGCAATGGATGCACAGCGGGCTGCGCAAGAACGAGCGGGAGTGGCGCCGCCGGTTCAAGCCGATTCTGGGGGCGCTGGCCGTCGCCCGGGGCACGGGCCTGACGTTGGACGAGCTGTCGGGTGTGACGGGGCTGCCCGGCGACCAGGTCGCCGAGATCCTGGACGACTGCGCGCAGTACCTCCGCGGAGACGGCGATCACGGGCCGGTCCAGCTCTATCACGACACGTTCCGCGAGTACCTGACCGAGGATCGCCAGCTCAGCATCGCGGACGCGCATCGTGGCGTCATCGAGTACTTCCGCGCGGCGTGCGGCGGGGACTGGCTCAAGAGCGCGCCTTACGCCCGCGCTTACGCGGCCGAGCACGGGGCCGCCGTGGGCCTGCTGGGCGAGCTCATGTCCGACGCCTCGTTCCTGGTCGCCGCCGAGCCTGCCGGGCTGCTGCACGCGCTGCCCGGCAGCGACGCCCACGACCTGGCGGAGGCCGAGACCTACCGGCGCGCCCTGGCGATGTACGCGGGCGACGATCCGGGCGAGCGGGCGGCGTACCTGGAATCTGCGGCGATGTTGTGCTCGGCCCAGCCGGTGCTGGCCCGGGTGCTCGCGCTGGGTCTGGCCCAGCCGTGGTGGCCCCTGCTGGGCTACATGCTGCGGACCCGGCCGCGCCGGCTCGTCGCCCAGCCGCCCGGCGGGGTGGTGGGGATGGCGACGTTCAAGGTGGCCGGACGGGCGGTGGTGGCGACCACCTCCTATCACGGGGAGCTGCACCTGTGGGACCTGCGCAGCGGGACTCCGCTCAGCGGTCCGATCGCCCTGGGCTTCCGTGCGGTGCATGTCGCCGCGGGCGGGGCCGAGGGGGATCCGGTCCTGCTGGTGTCCGACGGCACCCGGCTGGCGGCGGTCGATCCCGCCTCGGCGGAGCCGGTCGGCGAGTTCGCCGCCGATGGCGGCTCGATGATCACGGCTCTGGCGGCCGACGCCTCCCGGGTGGCCCTGGGCCGGGGAGACGGCCGGATCGAGCTCTACGACCTGGTGTCCCGTACCCGCATCGAGGTCCGGGCCGCGCACTCCGGGCCGGTCCTCAGCCTGGCCCTGGCCGGGGAGTTACTCCTGTCGGGTGGAGCGGACGGCAGGCTGCGCCCCTGGCAATGGACCGGCCAGAGCCTGGAACCGGCCGGTGACCATGCGGCGGAGCCGGTGCCCGGCTGGTACGGCGCGGTCCACGTGGCGGCGGATCCGGAAGGCATGATCCTGGTGGCCGGGTCGAGCGAGGGGACCTTCGTCATCGACGCCGACGTCATGCCCGGCGGCGCGGCGTTCCCCCGGCAGCACAGCTGCGGTGGCGCGATCACCACGCTGGACCACTCCGACGGGTCCGGTGGCATCCACTCGACCACGTGGCGGAGTGACTTCGGAGCCCCGGAAGACACCTACGAAGCCGTCGTGGGCCGGACCATCGCCCTGATTCGCGAAAGCAGCCCCGCCGCCGGTGACGTGATCGACGTACGCGGCGGTGTCTGCGACGCGCACGCGGCGATGATCGGCGGCCGGGTGATGGCCGCCACCGGCTGCGGCGCGGGCGGGGTCATCCTCACCTGGGCGTCGCCGGGAGCGGAGGACACGTGGGACACCGTGATCGTGGAGGAGTTCCCGGAATCCGTGGACGCGGTGCGCCTGACGGAGGTGGACGGTTCACCCGTCCTGCTGTGCGGCGTGGCCGGGGACACGGGAGGCGTGTTCGAGTGGCGGCTCCGGCCGGACGACGAGGAACCGCTGCCGCCCAAGCGGGGTGAGCTCAGGGGCACCGTCGACAGGGCTGTGGCCTTCACTGCTGCCGGTCGCGTCGCCGTCTCCGCCCTGATCAGTACGAAGGAGCAGGACGAGGTCACCGCTGTCCTGATCACCTGGGGTCTCGCGGACGGGCAGCCGCTCGCCGAGCCGGTGTCCTTCCAGGACGTCACCCTGCTCGATGTCGCCGCCGCCGTGATCGACGGCCATGACACGCTCGTCGTGGCCGGTCACCACAACGGCGAGGAGGGCGGCGGCATCCTGTTCTTCGCGGACATGCGGACCGGGGAAGTGACCACGATGGAGTTCCCTGAGCTGCAGGTCGCCGGGGCCGTGACGGTGACAGGCACCGAACCGCTGGAGATCGTCGTCGGGGGCTTTCCCACGGAGACGGACAAGGACGTTCATCTGTGGCGGCTGCGCCTCGGGGACGGGCCCGGTCGCTGGCACGTCACGGCCATCGCCGACCCGCCCTGGCCCGGTGGCCAGGACGGCGGGGAGATCGCCGTCGGACGGCTCCGCACCCTCGGCGGGCGCACGCTGTTCACGTGTCTGTCGGAGGGGATCAACTCCGTCTGGGAGCTCAGGGGTGACGCCGGACCTGCCCGGCTGGTGGCGTGGAGCCGGAGCGACACGCTCCCCGCGCTCGCGGACTCGGCGGACGGCCCGGTCCTGCTGTGGCCGGAAGACCACCGCCTGGTCGCCCACCTGTTCGACCGGCCGGGTGCGCCGGAGAAGCGGGAGCTCGAACTGACCCCGCTGCCCGCGGAGATCACCGCGGTCGCCGCGTACGACCTGAGCGAACTGCTGGTCGTGGCCGGAGCGGACGGGACGCTGGGAGTCTGGAAGGACGGCGCTACCGAGGCGGAGAAGGTCATTCAGCTGGGCACGCAGATCACGGAACTCGAGTTCGTCCCTCCCGGCGTGGTGGTCGTGACCACGGCCAACGGGATGGTGACGCTGGCCGTCTAAAACGGGCTGACGCAGGTATCCGATCTGTCTGAGCTTGTTGGGGCGGGTCGGGTAGCACGGCGGCCATCAGTGGTTGGCGCGCGTCCTCGTCGCGGGAAAGGGTCAGTGGGCTTCATCGACTGCCAGACGACTTCAGAGCCGGGCGGGTCAGCACCCGTACGCCCCATCCAATGTTTCTGACCGGACCGTACGGGTGTTGGGCCGCTCGGCGTTGTGTGCCGGACCGTCAGGCGGGGGGCGCCTCCTGGAGGGCGCGTACCTCGATCCTGCTTCGCAGTGCCCGCGAGGCCTGCTTGGTCCATTCGATCGCGACGTCGTCGTTTTCCGCCTCGATGATCCAGAAGCCGCCGAGGTACTCCTTGGCCTCGACGAAGGGGCCTGGGGTGAGGACGGGGCTGTCGCCGGAGTAGTCCACCGTGGTCGCGCTGGACGGGGGCTGCAGGCCTCCGGCGGACACGAACGCGCCCGCCTCCACAAGGGCGGTGTTGAACGCATCGACCTCGGCCATCATCTGCTGCAGTTCCGCGGGGTCCATGCTCTCCATCGTCGGCTCCTCGGCGGAGTCGTGGGGGAGGCTCAGAAAGTACTTCGTCATTGTCGTCTCCTCGTTGGCGTTGCGGCCGCTGTCTGAACGATGGAAACGCTAGGCGGGGGCTTCCCCGTGACGCATCGGTCATCGTGACCGGTGTCCGGGAAGCCGATGACTGACGTTACTCGCGGGCTAGAGGAGGTCGGTCAGTTCGGCGCGGCCGGTGACGCCGAGTTTCGGATACGCCTTGTAGAGGTGGTGGCCGACGGTCCGCGGGCTGAGGAACAGCTGTGCGGCGATCTCCTTGTTGGTGTGGCCGGTGGCGGCCAGCCGTACCACCTGAAGTTCTTGTGGAGTGAGAAGGGTGAGTGGGCCGCTGCGCTGAGGCTCATCGCCCCGCTCGCCGAAGGCGGCGAGCTCGCCGCGCGCACGCTCGGCCCAGAGCAGCGCGCCGAGGCGCTCGAACGCGGACACCGCCGCCGCGAGATGGGCGCGGGCCTCGGTACGGCGGCGCCGGCGGCGCAGCCACTCGCCATAGACCAGCTGGGTACGGGCGTGCTCGTAGGGGCCGCCGTGACTCTCGTGGAGGCGCAGTGCCCCGGTGTACAGCGCCTCGGCGTCGCCGTCGTCGGCCAGCAAGGCCCGGCAACGCAGTTCGAGACCGGTGGCGACCGGGCGGTCGACGTGCTCGGCCCAGTGGCGGAACGCCGCCAGCGGTGCGTGGGCGCGATCCGGCGTGCCGCCGCGCACGGCCGCTTCCACCAGGTCCGGCACCGCCCGGACCAGGAGGTCGCGGCTCGCCGGTCCCCGGGATACTTGTTCGAGCTGGTCGCATGCCTGCCCGAACCGCCGGGCGGAAAGGTCGAGCATGCCCAGACCCCAGGCCGCGATCTCGGCGTTGACCCGGTGCCGGGCTCGGGCTCGCGGGAGCACCTCCTCGGCCAGGGCTCGGCAGCGTGCCTCGTCACCCGATACGGCGTGCAGCCATACCTCCACCGACCGGTGTGCCAGGCTTTCGGTCGTGTTCCCGAGTTCGTCGCTCACGGACGCGCCTTCCGCCACACACGCGCGGGCGTCCGCGAACTCGCCGCGCAGCAGCCGCGCCACCGCGAGCACGTTCAGGGTGTACGGAACCCACCCCAGCGCCCCGTTGGCCCGCACTTCGGCAAGCATGTCCTCGGTCCCGGCGACGACGCTGTCATCGTCGGCGATCATGAGCCCGCCGAACCCGGCCGTGATCTGATGTGTCAGGTCGTTCCCGCCGCCGCGGGTGGTGGTGTGGAGGGCGCGCATCGGGCCGACGGCCAGTTCCGGGCGTCCGGCGAAGAGGTCCGCCCACCCGAGAAGGGCGGCGACCACGGGTGCCCAGTGCTCCGGCGGGGTGAACCCGCGCATCAGCTCCGCCGCACGCACCAGAAGGTCGTGCGCCGCTCCGTGCCGGGCGGCGTGCGCGGCCTCGTAGAGCGTGAGCGCGGCGCGCTCCGGATCGCTGTCGCGCACCAGCGCGGCGGCCTCGAGCGTCAGCTCCGCATCGGCCCGCGGCGAGGTGCGTTCGTACTCCACGGCGCCACGGGTGTAGATGGCCGCGGCCCGGATGCCGGGGTCGGTGGTGAGCGCGAGCGCTTCGGCCGCCAGCCGGGCGGCGCGGTCGGCCTTGCCGGCGTCGAACGCGGCCTGGCTGGCCCGGGCGATACGCCGGGCCTTCAGCTCCCGGTCGGCACTGAGCCGGCCGGCGCGGTCGTAGGCGGCGGACACCGCCATGGCGCCGCCTCGGTGCCAGGCCCGCTCCGCCGCGTCTTCCAGTTCGGCGGCCACGGCCTCGTCGGGGGTGATGGTGGCGGCGGCGAGGTGCCAGGCCCGGCGGTCGGCGTCGGCGTCCGCGCGCAGCGCCTCGGCGTACGCGCGATGGACCTCGATCCGCCGGTGCAAGGGCGCGTCCTGGTAGGCCGCCGCCCGTACCAGGGGGTGGCGGAACGTGATCCGGCTGTCGATCCAGACCAGCCGGTCGCGTTCGGCGGGCGCCAGGTCACCGGCGGCGCCCCCGAGGGATTCGATCACGTGCAGGATCGTCGCGAGAGGCGCCGCCAGGTCGGCCGCCGCCACCACGAGCGCGCGTTGGGTGGGCTCGGGAAGGCCCACGATCTGGTGACGGAATGACTCCTGTACGCGGCGGGTCACCGGTAGCGGGCCGACCTGCCCGGCCGGATCGGACTCGTCGGCATCGTCAGCCGCTAGCCGCGACGACCCGAGCTCGATGATCGCCAGGGGGTTGCCGCCGGACTCCGCGAGGACCCGGGTCCGCACCGGTTCGATGAGTTCCGGCGCGTACTCGTCGAGCAGCCGGGCGGCGTCGGACGCGGCGAGGCCGGGCAGATCCACGACCTCGACACCCGCGATGTCGAACGGCATCGCCGTCTCGCGCATCGCGAACAGCACCGCGATCGGATCGGCCACGAAGCGGCGGGCCGCGAACAGCAGCGCCTCCACCGAACCCTGGTCGAGCCATTGCAGGTCATCGATCACGCACAGCAGCGGGGCCTTCTCGGCCAGATCGGCGAGCAACGACAGGGTGCCGGCGGAGATCAGGAACCGGTTGGCGTCGTCTCCCTCCGACAGGCCGAAGGCGCGACGCAGTGCCCTGGCCTGGGGAGCGGGCAGGGCGTCCAACCTGTCCAGGTGAGGAAACAAGAGGTGGTGCAGGCCGCCGTAGGCCAGCTCGGAGTCGGACTCGACCCCTGCTCCGCGCACCACGCGCATGCCGCCCTCTTCGGCGATCGACACAGCGTGCTGGAGAAGAACCGATTTCCCGATGCCCGCCGCGCCCCGCAGGCCCAGGACGCCGCTGCGTTCGTCGCGCGCGTTCGCCAGCAGGCGTTGAATCCGCGCTTGCTCGACCTCCCTGCCCACCAGTGACATGAGTTGCTCCTCTGTACAGCCGCTGCCGGGCGTACGATTTTGCCGGGCTGGGGGCGCCGGGTCATGAGCGTAGTCCACGAAGGCGGCCGGCCCTGACAGCTACGGGCGTGACGGCTTTGGTGGCCAGGTCCACAGTGGACGCAACCCGGGAGCGGCCTTCGGGATAGGGGATATGGAGGAACCGATCGTGAAGCGACGTGTCGTCCCATGGCCACCGTCCGGGTGGTGAGTCGGTCCAGGGAGAAGCTCGACGATGGGGAACTCGTCGCCGCCTCCCGCTGACGTCGGGCAGGGACATCAACGCCGCCACGGCACCGGACTGAAGGATCCGTCGTGAAGCACCCCTCCCAAGCGGAGAGGGATGCATCTATTGTGGTTGAGGTGATCACCAAGCGTTTGTTTCCCCTGGCGGCCGTCTTGGCTGGATCGCTGCTGGTGCCGGGTCCCGCCCTGGCCGAGAACGTGTCGGGGCAGGTCGATCCGCTCAGGGCCGCCCTTCTGGTACCGGAGGATCTCGGGAGCGAGTTCGCGCGTCGCGACTACACCACAAAGGGCCTGCTGAACCCTGCCTTCACCCGGACCAAGGCGTGCCGGAAGGCCGTCAAGAGCCTGACCGCGGTCTATCGGACCAAGGTCTCGACGGCGTTGGAACACACGGACCGGTGGGAGGGGATCAGCGAGTACCTCGTGAGCGGCACCCCCCGCAAGATCTCCGCCCTGGAACGCGCGGCCAAGGCCATGGTCCGCTCTTGCCGGAAGATCACGGTCAAGACGCAGGGTACTCAAGAGATCATCCGCAGGTTGTCGCTCGGTCGGCTTGGGGACAGCGTGTACGCGGTCAAGTTCCGCAGCGGGTTCCCCGACAGCGATCTGGAGCGGGACGCCGAACTGGCGACGGAAATGATGGTCGCGATCGACATCGCGCTCATCCGGGTGGGGAACACGATGATCGTGTTGGAACACGACGGCCACGTCGGCGCGTTCGACCCTCCGCTGACCAGGTCAGCGGCCCAGACGGCTGTGATGCGCCTCCAGGAGGCTCTGCCAGGGGACTAGCTCGTCGTCGGCGGGAACCGTACACGTTGTCCATGCCGGAGACGTATCTCGCCACCATCATCCTCGCGGCAGCGTTCTCCCAGCGGCGAGCCGCGCGGCTGGGCGGCTGGGCCGAGAACGTGATCGCCGCCAGGCGCGCGTATCGTTCCGGCGCCCTGGACGCTCCCTTGGCCCGACATCCGCACGATCCCATCGCCTCGGCGGCACACGCGGCACGGACCATCGACGTTCGCTGCCACAGCGAGGCGTTCGACCGGACGCTTGACGTCGCGGCGTCCGTCTCCTTCGGCTACATGTCGTCGGTGATGCTGGAGGGGTGGCAGTCGGTGGCGGTTTCGGCGCTGGCCGCGTCAGCGTCGGCTTTCGTCCTGCGGCGGCGAGAGCCCAGCCGGTACATGCTCTCCCGGCTGACCCGGCGGCCCAAACGCCTGCGCCGGCTCGCTCTGGCCGGCCCCGGCCGGGTCCACCGGACATGGAGCCCGCTCCGGGCTTCTGAGTAAATCCGGGGCCAGGCCTGCCGCCGGCTGGCGCAGTGCTCGGTTCAACCGCGATGCGTTACAAGTGCATCCTGATCCTTCGCAGCGGGAACGGCTGTCCGCCGGTTCACTTCCTGGAATTGTGGCGCGTCGAACTCACTCGGCGCTGTCGTCGGCGCGGACGGTCCGCCGGCCGGTGGTGCCTGCCGATCTCTTCATCGCCGCGTTGTGAGGTCCACGGTCAGGTCCTCTCGCCGTGGAGGCCGGCGGGCAGCACGGGGGGTCGAGGGCGCGGACTCCTCGGGCACCCAGCAGATAGTCAAGGCCTGCCTGGTTCGGCGCGGGGCTGTGTCACCGCGGTTTCGTGTGCGACCGGCCTTCAGCTTGGCCTTTCAAACACGCGTGAAAGTCGTGGAGGCACTTGGGCGGCGGTTCCTAGCGTGGACTGTGCGCTGAGTTGTTCGGCGTCGATTGTTGAGCTTTCGACTTCGAATCTGAACAACTGGCGCGGTCCAACAAAGCCCAAAACCCATCCGATAGGAGAGAACATGCGCTTACCTCGACTCGTTGCTGCCCGGCCCGCCCGCGACGGAAGGCGAAAAGGAGGAAAGGCAATGTCTCGACTCCGCCTGACAGCGACAATGCTGGCGGTACCACTGCTTGTGCTGAGCGCCGCACCCGGGTTCGCACAGACCTCGACCGGAACGGGCGCGGCCGGCGCGACAGCCCTGCGAACCCACCCTGTCGGCTTGGTGACCTTTACCAGCGAGTTCCGCGACCGCATCCCCGCGAATTCGAATCAGTGCCTGGACGCCAACGTCAGCGGCGGCGGCCACAACGGGAGCAGGGTGGTTATCTGGCAGTGCAGCAATTCACCGCAGCAGCTGTGGCGCTGGCGGCCCGACGGCCACCTGGAGAACCAGCACTTCCGCGGCAAATGCCTTGACGCCGATGCCCGCTGGGGCGGCCGCGACGGTACCCCGCTACTGCTCTGGCAGTGCAACGACAATTCACCGAACCAGCAGTTCTTCAACCGGCCCGGCACCGGCGACCTCGCCCTCTACAACGAGGCCTTCCACAACGGGTTGAGCATCGTCGTGGACCGTGACGCGAACGTCCGCGGCAACGGCGCGCTGGTGCAGCTATGGCGGAAGAACGGCCAGTCACAGCAGTGGTGGACCGTCTGGCCAAAGGGGCCCTTCGGCTCGTAGGCGCCAGCGCGCGCGAACCTGTGCGCTTCAGGGCTTCGATTTGGTACGTGGGGGGTGGCCCGGGCGGTGCCGTGCTGGTGCCGGTGTTCCAGCCCTACTTCCGCCGCGCCGGCGAACCGTCCGGGGGCTGGAAGATCCGCATCCGCGCCCGCCACGGGATGGTGGCCGGACTGGCAGGCAGCCCGGGTCAGCACGCACAAGCCGCTCGTCGAGGCCTACCCACGATGGAGGCCACGGGCGCCTGGACCTACCTGGATTTCTCGCCTGCACTTGATCGCCGCGGCCCACAAGTCCATCGACCACGCCGCCGCCAAGGCCGCGCAGGCCGCCGAGGCCAAGAGCCGGGCCGCCGAGACCGAGGCCGAGGCCAAGAGCCGGGCCGCCGACAGGCCGGGCAAGGCCGAGGCCCGCGCGATGGCCGACCAGATCCGCGCCGAGGCGCTGGCCCAGGGCAAGGAGCTCGCCGACGCCCTCACCGCGCAGGCGGCGGAGCTGAAGGCCCATGCCACCGACGCGCGCCGCTAGGGAGTTGCGCGTAGCGACTCGGATGGCGTAGCGAGGTCGTGGCGGACATTCAGCAAGACCGTCGTCGTCATCACCGCGAAGTCCGCCGGGCGCAAGGTCTTCGGCCTGGCCTCCGCAGGTGACCGTCTCGCTTGACCTCTTGCGTGTCAGTCCGGCAGCCAGTGCAGCTCGTGCGCCAGGGCCTTGGCGACGGCACGGATGCGGCGGTGCAGTGGCGACTGCTCGCGTGGGAGGACCAGGTGGATCGTCAGGCTGGGCGCGCCCCGCAGCGGTCGCCAGGTGAGACCGGCCGGTTGTACCGTGGCCGCGGCTTCTCCGGCCGGGGCGAGGGTGATCCCGTCGCGCAGGTCGCGCTGAGACATGTCGAAAGAGACCGCGGGCGTGTGGAATCGGGGGTGTGGTCGGGTGTCTCGGAACAGTGCGGACAGCTGATCGTGGATCACGGGGTTGGCCGCACGGTCCGGGAGTCGCAGCGGGTACGCGGCCGCGTCGGCGAGCTCGATCTCCGGATGTTCGGCCAGCGGATGGTGCTGCGCCAGCTGGACCCCGACGCGCATACGCCGTAGCAGGAACCGGCGCACGCCACGGCCCGGCTGTTCACCGCGGGTGATCCCGGCATCGATGCGGCCGTCGGCGACCGCGGGAGAGATCTCCGGTGTCGCCATCGGGACCGCGCCGACCTCGAGTCCGCTGTTGCCGCGCACCAGCCTGTCCACCAGGGCCGGTACCGTCTCGGCCCCGGCGCTGAGGCTGTATCCGATGCGCAGCGTGCCCAGTTCACCGGCCGCCGCGCTCCGGGCGGTGTCCCAGGCCCGGTCCAGCGCCGCCAGCGCGGGCGGCGCGGACTCCGCCAGAGCCGCACCGGCCGTGGTCAACACGACGCTACGCGTGTTGCGGACCAGCAGGGCCGTACCGAGTTCCGTCTCCAAGCGGCGCATCCGGGCGCTGAGTGCGGGCTGTGCGATACCGATCCGTGCGGCCGCGCGGGTGAAGTTCAGCTCCTGCGCCAGCACCAGGAAGTAGCGCAGGCTCACCGTATCCGGCGCCACGCGGCCTCCCCGCCGATTGATAACGATCCGTTCTGAGTCTATCCCGGACCGGTCTTTCCCTTGACCGCACATCCAGCCCTAACCTGCGCATACGACGATTCAACCGGCCGCCGGGGTCGATCGATCTGAGTGTCAATTCGAAGTCGGACGTGTCCGGTCCAACACAGGAGGTTTCCATGGCTAAGGGTTACTGGGTCAGTGTCTACCCCGCCATTTCCGACCCTGAGATGCTGACTGCCTACGACAAGCTGGCCGGTCCGGCTGTCCAGGCTGGAGGCGGGCGCGTCCTGTCCCGGATCCCGTCCCATGGCGGTCGAGTCGCCGCCCGCGAGGCCGGAATCACGCAACGCGTCGTTCTGATCGAGTTCGACAGCTTTGAACAGGCCGTCGCGGCTTACGAGAGCGAGGCATACCAGAAGGCGCTGGTGGCCCTCCCCGATGGCTTCGAGCGCGACTTCCGCATCATCGACGCCATGGACTGACCGGCGAGACCAGGTATTGCTGAACATCCGTCACCACCCCGACGGCAACACCTTTCTCTCGTAGTTGGTCTGGCCCCGATCATGAACAGTCTCGACACGACGGGCCTGTCCGGGACCAGACGTTCTCCCTCGGCACCGAGGTGCTCTCCGTACTGCTAACCGGCGGCAAGGACATCTCGGCCTCGCGATCCCTTCGGCTATGTCAATCGGTCGTGCTGGCGTGCACGGCGATGATTCGCCAGCCGTGCGTCTCGCCGTATAGCCAAGTACGGGTGTAGCGCATCCTGGCCGCGAACGGCGCACCGGAGACGGTCCCTTCGATGGTGCCGAGAAACCACGTCACCCCGGTGTGCCCATCGGCGAGCACGGTCAACTCCTCCTCGGCCACCTTCGTCACCACCTGCGTCCGAGTGCGGTGCAGCTCCAGGTCGTCCGCCTTGGTCGCGACGTTCGCGCCGAAGGTGAAGATCAGCCGATCATCCAGTAGCCGATCCAGCGCCTCGACATCTCCAGCGAGCTGCGCGGCCTGAAGTCGGCGCTCGGCGTCCCGCAAGTCTTCCATCATGAGGTCCACCCTCCCAGCCAGCGCGTATCCGTGCCAGGACGTTCACGCTCGGCTGATCTTCGCAGTCCGATCCAGGGAATCCCCTCGTCGGTGAGCGCACGAGCCCACCCCGCGATCGATTCAACCCTGGGTGGTCCAGTCGACGCCGTAGTCACCCGAAACAACACCCAAGCGGTACGATGCGAACACCGAACCGGGCAGCTGGCCGTACCAGCAGCACCAGCGGGCAGGACTTCTCCGTCAGGGGGCGTGGCCGTACCGCGCCCACCAGCGGTTTTCCACGTACCTCACGTTGTTGGAGAACCCGTCATGACCTCTGCCGTTCCTCGCGCCTTCCACTGCGAGCACACCCGCGCCAAGAGCAGGGTGTACGCCCTCGTCGAGCGCTCCGGCCGGCCCGCGACCCTGCATGCCGTACTGACCTGCACCGATCCCGCCCTCGCTCAGCACGCCGCCTACCTTCTCTCCTCAGTGCTGGAGAACGGCCTGGGCCCCGCCGCCCGCGCTGAGTCGGAGCGGATCGCGGCGGCTCTGCCCGACGCGCCCGCCGCCTCCTTCCGCCGTACGCTGACCGACGCCGTGAACGGGACCTGGGCCGACGCTCCCGAGCTGGCCGCCACGTGGGAGTCCCTGCGGCGGGGCCGCGGCGACTCGGCCGGCCTCGGTGACGACCTCGAGAGCCGCACGCCGGGCGACGCCCGCCTCGACGCCTTCCCGGGGCCGGTCGTACGCACGATCAGCCTGCTGGAGGTGCACGTCCACGACCCCGCTCGCCTTCTCGCCGCGGCCACCGCGACGGGCTGGAGGCCGTTCGACGCCGAGGACCTCGACGAGGACGACAGCCAGGACGTCGTCGGAGCCGTCATGCACTTCGTCAACGGCCCCGAGTTCCTGCCCGGCGCCGACCAGCTGATGGACGCCATGCAGGCGCGGCTGCTGCGCGTCGACAGGGGCGATGAGGTGAGCGACTGGAGCACCGCGCCCGTGACAGCGAGCTTCGACACGGGAACGAGGTCCGACCCCGACGACCGGACCGACTGATCGCTACCTCACCGGCATGTCGGCGCGGCCGAGCACCAACGTGGTTCTTCATTGGTGGAGTGCTTCGAGGGCGCGGCCGCGTTTGACCGTCTTGCCGACGTCGTAGCGGGGCGGGGGCCGGCGATGCGGGGGGATGCCGGGTGGGCGCCCCGGGCCAGGTCTGGAGGGTTTGGATGCGCTGGCCGGTTGGGCGAGGAGCGGGCGGAGGTTCCGAAACCCCGCGAGCGCACCGGTCCAGGCTTGCACAACAGCACATCGGCTCGCGCTTTGCGACACTCAAGGCACGCCGGTCACATCTGGATTCCGCTGCGGTACGCGCTGGTGTGGCGGAGAGCGAGCCCATCCGTGACCTGGGGCCTCGGACAATTAGGAGAGATCGAAGGGGGCCGGGGAGTAACCTTCCCAGATCTGGCGGGATGCCTGTTCGGGGTAGGGCAGGGTCTTCGACTCGGTGTCCAGGACGCGGGTGAGGTGCTCGCCGGGCCGGTGGGGGGACCAGCCCGCGTCGCCGGTGGTGATGAAGCGGACCCATGTCTCCTGGAGTTCGCGGGAGAGCGCGACGGCCTCGGGAGTGGGCTTCTCGCCGATGAGCTGGGTGCCGACGGGGCTGTCCAGCGTGCCGAACGCCAGGGGTACGTCGAGGCTGTGGCAGGCGCCCAGGATGCCGCCGAGGACCGGGGTCACCCAGCACAGTTCGAACAGGTACGAGGTGCCGCCGGCCGCGGCGTTCGCCTCGGCCAGCTTCTGTGACGGCATGCGGAAGAGGGCGTCGGAGTACACCGCCTCCACCAGCTCCTCCGGGCCTGCCTGCGGGAACGCGGCACGGTAGGCCCGCGCGCCGTCCGGCTGCGGGGCGAGCAGTTCCAGGGCGGCCTGGGCGTCTTCCTCGGTGAAGGTGCCGTACCGTCCGCTCATGACGCTGAAGTACCGGAATTCGTCCCGGGCGTGGCCGACGAGCAGTTCGGTCCCGCTCGCGCGCGCGCCGGTCAGCGCGGGCCAGGGCGTTTCCGGGAGGATCTCGCCGTCGACGACGGGGCACAACGCGGTGCCGGCCTCCGTGAGGCGTCCCCAGCTGTTCCGGTACGCGTGGAGGCCGGCGTTGAAGGAGGTGAGCTCGGCGGCCAGGTGCCATGGGTCGATGTCGCGCAGGGCCTCGGCGGTGGGGGCCGCCCCGAACCGGTCGGCGAACGCGGCGGTGGTCTGCCGTGCCAGCGCGGGGGTGCTGTGCATCCCGGGCACCGAATGGGCCATGGCCCGCCGGAACAGTCCGCGCGCGGACTTCATCGTCAGCAGGGCGGCGACCGAGCCCGCCCCGGCGGACACCCCGGCAACGGTGACCCGGCCGGGGTCGCCTCCGAAGGCGGCGATGTTGCGCTGCACCCACTCCAGCGCCGCGATCTGGTCGAGGAATCCGCGGTTGGGCGGTACGTCGTCGAGGAACGCGAATCCCTCCGCGCCCACGCGGCAGTTGATGGTCACCACGACGACTCCCGCCTCGGCCAGCGCCGCCGGGTCGAACATCGGGTCGCTCGACGCGGCCGAGAGGTAGCCGCCCACGGGGATCCACACCAGCACGGGCAGGCCCGCCGCGCCGGGATCCGGAGTGCCGACGTTGAGCGTCAGCCAGTCGGTGCCCTGCGGGGGCACGTCGATCGGCAGGGACAGCGGCACCACCGGGCCGAACTCGACCGCCTGCCTCGTCCCCTCCCAGCGGTGCGGCGGCGCGGGCGCGGCGAAGCGGAGCGCTCCGACCGGGGGCTGGGCGTAGGGGATGCCGCGGAACACCGCGTGCCCCTGCCGCCGGCGCCCCTGCACCACGCCTTCCGTGGTCCGTACCTTCGGCTGTTCGGACATGACGATTCCTTCCCTCGAGTGGATCCCAGGATTGTGGGTCAGGTGTATTATGTCAACTGTATTGAAATGAGGGAGGAGCCGGCGATGCCGAAACAGGTGGATCACCGCGGACGCCGCGAAGCGATCGCCCGCGCACTGTGGCGGGTGGTGGAGCAGCGCGGCGTCACACAGCTGACGATGCGCGTGGTGGCGCAGGAGGCGGGCATGTCACTCGGGCAGCTGCAGCACTACTTCGCCTCCCGGACCGCCATGCTCTCCTTCGCCATGGACTTCGCGTCCGAGCTGACCGCGGCGCGCGTACACCAGGGGCTCGAAAAGCTCGGCGACCGTCCGCACCCCCGTGACGTGCTGCGACTGACGCTCGCGGAAATGCTCCCCCTGCATGCCGACGCCCGCGCGACCAGCCGGATGAGCGCCGCCTACGTCCTGGAGGCGCTGCACGACGAGGCCGTGCACGAGCAGGCGCGCCGCGGCCTCGTCCAAGGGCGGGACCTCGTCGAGCAGTTGGTTCGCCAGGCGATCGCCGACGGGCACATCGACCCAGGCCGCGACCCGGCGACCGAGACCAACCTGCTCCTCGCCCTCACCGGCTTCGCCTCCCTGATCGAACTCGACGTGATCGAGCCCCAGGACGCGCTCGCCGCGATCGACGCGCATCTGGACCGGCTGTTCAGGAGTACGTGACCTGGCCGCCGAGGTAGTGCGGCGCCAGGTCAGCGCGGACGTCGACGACCTTGGCGAGCAGTGTACGGACGCCCGTCAGAGTGAGCGCTCCCGCCGCCGTACACAGGCTCAGGCGAACCCCTGCCGCGTGCGAGACGATCAGATCCATCCAGCAATCGTGCGGGCGCGGCCGGGAGCCGTCCGGGGCGTGTTCCAGATCGAGCGCGCCGAGGATCGCGACCCGGTCGTCGGGCAGGCGGATGTGGTGGGTCATGCGGCGTACTCCACATCGTGGTCGACGCCGGCGGCGCGCCGGGTGCGGGCGAATCCCCAGCCGACGAGGGCAGCCGCGACGAGGGTGAGGGTGAGGCCGGCGATGGTGACGGCCTGGTGGAACTCGCCGGTCTGCCGCGGACTCCAGGGGAAGGCGGTGATGTCGCCGGTGAACAGGAGGGCGAGGATGGTGCCGGTGACGGCGATGCCGGCGCCGGTGGTGACCTGGCTGGCGGTGTCGACGAGCGCGGTGCCGATGGTGGTCCGGTTCGCGGGCAGGCCGCGGACCACGTTGAGCCCGGCGACGACGCCGACCACGCGCATCCCGGCCGCCACCAGGACGAGCGCGAGCGCGATCCACGGGTAGCCGAACCGGCCGAGCAGACCGTAGACGGCGAGGCCGGACACGACCGCCGCGGCGCTGGTCCAGGCGGCCCGGTCCAGGCCGACGCGTTGGACGAACGGGTTGACGAACGGGCTGCCCGCGATGAGGACGACGACCTGCGGCAGCATCCCGAGGGCGGCCAGCGCGGGCGGCCAGCCCCAGTCGAGCTGCAGTTGCAGCGTCACCAGGTAGGTGAGCCCGGCGGTCGACAGCCCGGCGGCGGCCTTGTAGGCCAGGCCGCTGGAGACCAGGGGCAGAGCGAGGAGCTTCAGGTCGAGCAGCGGATGGCGGGTCAGGCGCTCGCGCAGGACGAAGCAGATCGCCGACGCGGCGGCCGCGGCGGTGACCGCCCAGGGCGCCCAGGAGCCGGCGCCCTGGTCCACGAACAGGGTCGGCGCGAGGAGCGTGAGCACGATCGCCGCCGTGCCCAGCAGCATTCCGGGGACGTCGAGGGGGTCGTGGTGGAGTCCGGCCGGGTCGTCGGCGGCGATGCCGTACCGCACGCAGAAGAACGCCAGCGTGGCGATCGGCACGTTCACCAGCAGCAGGACCTGCCACGGAGCGATCGCCAGCACCAGGCCGCCCGCGGTCGGGCCGATCGCGAGCCCGACCAGGCCGACGGTCGAGATGAGGGTCAGCGCGCGCACGCGCAGGCCGTCCTCGTCGAACAGCCGGAACGCCAGCGCCATCGACCCCGGGGTCGTCATCGCGGCGGCGACCCCCATCGTGGCACGGACGGCGATCAGCTGCTCGGCGGTGGTGACGAGAGCGGTCGCCAGGCTCGCCACGCCGAGCAGGACCAGCCCGATCAGCATGATCCGCCGCCGGCCGAACCGGTCGGCGATCGCGCCGAAGGCCAGCATCAGTCCGCCGAACACGACCGCGTAGGCGCCCGTGACCCATTGCAGCGCGGTGGTCGAGGCGTGCAGCTCGCGTCCGATCACGGGCAGCGCGACGTTCAGGATCGAGTTGTCCAGCATCTCGAAGAGGAACACCGCCGACAGCCCCGCCAGCGCGACCCACGCCTCCCGCAGCGATCGAGGCCCGCACGCGTCCGGCTCACGCATGGAGGCCTCCCGCCAGGAGATCCGGCCGCTCGTGCGGGCCTGTCGGTGCCGCCACGCACGGGACGCGGTGGCGCGCGGCTCGCCGGGGCACGCTGCGGCGAGAATGACACAGGACAGTGGTCTGTTCGAAGGACATGCCACTAGGCTATGTAACTAAGTTTAGTTACACAAGGAAGTGAGGCCGGGATGCCCAGGACCAGTGCGCGAGGCGGACCGCAGACGCGCGCGAAGATCTCGGAGGTCGCGACCCGGCTGTTCCTGGAACGCGGGTTCGACACGGTCACGGTCACCGAGGTCGCGCGGGAGGCCGGGGTCTCGGCCGTGACGGTCTTCAAACACTTCCCGCGCAAGGAGGACCTCCTGCTGGACCGCCAGGTCGACGCCGTCGAGCTCCTGCGCTCGGCGGTACGCGAGCGTGCCCCGGGCACCGGAGTGCTCCAGTCCTTGCGCGATGCGGCGTTCGGTCTCCTTGAAGAGCGGCACGCCCTGTCCGGGCTCAAGGACGGGTCCGTCCCCTTCTTCCGGACCGTCGTGGCCTCGCCGACGCTGATCGCCCGCGCCAGGGAGATCGCCTTCGATCTCCAGCAGACCCTCTCCGGCGAGCTCGAACACGACCCGGCCTTCGACGGCGACGCCCCGCTGCTCGCCGCCTTCTTCGTCGCCGGCTACACCACGGTGCTGGTGGAGACCGCCCGGCGCCTGATCGCCGGAGAAGCGGCCGGCACCGTCGCGGACGACCACCGCGCCCGCCTGGAGCGCCTGTTCGACGCCCTCGGCAGCGGAGTCGCGCCCCAGCCTTGAGGACCGTGTGGAACCGGTCGCCCACACCTTCACGACCTGCGGCACGCCGCCGAGCGGGCCGGGCACGGTGTGGACACGCTTGAGTGAGCAGGTGGCCCTGGAACGACAGGGCCGGCCGTCGCAGACTGGGGTGATGACCCCTAGCCACTGGTACAACATCGTTCCCGATCTCACCACGCCCCCTCCCCCGCCGTTGCATCCCGCCACCGGGCAGCCGGTCGGTCCGGACGATCTGGCCCCGTTGTTCCCGATGGAGCTGATCGGCCAGGAAGTGAGCGGGGAGCGGTTCGTCGAGATTCCGCAGGAGGTGCTGGACGTCTACCGGCTGTGGCGGCCGACGCCGCTGATCCGGGCGCACCGGCTGGAGAAGGCGCTGGGCACGCCGGCGCACATCTACTACAAGTACGAGGGCGTCTCCCCCGCCGGCTCGCACAAGCCGAACACCGCCGTGCCGCAGGCGTACTACAACAAGCGCGAGGGCGTGCGCAGGCTCACGACCGAGACCGGGGCGGGGCAGTGGGGGTCGGCGCTGGCGTTCGCGTGCGCGCAGTTCGGGCTGGAGTGCGAGATCTGGATGGTGCGCGCCTCCTACGACCAGAAGCCCTACCGCCGCTCTCTCATGCGCGTGTACGGCGCCGCCGTCCACGCCAGCCCGTCACCGCTGACGAGCGCGGGCAGCAAGATCCTGGCCGAGCACCCCGACTCCACCGGCAGCCTGGGCATCGCGATCAGCGAGGCCGTCGAGGTGGCGGGAGCCGCGGCCGACACCCGGTACGCGCTGGGCTCGGTGCTCAACCACGTGCTGCTGCACCAGACGGTCATCGGCGAGGAGGCGCTCAAGCAGATGCCGGAGATGCCGGACCTGGTCATCGGCTGCACCGGCGGCGGCTCCAACTTCGCCGGGCTGGCCTTCCCGTTCATGCGCGAGAGCCCGCGGACGTCCTTCCGCGCGGTGGAGCCGGAGGCGTGCCCGTCGTTCACCCGCGGCCGCTACGCCTATGACTTCGGCGACACGGCCGGGTTCACGCCGCTGCTGAAGATGCACACGCTCGGCCACGACTTCGTGCCGGACCCGATCCACGCGGGCGGGCTGCGCTATCACGGCATGTCGCCGCTGCTGTCGCACATGTACGAGCTGGGCATGTTCGAGGCGGTCACCAGGTCGCAGAGCGAGTGTTTCGAGGCCGGGGTGCGCTTCGCGCGTACGGAGGGGATCGTGCCGGCGCCGGAGCCGACGCACGCGCTGGCCGAGACGATCGCCGAGGCGCTGCGGTGCAAGGAGAGCGGCGAGGAGAAGGTGCTGCTGACCGCGCTGTGCGGCCACGGCCACTTCGACCTCGGCGCCTACGACCGCTACCTGGCGGGCGAGCTGGAGGACTTCGCGCTGCCGCAGGAGCGGGTCGACCAGGCGCTGGCGAATTTGCCACGTTCCGGGTGAACTCCGGCTCACGGCTGGTTATGTACTGAGAATGAACGTCGATGTGATCGTGCTGGGGATGGGTCCGGGCGGCGAGGACGTGGCCGGCCGGCTGGCGGAGGCGGGGCTGCGCGTGGCCGCCGTCGAGTCGAACCTGGTGGGCGGCGAGTGCCCCTACTGGGGCTGCATCCCCTCGAAGATCATGATTCACGAGGCGGAGACCTCGCGCGACTGGCCGGCGCTGGTACGCCGGGTGCGCGAGGCCACCGACTCCTGGGACGACAAGGTGGCCGCCGACCGCTTCACCGGCAAGGGCGGCCACCTGGTCAGGGGCCACGGGCGTGTCACCGGGCCGGGCGAGGTGACCGTCGGCGACCAGGTGCTGCGCGCGGCGCGCGGCATCGTGATCGCGACCGGTTCGCAGGCGGCGGTGCCGCCGATCGAGGGGCTGGCGGGCACGCCGTACTGGACCAACCATCAGGCGATCGAGAACGCCGAGCTGCCCGAGTCGATCATCGTGCTGGGCGGCGGCGCGATCGGGGCGGAGCTGGCGCAGATGTTCCGGACGTTCGGCGTGGCGGTGACGGTGGTCGAGGCGGCCGACCGGCTGATCGCGCTCGAAGAGCCGGAGGCAAGCGCTCTGCTGGAGAAGGTCTTCGCCGGGCGCGGCATCGACGTGCGGACCTCGGCCAAGGTCGCCCGCGTGGACTACGCGGACGGCCGCTTCACGGTCGGCGGCGCCGAGGCGGAGCGGCTGCTGGTGGCGACGGGCCGCCGGGTTGATCTGAGGGCGCTGGGCGTCGGCGCGATCGGGCTCGACGAGAGCGCGCGGGCGATTCCGGTGGACGCGCGGATGCGCGCGGCCGAGGGCGTCTGGGCCATCGGCGACGCGGTCGGCAAGGGCGCGTTCACGCACATGTCGATGTACCAGGCGAACATCGTGGTCAAGGAGATCCTCGGCGAGCCGGTGCACGCGGCCGAATACCACGCCGTGCCCCGGGTGACCTTCACCGATCCCGAGGTGGGCGCGGTGGGCCTGACCGAGGCGCAGGCCCGCGAGCGGGGCCTGGATGTGCGCGTCGCCGTGGGCGATCTGGGCACGCGCGGCTACATCGCCCAGGCCGAGGGGCTGGTCAAGCTGGTGGCGGCCGGCGGCGTCCTGGTCGGCGCGACCGTGGCGGCGCCGCCCGGGGGCGAGGTCCTGGGTCTGCTGACGCTGGCGGTGCACGCCCGCGTCCCGCTCACCAGGCTCGACGAGATGATCTACGCCTACCCGACGTTCCACCGGGCGGTTTCGGCCGCCGTGAAGGAGCTCACCGCGGCCGGGTGACCGTCAGCGCGACGCGGGGCGCTTGCCGTGGTTGGCCTTCTTCTTCTTGCGTGCTCGGGACTTGCGGGCGCGCCTTGCCATCCGTCGTCCTCCCTTGAGCGGGCCTTTTTCCAGTACGGCATGCGTATCCCACACCAGGCCCCCCGGCAAGCGACCTCACATTCTTCAACATGTTCATGTCATAATCTGTTTGAACTTGTTGGAAGGAGGGCGTGTGCTCGCACAGCAGCGGCAACAAACGATCCTCGAACGGGTCCGGGCCAGCGGCGGCGTCCGCGTGGCCGACCTCGTGCGCGAGCTCGGCGTCTCCGACATGACCGTGCGGCGCGATCTGGAGTCGCTGGCCGAGCGCGGCCTGCTGGAGAAGGTGCACGGCGGCGCGACCACACTCGGCCCCGGCTCCACGGAAGAGCCGGGCTTCACCGCCAAGTCCGCCCGCCAGCAGCAGGAAAAGGAGGCGATCGCGCGCCGCGCCGCCGAGCTGGTCGGGCCGGGCACCGCGGTCGCCCTGTCGGCGGGCACCACCACGTGGGCGCTGGCCCACCACCTGGTCTCCGTGCCCGACCTCACCGTCATCACGAACTCGGTCCCGGTCGCCGACGTCTTCCACCGCGCTCCGCGCGCCGACCGCACGGTGGTGCTCACCGGCGGCGTCCGCACGCCCTCCGACGCGCTGGTCGGTCCCGTCGCCGTCGCCGCGATCCGCCGCCTGCACGTGGACACGCTGTTCCTAGGCGTGCACGGGATGAGCGCGCGCGCCGGGTTCACCACGCCGAACCTGCTGGAGTCGGAGACCGACCGGGAGCTGGTGGCCGCCGCCCACCGCCTGGTCGTGCCGGCCGACCACACCAAGTGGAACACCGTCGGCATCAGCACGATCGCCGACCTGGCAGAGGCCGACGTCGTCATCAGCGACCAGGGTCTGCCCGCCGAGGCGCGCGCCGAGCTGGCCGAGCGCGTCGGGGAACTGATCATCGCGGAGGGCACGCAGTGAAGCGCACCATCACCCACCTGGCCGACGGGCGAGAGCTGATCTACTTCGACCGGCGCGACGACGCCGACCGCGGTGCGGTGGACCGGCGTCCGCTCGACCCCCGGCCACTCGCCTCGGAACTTCGCTACGACCCGCTGACCGAGGAGTGGATCGCGATCGCGGGGCACCGGCAGACGCGGACGTTCCTGCCGCCCGCCGACGAGTGCCCGCTGTGCCCGTCGTCCGACACGCGGGCCTCGGAGATCCCGGCGCACGACTATGACGTGGTGGTGTTCGAGAACCGCTTCCCATCTTTCAGCGGAAATTTTGGGACTTATCACGATGTGGGCGGCTTGAGTGAGGTGCGGCCGGGTGCGGGGCGGTGTGAGGTGGTGTGCTTCACCTCCGAGCACTCCTCGTCGTTTTCGCGGCTGAGCGACGCGCAGGTCGAGCTGGTCATGGAGGCGTGGGCGGACCGCACCGCCGAGTTGTCCGCGATCGAGGGCGTGGAGCAGGTCTTCGTCTTCGAGAACCGGGGCGAGGAGATCGGGATCACGCTGCCCCACCCGCACGGGCAGATCTACGCCTACCCGTACGTGACGCCGCGGACCAAGCTTCAGCTCGCGGCGGCGCAGCGGCGGCCAGGGCTGTTCGCGGACGTGCTGGCCGCCGAACGGGCCGGGGAGCGGGTCGTGGCGGCCAACGAGTTGTGGACCGCCTTCGTGCCGGCCGCGGCGCGCTGGCCGTACGAGGTGCATGTCTACCCGCATCGTCAGGTGCCGGACCTCGCGGCGCTGACCGAGGCGGAGCGGGCGGCCTTCGCGCCGCTCTACACCTCGGTGCTGCGGGCGCTGGACGGAATCTTCGGGGTGGCCATGCCGTACATCTCGGCGTGGCACCAGGCGCCGGTGCGGTACCTGCGTGAGCTGGGACATCTGCACCTGGAGCTGTTCTCGATCAGGCGCGCGCCCGGCAAGCTCAAGTACCTGGCGGGGTCGGAGTCGGCGATGGGGGCCTTCGTCAACGACGTGCTGCCCGAGGAGGCCGCACGCCTGCTTCGATCACAGGTAGATCACTAATTGGTTTCCACTTGAAGTCGCATTGCCCGCCATTTACTACTAATATCCCTCACGCACCGGTTGTCACAGCCGTTGCCGCCTAATCCCGGGCGTGTTGCCCGGGAGCCGGGGACCCAGCCTCACCTGGGGTGAATCCACTTCGGTGGTAGGGCATCTCCCAGCCCGAACCCGTCAGCTAACCCGGCCGGCAGATGGAGAGGAATCCCCCACGTGGCGGTTGCGTCCCCCGCGACTTTGGCCATCGGTCTCATCACCGCCGCAGCTGTGGCGTTCACCCCGGCGAGCGCGCACGCCGCGCCCAAGCCGGGCGAGAAGCAGCTGCGGGCCGAGCTGAAGAAGCTCAACACCCAGGTCGACAAGCTCATCGAGAGTTACAACGGCAAGCGCGTGGCACTCGCCAAGGCGAAGGAGGCGGAGAAATCCGCCCAGGCGCGCCTGGCCACCGCCGAGACGGCGCTGGTCGAGGCCGAGCGGCGGGTGGCCGAGATCGCCCAGCTGCGCTACCAGGGCAGCGGCGGCACGCTGCCCGGCTTCCTGTACACGCCGGACGCGCCGGGCGCGGCCGTACTGGAGCAGCTCACCGACGAGGAGCAGGCGGTCATCGCGGGCGTCGCCGCCGCCCGCGACGAGAAGAAGAAGGCCGCGGACGCGGCCGCCGCGCTCACCACCCAGATCGCCGGACAGGCGGACGAGGTGGCCAAGGAGCGCGACGAGGCCGAAGGCGTCATCAAGGACATCAAGGACAAGCTCCAGGACCTCATGCCGTACGGCACCGGCAAGCGCAACGACGGATCCTGGGCCCCCGAGCTGCCCTCCGGCTCCGACAACATCACCTCACGGATGCGGATCATCCGCGACGAGATCAAAAAGACCTTCAACCTGCCCTTCGAGGTCGGCTGCTACCGCTCGGGCGGCGGCGGCGAGCACCCGCTCGGCCGGGCCTGCGACTTCATGATGAGCACCGGCGGCTCCATGCCCACCGCCGCCAACCAGGCGCTCGGCGACCAGATCGCGGCCTGGGCGATCAAGAACAAGAACCGCTTCGGCGTGAAGTACG
Source organism: Nonomuraea sp. NPDC059023 (assembly GCF_042740095.1). Classification (NCBI taxonomy): domain Bacteria; kingdom Bacillati; phylum Actinomycetota; class Actinomycetes; order Streptosporangiales; family Streptosporangiaceae; genus Nonomuraea; species Nonomuraea sp. NPDC059023. Next base: position 198,977 of record NZ_JBHYIO010000017.1, on the reverse strand, counting down.
TGATCTGGAAGCAGCGCATCAACATGGGATCGGGATGGCGGGCGATGAGCGACCGCGGCAGCATCACCGAGAACCACTTCGACCACCCGCACATCTCCATGCAGTGAGCGCGCCCCAGTAGTGTGACCCCTCGGATGTGATCACCGGGCAAGGGGGGCACCGTGGCGCTGCAGCCACCACCGGGGCTGGCCATGCTGCTCAACATCGTCGTCTCGTGGCCGCTCGTCGACGAGGACCGGCTGCACGCGGCCGGTACCCAGTGGATCTCCTTCGCGATGACGGCGGTGCGCGTCTCCTCGGCCGCGGCCACGCACGCCGCCCAGACCACCGCGCGCAACGAGGGCGAAGGCGTGCGGGCGTTCGACGGCGAGTGGCGCGACACCTCCGCCCGCACCGGCGACGCGGTCACCGCCGCGCTGCTCATCGGCGGCGCGTTACAGATCTCCGCGATGATCGTGCTGGCCATGAAGGTGGCGCTGATCGTCCTGCTCATACGGCTCGCCCTGCACCTGTCGCGGCTGGTCGCCGCCTCGGGCCCCACCGCCGGCGCCCCGCTCGCCGCCGTGGGTCCCGTCGTGGGCGGCGCCAGGACTGCCGCGCGGGAGATCATCCGCCGGATGGTCGAACTGCTGGAACGCAGCGCGCTGCGCCTGTTCGGACGCGCGTCCGCGCTGCTGCGCAAGCCGGCCTCCAAGACGGGGTCCGGCGCGATCCCGCCCGGCAAGCGGCCGCCGACGCCCGTGCGCGGCCCCGGCAACCACCTCGAGTCGGCGGCCGACAAGAGCGTGGACGTCTCGTCCATCACGCCGTACCCGATCTGGCGGCGGGACCGCCCCCCGGTCTACCGCGCCGAGGACAGGTCTCCCGACGAGATCTTCGAGCGGGGACTGCTGCCGCGCGACCCGTCGATGACGAACCTGTCCGACCACGTGCTCAAGTCCAGGCCGTCCGCCTTCGTCGGGACCAGCACGCGGATGGACATCGACAACACCGTCCCGCGCCGCTTCGTCTACGAGGTCGACGCCCCGGGCGGCATCGACGTCCAGGACACCCTGAAGGCCGCGAGCCACCTGTCCCACGAGCGCGAGATCGCCTTCCCCGGCGGGGTGCACCGGAGATACATCACCGGCGCCTGGCCGCAAGGGGTGCCCAAAACGCCGCAGAACTTCATCCGCAACCCGCACTACGACCCCTTCCCCGGAGGATCGCCGTGAACGACGTCCCACCGCCCCCGCCGCCGATCACCGACGAGCTGCGGCGGCGGGCACGGCAGAGCCCGGGGACCTGGATGTACGCGATCGACCCGTTCTTCGACCCCGGTGGGCAGGTCCCGCCGTACGGGATCATCGGGGCCTGGCAGGTCGACGCGCGCGGTGAGATCACCGGCGAGTTCCGGCACAACGCCGGATACCGGCCCTCGCCGGTGGCGCTGGGCCACCCCGAGCCCACCGACCCGCTCGACCGGGCCCTGCAACTCGCCTCGACCGGCTACGCCACCGGCGACGACATCGTGCCGCTGCTGCTGGCGGCGGAGGTGATCGTGGCCGCCGGGCCGGGCGGCGGGGTGCCGGTGTTCGACACGGGAGAGGGCCGGGCGGCGTTCGCCTACACGGCTCAGGCCCACCTGCCGGAGACCCTGCCGGACGGGGCCATGGACTGGCAGCGTCTGCGCGGGGGCGATCTGGTCGCGCTCCTGCCCGCGGACGTGGGCGTCGTCGTCAACCCGGAAGGACCCGCCGGTGTGCTCCTCGGCCCCGGGGAACTACGCCGGTCATGACCGCTCCAGCAGCCGCCTGACGCGCGCGGCCTCCTCCTCGCCGCGCCGCTCGGCGGCCTGGTAGTTCGCCTCCATGAACCGCACGTCCTCGCCCGAGGTCACCTGCCGCTCCCCCAGCGCCTCGCAGACCTCCAGCGCCTTCCTGGTGACCTCGAGGTAGGCGGCCTTGACCATGGTCGCGGGCACCTCGCCCCAGGGGTCTCCTTCTCCCTCCAGGCCGGCGCGCAGCTCAGCCACCGCCTCCAGCCACGTCGTTCCGGTCTGGCCGAGCCCGGCGCCGGTGCCGCGCAGGTCGGCGTGGGAGACGTCCGGCCCCCGATCGAACCCGTTCACCGCTCCTCCAGCCGGCGCACGACCAGCTCCACCCCGTCGGCGAACTCCGCCAGCCGCCCCAGCACGATGTCGTGCGTTCCGCCCATCGTCTCGGCGAGCCGCCGGGGGTCGGCCGCCTCCAGTCCCGGCACGTTCTCCCGCAGGTCGTCCAGCGCGGCGTTGACCGCGGTGAGGATCTCCCGCGCGAGGTCCTCCGAGGCCATGCGCATGACCCGGGGGTTGAGACGCAGCTCGTGCAACCGTCCGTCCGGCCCGGCCACCGCCCGCACCTGCCCGTCGGCCGCCGCGCCGTCGACCTGGAAGACGGCGTCGGCGGGCGCTTCCTCCGCCCGCTCCAGTGCCTGGAGGGCCTGAGTCAGCATCTCGCCGATGGGGTGCCCGTTCTCGTACATGGATCTATCTCTATCGCCCCCATGCGGCCGCGAACCACCCCATACGGGTGAACAACGGCTACTGGAGCCAGCCGAACAGGCGGGCGGCGGCGTCGCGGGCGATGAGGAAGCCCACGATGGCCAGCGTCCAGCCGACCATGGAGGCGGCGTTCCTGAGGATCCAGTCGCGCAGCTTGGCCAGCTTCGGCTCCAGCCAGTCGCCCGCCAGGCCGCGCCCGGCCATGAGGGCCAGCGGCGGCAGCACCATCACCAGCACGTACCCCGCCAGCACCGGCCCCCACTGCATCGGCGTCAGCCCGGAGGCGGTCATGATGCCGATCGCGGCCAGGTAGGGCGCCATCGTGGCCACCTCGACCACACCCATCGTCAGCGCCAGCGACACCATCGTGCCCGGTCCGCCCAGGCGCGGCTCCCACTGCTTCTTCTGCTTCTTGGAGTCGAAACGCCAGCTCAGCAGGAACAGGCCCACACCGACCGCCAACTGCACCCACAGGAAGGTACGGCTCTGGAAGACGTCACCGAAGTTCTCCAGCAACGCCGACAGGCCCAGCATGAGCGCCACGCCCACCAGGAAGTAGAAGAGCGTGATCGTGGCCAGGTAGATGACCATCCGGCCGACCTGCCTGCGGTCGGAGGCCAGCATCATCACCAAAGGCACACCGAGCGTGCCGAAACTCGTGCTGTCCACCAGGGCGAGCCCCACCAACGTCAGGAGGACTGTTGTCGTCATGGTCACCCATCCTGCCGCCGCGACCGGCGCCCCGACTCCTACGCGCGAGCCAATCCGGTCTACACCTTTCTGCCTACTAGGGCGGACCGGTGGGAGCGTCGAGCTGCTTGACCAGGGTCTTGGGGGCGATCATCCGGTAGGCGTCGGTGACGATCTCCTTGATCTCGGCCCAGTCGACGTCCACGTCGAGGTAGACGCCGAGCCAGCCGCGGTGTCCCACGTACGGCGGGCGGAAGTAGTGCTCCGGGTCCTCCGCCACCAGTTCCTGCTGCACGCCCGGCGGCGCGGCGCACCAGAAGCCGAGCCGGTCGTCGTGGTGATGGTCGGCGAACGTCACGAACGTCTTCTTGTCCCGCACGAACCAGGTGGGCTCGCCGTGGCTGAGCCGTTCCGTCGTCTCCGGCAGGTCCAGGCAGAGGTTCCGCAGGCGTTCCAGCTGGTCCATAGTCTTAGGCTATGCGCATCGAACCACCCGTGGACGGCGACGAGCGAAGCACGCTGGAAGGCTTCCTCGACTACCACCGGCAGACACTGGCCTGGAAGTGCGAGGGGCTCACCGACGAGCAGTTGCGGACGCGGGCCCTGCCGCCGTCCACGATGTCGCTGCTCGGGCTGATCAGGCACATGGCGGAGGTGGAGCGCGGCTGGTTCCGCCGCCGGCTCGGCGGGCAGAACGATCTGCCGTTCATCTACGTCACGTCCGAGGATCCGGACGCCGACTTCGACCGCGTGGACGAGGACGACCGGGCGGGGGCGTTCAAGATGTGGGAGAGCGAGATGGCCGCGGCCCGCGAGGCCGCCGCGGGGGTGCCGCTCGACGGGGTCGTGCACCGCACCCGCGAGCCGCTGACGGTGTCGGTGCGCTGGGTCTACTTCCACATGATCGAGGAGTACGCCCGCCACAACGGCCACGCCGACCTGCTACGCGAGCGGATCGACGGGACCACGGGCGAGTAGGGGCCTCAGCCGGACAGGCGGATCGGGTTGACCAGGTCGGCGTAGACGAGCAGACCGGCCATGATGATCATCACCATGGCCAGCACGTACGTCAGCGGCAGCACCTTCGCGATGTCCACGTGACGGGGCTCAGGCCGGCGGAAGACGCGGGCGAAGGCGCGCTTGAGCCCCTCCCAGAGGCCGCCGGCGATGTGGCCGCCGTCCAGCGGCAGCAGCGGGATCAGGTTGAAGACGCCGATCGCGAGGTTGAAGCCGGCCAGCAGGTTGATGAAGGTGGCGATCTTCTCCTGGCCCGACAGCAGGTCGGAGGCGAGGATCTCGCCGCCCATCCGGCCCGCGCCGACGACGCCGACCGGGCCCTGCCGGTCGCGTTCCTCGCCGGAGAACGCGGCGTGCCAGACGCCGACCATCTTCTCCGGCAGGTTGAGCAGCGACTTGGCCACCTGTCCCGTCAGGCTGACCATGTGCCCGGCCACGGCGCCGATGGACTGCGTCTCGTAGACCTCGGTGGGGGCGACGCCGAGGAAGCCGACATTCTTGTCGATCTTCTTGGTGTCTTCCAGGTTCGGCCGGTCCTGCGCGATCAGGTTGACGTCGAGCGTCATCGGCTGGCCGTTCCTCGTGATGCCGAGCTTGGCCGCGCCCGCGCCGTGCGCGCGGATCTTCTTGGTCGCGTCCTCCCACGAGGTGATCCTCACGCCGTTGAAGGCGACGATCTCGTCGCCCACCTTCAGGCCCGCCTGGGCGGCCGGGGTGGGCCGGTCACCGGGCTTGCACTCCGCGCGCTTCTCCGCGACCGGGATGACGCAGGTGGTGGTCATCGGCGAGACGATCGGCTTGTGGACGGGAACGCCGAAGTACATCAGCACGATGGCGAAGAAGACGAAGGCCAGCACGAAGTTCATCAGCGGGCCGCCGGACATGATGATGACCTTCTGCCACCACTTCTTCCGGTAGAAGACCCGGTTCTCGTCGCCGGGCCGTACCTCTTCCTGCGCCATGTCGCGCGCGGAGTCGATGAGCCCCTGGAAAGGCCCGGTCGAGGCCTTGCGCAGCTTCGTCGGATCGTCACCCGGACGCGGCGGCAGCATCCCGATCATCCGGATGTAGCCGCCGAGGGGGATCCACTTGACCCCGTACTCGGTCTCGCCCTTCCGCTTCGACCACAGGGTCGGCCCGAAGCCCACCATGTACTGCGTCACCCGCACCCCGAAAATCTTCGCGGGGACCATGTGGCCGAGCTCGTGCAGCGCGATGGAGGCCGCCAGGCCAACGAAGAACAAGGCGAATCCCGCGATGGTGAGCCAGATCATCTAGGGGCGCTCCAGGGTCACGGAAGGTCTTGACAGCCCCAGAGTAGTCGAAGTCTCCACACCTGAATGGCTTGCGCACGCTTTGCGGAATCGACAGACTGCGTTGACAGTGCGCAGTCGCACGATCACCCTGGGGTATGACGAAGGGAGCACGTTGATCCGGATCCTCGTTGCCGAACACCTGCCGCTCGTACGGCGAGGCCTGGTGTCCGCGCTGGAAGCCGAGGCAGACCTGTCGGTCGTGGCCGAGCTCGGCAACGGCGAGGACGTGGTGCCGGAAGCCCTGACGCACCTGCCGGCGGCGGCCGTCATCGATCTGGATCTGCCCGGCGGCGGGCTCGCCGTCACCACCCGGCTGCACGAGAAGGCGCCCGGCTGCAAGGTGCTCGTCGTCTCCGCCCACCCCAACGCGGGGCAGGTGCGGGGGGCGTTCGCGGCGCACGCGCTCGGGTTCATGAGCCTCGACGTGGGTCCCGAGCAACTGGCCGAAGGCGTGCGGCAGATCGCGGCCGGCCGGCGGGCGGTGGACTCCGACCTGGCCGTCGCGGCGCTGGAGTCCGCGGCCAACCCCCTGACCCGGCGCGAGCTCGACGTGCTGCGGATCGCGGCCGGTGGAGCGCGGTCCACGGAGATCGCCGATCAGCTGTTCCTCTCGGTGGGGACGGTGCGCAACCACCTGTCGCGCATCATGTGCAAGACCGGCGCGCGCAACCGGCTCGACGCGGTCCGCATCGCCAGCGACTCAGGCTGGCTCTGAAGGATCTCCGCAGGTGGCACACCAGCCGAGGCTCCGGCCGGTGCCCGCGGCCGGGTACGGCGGCGGCCTCCCCCACGTTGGCCACACCGACCACGGACGCGCGGCCCGCGAGCGACCACGGGGCCACCTGGCTTCTGGCCGGGCCCCGGCGGAACCGCGCCGCTCCCCCGGGACCCGGGGATCTTGAGCTGCTCTCAGCGGAGCCGCGCCTCTTTCCGCGCGGCATGGGGGGATCGACCCTCTGAGAATCTCAGGCCGCCACCGGCCCCTGCCAGTGACCGCGCACACCATCTGCGCATGAAAGAGCACACAGGGTCACCCGTGTGAAACGTCACGGCCGCCAGATCAGCACCAGGGCGCAGTCGTCGTTGTGTCCCGACGACATCGAGTTGACCAGCGCGCGGGCGCCGTCACGGAAGCCGTTGGGCAGCAGCCGCTCGGCCTCGCCCAGCAGGCGGTCCAGACCCGCGTCGATGTCGCGGCCCGGCTGCTCGATCAGCCCGTCGGTGTAGAGCAGCAGCGCGTCGCCCTTGCGCAGCACGCCGCTGTCCGGCTCGCAGTGCAGGTCGGGCACCACGCCCAGGACCACGCCCTTGGCCGTGGCCACCTGCCAGCCGCCGGTGCCCGCGTCGAGCTTGACCACGGGCGGGTGCCCGGCCGAGGTGATCGTGTAGGCGCCGGTGGCCAGATTGATGCGTACGTGCACCGCCGTCACGAAGCCCTCGTCGCCGCGCTGGCGGTGAAGGTAGGTGTTGCAGGCGGGCAGGAAGTCGTCGACGGAGCCGAGCAGCCCGCCGAACGTCCCGGACAGCAGCAGCGCCCTGGTGCCGGCGTCGACGCCCTTGCCGGAGACGTCCACGAGCGCGATCTCCAGGTTGTCGCCGTCGCGCATCGAGACGAGGAAGTCTCCGCCGAAGGAGGAGCCTCCGGCCTGCTTGAGCACGACCTTGCCGCCCCAGTCCTTGGGCAGCGCGGGCAGCTCGCCCTGGCTTTTGAGCCGGTCGCGCAGCTCCAGCAGCATCGCGTCGCCGCGCAGGCCCTGCACGCCGAGCTTGCCGCGGGTACGCGCCATGAGCACGGCCAGCACGGTCGTGAACCCGATCGTCACCATGAGCCCGAGCCCGACCCTGCCGACACCCAGCGTGATCGCGATGTACCCCAGCGCCACGGCCACCACTACCAGCAGCTTGGCCAGGCTCCGCAGCCGCAGCTGCAGCCCGCCCACGAGCGTGATGAGGATCAGCAGCGAGGGCGAGAACCACTCCGTCGACACCCGGGCGGCCAGACCTCCGACGACCAGAGTCAGCAAACTGAGGGTGATCGTGAGATTCCGGTCACGCGCCAGCGGTCCCCGCCTGAGGAACCGGACAACGGGCACCAGAAACGGCACCCGCACGAGGAGCGCGCGGAGCCGTGGCGGGATCAGCGGCGCCGGACGGGAACTCATGATGCGGATGACTGTATCGGTCTCATACCCGTTTGGGCAGCCCACTTGACCAACGCCTTGATCATTACGAACGGATATTGGGTGGCCCTACCCCTTTGCCCGCTCTTACGGTGGACGGATGACGTACCCGATCCGTCCCATCGATGAGTCCGAGTGGTCCGCGTACTCACGAGTACTCGGCGAAGGCTTCGGCTGGACCCCCGCCCCAGTGCAGAACGAGCGCTTCAAGGCCCAGACCGAACTCCCCCGCACGCTCGCGGCCTTCGACGGCGACACCGTGGCGGGCGTGACCGCCGTCTTCAGCCTGACCATGACCATCCCGGGCGGAACGCTGCCCGTCGCGGGCGTCACCGCCGTCAGCGTGCTCCCCTCCCACCGCCGCCGCGGACTGCTCACCTCACTCATGCGCCGCCAGCTCAACGACGTGCACGAACGGGGCGAGGCCGTAGCGGCCCTCTACGCCTCGGAGTCGGCCATCTACGGCCGTTACGGGTACGGCAAGGCCGCGTCGGAACTCAGCGTGTCCATCAACAAGACCGGCGCCGCCTTCAAGCGCGACGCGCCTTCCGACCCGGAGCTGCGGCTGCGGGTGGCGAGGCCGGCCGACGTACGCGAGCAGCTGGAGAACGTGCTCGCCGAGGTCATCACCCGCCGCCCCGGCCGCTACGCCAGGAACGAGCACTTCTGGAACGGCGCCCTGGCCGACGAGGAAGCCGACCAGGGCGGCAACGGCACCCTGCGCTGCGTCCTGGCCGAGGACGACGGCGGCGTACGGGGATATGCGTTGTTCCGCATCAAGTCGTCCTGGGACGACGACGGCATCCCGAACGGCGAACTGAAACTCCACGAGATCGAGGCCAAGGACCCCGCCGCGCACGCCGCGCTGTGGCGCAGCATCCTGGACCGCGACCTCGTCACCAAGGTCACCGCCGGCATCGCGGTCGACGACCCGATCACCGCGCTCCTCGCCGACCCGCGCCAGTTGCGCGCCGGGTGGTCCGATGAGTTGTGGGTGCGGGTGGTGGACGTGGAGAAGGCGCTGGCGGCTCGCGCCTACTCGGCGCCCGTGGACGTCGTCATCGAGGTCGAGGACGACGTGTGCGAGTGGAACGCCCGCCGCTGGCGGCTGACCGCCGACACCACGAGCGCCTCCTGCAAGGCGACGGAGGAGCCGGCCGACATCACGCTGCCGGCGTCGGCGCTGGGCACGGCGTACCTGGGCGACGGCCAGCTGACCACGCTGCTGGAGGCGGGCCTGCTGTCGGAACACACGCCCGGCACGGTCCGTACGCTGGCCACGGCCATGTCGTGGAGCCCGAAGCCGTGGGCGGGGATGGTCTTCTGACGTAGGGTCGGGGGCATGGCACTGCAGAGCCTGCAAATCACCGCGATCACCGCGATGCGCGCGCGAGACGTGTCACGGCCGAGCAAGGAACAACAGGAATCAGCCGACCGCCGCCCCCTACGCGACGAAACCCCCCGCCGCGACCCCAAACGCCCCACCCCCCAACCCCACTGACCCGCCACCCCCCACCAAGCGGCGAACTCAAAGCGGATTGTCGTTGAGCTTCTTCGCCATCTTCCTGGCCTCGAGTCCTCCGTAATCGGCCTCCCGCCACTTCGGAGGATCGCCCGGGATGTCACCGCTGCCCGGAAGGGCGTAGATGGCCACGGTCCTACCTTGGCGCATGACGGTGGCCGCATCTATTGAGGCGACCTTGAACATGTTCACCATGAACGCCTCGTCCCCTATACCTGTGGCCTTTACCCGGTAGGTGAAGTGGTTGCGGTTTCGCTTGGCGCACCGGCGGAGGTCCGAGCGCAGGCCCTTCATAGCCGCGCGTGCGGCCATCTCATCGCGGTAGACGATCACCTGTTCGGAGTAGTCGCCGTCCCACGTGACCGAACGCCCCGTGATGGTACGCGCGGACTGGCGACTCTTGTCGGTCCGCTTTCCCGTAGCACAAGGGTCGATCAGCAATGGCTCTTCCAGGCGGTCACTGACCTTCCATTGCATGCGTGTGCGGACGACCTTCTTCTCCAGCCTCTTCCTCGCCGCCTTGCTCTCATACAGCAGGAAACCCTTGGGGATGGCTGTCTTGACGGCCGTGTGCGCAGCCACGCTCGCTGTAGCCGGAGCCTGGTTCCCGGTAAGTGCGAGCGTGGTCAAGCCGATCACGGTCGTTAAGGCGATCACTGCGGTCGGCAGCCCCCGGGCCTTGCGGGTCGGACCAGGCCACACCTGGCATTCCTGGCGGGTATCCACTGTGGCTCCTCCTGACGGTGGTATCGATCGGTAAGTTGAGATGCGGAAGCCACCCGATTTGTTCACTACGTACGAGATCGGCCCCGCCATCTGTTGAGCGCCACGCGCGACGGCACGGCGGCATCTCGTGAAGCGGCACCCCCACGCTTTTTCCGGCGCCGCGCGGTGGGATGGGGGTCGGTGGTGCCCGGCGCCGTCTTGCGGCGGGCGGGGTGGGGCATGGTGGGTGGGCAAGGGCGGAGTTGTTACGGCGGGCGGCCCCGTGAGCCCTCACGACCATCGCTCGACAGACCCCAGCGCACGACGGCGGGGCGGGCAAGCCAGGCCCCGCCGTAACACAGCAAAAGGCCCGTAACAGGAACAGAGCCGCTACACGGAGCTAGAGGAACAGTCCCCCCGTGGCGAGGAGGTTTTGGCCGGTGAGCCAGGCGGCGTCGGGGCTGCAGAGGAGGGCGATCACGGAGGCGACGTCGGTGGGGGCGCCAAGGCGTTGGAGGGCGGTGTAGGCGGGGATCGTGGCCAGGGCCTCGGGTGGGTTGGTGGAGCGGAGCATGTCGGTGTCCGTCGCGCCCGGGGAGACGACGTTGACGGTGATGCCGCGTCCGCCCAGCTCCCGTGCCGCGACCTTGGCGAACTGCTCCACCGCCGCCTTGCTCCCCGCGTACAGGGTCAGGCCGGGGGCGGGCATGGCGGTGTTGAGGGTGGAGAGGTTGATGATCCGGCCGCCGTCGCGCATGACGCGCCCGGCCCATTGGATGGCGAGGAAGGTGGCCTTGGCGTTGACGTTGAAGACCCGGTCGAACGCCTCGTCGTCGATGTCGCCGATGAGGGTGGGGGTGCTTTCCGCGGCGTTGTTCACGAGGATGTCGAGGCCGGGGAGGATCTTCTCCGCCTCGGCGAACAGCCGGTCCAGGTCGGCGCGCGAGCCCTGGTCGGCCTGTACGGCGTGGGCTCCGGTCGACTCCGACACCTCGCGGGCGGCGTCCGCGTCGCCGCGGTAGGTGAAGACGACCTGGGCGCCGTCGGCCGCCAGGCGTTCGACGACGGCGCGGCCGATGCCGCGCGAACCACCGGTTACCAATGCTCCTTTGCCCGAAAGATCAGTCATGGTGACAAACCTACGCCTGCAGCATGATCTTGCGGGCGGCCTCCTTGGACAGATGGTCGATGTACAACTTGCCGTCCAGATGGTCCGTCTCGTGCTGGAAGCAGCGTGCCAGGGAGCCGCGGGCCTTGACGCGCAGCGGACGTCCCAGGCGGTCGAGTCCCTCCACGGTGACCCCGGCGGCGCGGGGGGTCTGGGCGTATTGGGGCTTGCCGGTCGTACGATCCGGCACCGACAGGCAGCCCTCCTCATCCATGACCGGGGCGGGGTCGTCCACGGTCAGCACCGGGTTGACCATGTGGCCCTTGCGTCCGCTGATGTCGTACACGAACAGCCGCCGCGACACCCCGATCTGCGGACCGGCCAGGCCGACGCCGTCCACCGCGTACATGGCCTGGAACATCTCGTCGATCAGCTTGCGCAGCTCCCTGTCGAAGTCGCCGACCGGCTCGGCCGGTGTGCGCAGGACGGGGTCGCCGATCACGCGGATCTCACGCATGGATGCTCCGTAAGGGTTGCCGTAGACGAACGCTGATTACCTTAGCCAGCGCGCGGTCAGGTGCGGCCTGCCGTGGCGGACCGTGTGGAAGACTGGTCCGGTGCGTGTCTACATCGGTGCCGACCATGCCGGCTATGAGCTGAAGAACCACCTGGTGTCCTGGATGAAGGACAAAGGCCACGAGGTGATCGACTGCGGCCCCGCCGTCTACGACGCGGAGGACGACTACCCGGCGTTCTGCCTGCGCGCGGCCGAGGGCGTCGCCGGCGACCCGGGCAGCCTGGGCGTCGTCATCGGCGGTTCCGGCAACGGGGAGCAGATCGCGGCCAACAAGGTCCGTGGCATCCGCGCGGCGCTGGCGTGGAGCGAGGAGACGGCCCAGCTCGCCCGCGAACACAACAACGCCAACGTGATCGGCGTGGGGGCGCGCATGCACACGGCGGAGGAGGCCACCCGGTTCGTCGAGGTCTTCCTCACCACCACCTTCAGCGGCGCCGAGCGCCACAGCCGCCGCATCGCCCAACTCGAAACCTACGAAACCATCGGCCAGCTGCCAGCCCTCCCCGACAGCGCGTAGCGGCACTTTTTCTGCTGTTCTTGCCGTGTTGCGGCGAGGTGTCTGTTACGGGCCTTTTGCTGTGTTACGGCGAGGCCTGGCTTGCCCGCCCCGCCGTCGTGCGCTGGGGTCTGTCGAGCGATGGTCGTGAGGGCTCACGGGGCCGCCCGCCGTAACAACTCCGCCCTTGCCCACCCACCATGCCCCACCCCGCCCGCCGCAAGACGGCGCCGCACACCACCGACCCCCATCCCACCGCGCGGCGCCGGGAAAAGCGCGGGGGTGCGCCGCCGTAAGGCGGCGGCTGTTAGGCGGCGCTTGAGACCGTTGGCCCCCTCCCAGCACGGCGGCGCCAGGGGGTGCGTCGGAGGGTGTCGCAAGGAGTTGGGCAGCGGTGTCTCGTGTGGGGCGGGTTGTGGTGGTGAGAGGGGGTGTGGTGGGTCAGAGTTGGAGGCTTTTGGTTTCCAGGTATTCGTCCAGGCCGGGTTCGCCCATTTCTCGGCCGATTCCGGATTGTTTGTAGCCGCCGAACGGGGCCTGGGGGTTGAAGGGGCCGCCGTTGATGGTTACCTGGCCGGTGCGTAGGCGGCGGGCTACCGCCACGGCGCGGTCTTCCGTGCCGGCCCATACCGCGCCGGACAGTCCGTATTTGGTGCCGTCGGCTATCTGGACGGCCTCGTCTTCCGACAGGTACGGGATGATCGACAGGACCGGGCCGAAGATCTCCTCCTGCTCGATCGTCATCCCGGGCGAGACCGCGGCGAAGATCGTGGGCTCCACGTAGAAGCCTCTGGGGTGGGGGGGTTCGGTGCCGCCGTACACCAGGCGGGCACCCTCTTCCTGGCCTCGGTTGATGTAGTGGACGACGCGGTCGCGCTGGGCGGCCGAGACCAGGGGGCCCAGGCGGTTGTTCTCGTCGAAGGGGTCGCCGACGGTGTATTTGGCCGCCGCCTCCACTGCCAGGCCTACCGCCTCGTCGTACTGGTCGCGGTGGACGAGCATGCGGGTCCACGCCGAGCAGGTCTGGCCGGAGTTGACGAAGCAGTTGGCCACGCCGACCTTCACCGCGGCGCGCAGGTCGGCGTCCGGGAGGATGATGTTGGCGGACTTGCCGCCCAGCTCCAGGGCGACCCGCTTCACCGTTTCGGCGGCCAGCGAGGCCACTCGGCGGCCGGCGATGGTGGAGCCGGTGAAGGAGACGAGGTCCACCTCGGGGTGGGTGGCCATGGCCTCGCCGACGATCGGGCCGCGACCGCTGACCAGGTTGAAGACGCCCGGCGGCAGGCCCACGGCGTGGAAGATGTCGGCCAGCGCGTACGCGGCCAGCGGGGCCACTTCGCTGGGCTTCAGGACCACCGTGCAGCCGGCGGCCAGGGCCGGGGCCACCTTGCAGATGATCTGGTGGAGCGGGTAGTTCCACGGGGTGATGGCGGCCACGACCCCCACGGGCTCCCTGACGATCAGGGAGTTGGCCACGCGCTGCTCGCGCGGGTGGGTTTCGGCGAGTTCGGCGTAACCGGCCAGTACGCCCGCCGGCATCAGCGTCTGCACCTTCAGGGCGAAGCCGAGCGGCGCGCCCATGTCGGTGGCGATGGTCTGGGCGATGTCCCCGGCGCGCTCGGTCAGCAGGTCGGCGGCTGCGGCCAGCAGTTTGCCGCGCTCACCGCCGCCGGTCGCCGACCAGGAGGGGAAGGCCGCGCGTGCGGCTCTGACGGCAGCCTCGACGTCGTCGGGGGCTCCCGCCGGCACCCGATCGATGATCTCCTCTGTCGCGGGGTTGACGACGTCGATCGCCTCTCCCGACGCGGAAGCGGTCCAGGCACCGCCGATATAGAGCTGACGCATAGCCCCCATCCTCGCGCGCCCGCCGTCACATTGCGAGGGCTTGGCACATCACGTGGTGCGCCTGCTCCACCGCTCGCACGTCGCATTCCGGCTGGACGTGAGTGCGGGCCGTGGCCAGGACCCGGTCACCTTCTTCCAGCAGCGTACGGCGAAGCGCCGTGGAAAGCGGCAGATGTCCGAGATCCTGGAAAACTCGCAGGATTCGCACCAGCACCACGGGATTGTCCCTGGCCGACACCCGGATCATCCCGAAGGCGTGCTCGGCCAGTCTGGCGGTGTCGGTGCGCCAGGTGACCAGGCGTACCCGTCCGCGCCGGTCGGTGCGGCCTTCTGGCTCGGCCGGGATCGGGATGAGCCGGCGGAAGGCCTCGCCGAGCCATTCGACGCAGGCCAGCCCGGTGTTGGTGTCGTTGATCGCGCGCGACAGCGCGCGCAGGGCGATCTCCACGATCCGGTTGACCGGCCCGACGACGGTGGAGCCGGTGCGGGGCAGCGGGCACAGGGTGATCCAGCGGTCCATCCGCCGCAGGTCGCCGCGGGTGAGGGTGACCGGGGTGGAGGTGACGGCCACGGGCGTTCCCTGGATGACGAACGTGCCGGGCAGGTGGACGAGCGTGACGACGGTGTCGCGGCGCACCGCCCATCGCACGATCGGGCGGTCGTGGACGAGGTCCAGGTAGCCGGAGCGGGCGGCCAGGATCGCGCTGCCCTCCGCCGCGGGCGGTTCCGCCGGCTCGCCTTCGAAGTCGCGGTGGAGCAGCCAGTCGACCTCGCGTACCAGCCGGGGCAGGACGACGGGGATGCGGACCTCGCTGACGACCGCCTGCACGAACAGCACGAGCATCACCAGGCAGGCGCCGGTGAGCAACTGGGTGGCGAACAGGCCGAGCGACGGGATGACCACGTCGCGGCTCATGGAGCTGGTGGTGCGGTTGCCGAAGATCCAGGTGCCGAGGAAAAGCCCGATGGTGACCTGGACGACCCGGTTGCGCAGGAAGTCGCCGATCAGGCGCGGGCCGAGCTGGGAGGAGGCGAGCTGGACGGCGACCAGCGTGAGCGAGATCAGCAGCGTGATGGTGCTGATCAGCGCGCCGGTCAGCGTCGAGAGGCTGCCCTTCACGCCCTCCTTCAGGTCGCTCAGGAGCGAGGCGTCGGCGGGCAACGTGAACTGGTGCAGCTCCAGCTCCTCCAGGAGCGCCTGCGCGGCCGTGCTGCGCTCCAGCGCCACCTGCAGTTCCTCGACCGCGTACGCGCCGAGGTAGGCGCCGGACATCATCAGCAGCGGCACGAACCAGATCGTGTCCCGCAGGCGCTCCCCACGCGGCTTCAGCGAGAGGTAGGCGCCGATTCCCCCGAACCGTCCCACGCAGGGGGTTCTACCCGAATACCGGCTCCTTGGTACGTGTGCGCTTGAGCTCGAAGAAGTCCTCGAATTCGGTCACGAGCCGCACGCCGTCCCAGAGGCGGCCGGCGTCCTCCCCGCGCGGGATCGAGGTGATCACGGGGCCGAAGAACGCGTTGGCGCCGACGCGGATGACCGGGGTGCCGACTTCCTGGCCGACGAGTCCGATGCCCTCGTCGTGGGAGGCGCGCACGTCGTCGTCGTACTCCTCGGAGGTCATGGCGGCGGCGAGTTCGGGGTCCAGGCCGGCGGCGCCCAGCGCGGCCTCGACCAGCTCGCGCAGCTTGCCGAGGCGCTTGATGCCGCGCTCGTTGTGCAGGCGGGTGCCGAGTTCGGTGTACAGGGGGCCGACGGCGGCCTCGCCGTACTTCTGCCTGGCCGCGGCGACGACGCGGACCGGCTCGATGGCCCGCGCGATCTGCTCGCGGTAGGCCTCGGACACATCCTTGCCCTCGTTCAGCACGTTGAGGCTCATGATGTGCCAGCGGATCTCGATGGGCCGGACCTGCGCCACCTCGGTGAGCCACCGGGAGGTGACCCACGCGTAGGGGCAGAAAGGATCGAACCAGAGATCTACAGGAGTCTTCTCAGTCACGCAGGGTCATAACCTGGAGGGGAATGAAGGCTATTCCCATCATGGGAAGATTCCGGCAAACCCCGATGAAGTGGTGTAGAAGGAGCGGAACTTGGCAGGGAACCTTACCCGGGACGAAGCACGCGAGCGCGCCCGGCTGCTCAAGGTCGAATCGTACGAGGTCGCGCTCGACCTGACCGAAGGCGAAGAACGATTCGAGAGCGTGACGACCGTCCGCTTCAACGCGCAGCCGGGCGCCTCGACGTTCATCGACCTGCACGACGCGCGCGTGCGCCAGGTGACGCTGAACGGCGTCGACCTCGACGCCGCCGCCTACGACGCGGAGAAGGGACGTTTCCCGCTCGACGGCCTGGCCGAGAGCAACGAGCTGCGCATCGACGCCGACTGCGCCTACACGCGCTCCGGCGAGGGCCTGCACCGGTTCGTCGACCCGGTCGACCAGAAGGTCTACCTGCACAGCCAGTTCGAGACCGCCGACGCGCACCGGATGTACGCCTGCTTCGACCAGCCCGACCTGAAGGCCACCTTCCAGCTGACCGTGCTGGCGCCGGCCGACTGGGAGGTCGTCTCCAACGCCGCGGCGGACAACGTCGAGCCGCTGCCCCAGGAGGGCGGCAAGCACGGCGCGGTCCACGCGGACAGCAAGTGGGTGTTCCCGGCCACGGCCGTCATGTCCACCTACATCACGGCGCTGGTGGCGGGGCCGTACCACAAGGTCACCGCCGAGCACGACGGCATCCCCCTGGGCATCTACTGCAGGGCCTCGCTGGCCGAGCACCTCGACGCCGACAACATCCTCGAGGTCACCCGGCAGGGCTTCGACTTCTTCCACAAGGTGTTCGGGGTCCGCTACCCGTTCGGCAAGTACGACCAGCTGTTCGTGCCGGAGTTCAACGCCGGCGCGATGGAGAACGCGGGCTGCGTGACGTTCCTGGAGGACTACGTCTTCCGCTCCCGCGTCACCGACGCCGTGGTCGAGCGCCGCGCCGAGACGATCCTGCACGAGATGGCGCACATGTGGTTCGGCGACCTGGTCACCATGCGCTGGTGGGATGACCTGTGGCTGAACGAGTCGTTCGCCACCTACATGTCCGTGCTGTGCCAGGCCGAGGCCACCCGCTGGGGCCAGGGCGCGTGGACGACGTTCGCGAACGTGGAGAAGTCCTGGGCCTACCGCCAGGACCAGCTGCCGAGCACCCACCCGATCGCCGCCGACATCGTCGACATGCAGGCGGTCGAGGTCAACTTCGACGGCATCACCTACGCCAAGGGCGCCTCGGTGCTCAAGCAGCTGGTCGCCTACGTCGGCCTGGACAACTTCCTGGCCGGGGTCCGCGACTACTTCAAGGACCACGCCTGGGGCAACACCGAGCTCAAGGACCTGCTGAGCGCCCTGGAGCGCACCTCGGGGCGTGACCTGTCGTCGTGGTCGAAGGAGTGGCTGGAGACCTCCTGGGTCAACACGCTGCGCCCCTCGTTCACGGTGTCGGCCGACGGCCGGTTCGAGAGCTTCGAGGTACTGCAGGAGGCTCCGGCCGACTACCCGACGCTGCGTTCGCACCGCGTCGCGATCGGCCTGTACTCGCTGGTGGACGGCGTGCTCACCCGGACCAAGCGGGTCGAGCTCGACGTCGTCGGCGCCCGTACCGCGGTGGCCGACCTGGTCGGCGAGCAGCAGCCGGACCTGGTGCTGGTCAACGACGACGACCTGACGTACGCCAAGATCCGCCTGGACGAGCGGTCGCTGCGCACGCTGGTCGAGGGCGGCATCACGAAGTTCGCCGACTCGCTGCCGCGGGCCCTGTGCTGGTCGGCCGCCTGGGACATGACGCGCGACGGCGAGATGTCCACGCGCGACTACGTCAAGCTGGTCGTCTCCGGCGGCGGCACGGTCAAGGACCTCACGGTCCTGCAGACGGTGCTGCGGCAGGCGCGCCTGGCCGTCCAGCAGTACGCCGACCCGGCCTGGCGGCCCGAGGGCCTGGCCCAGCTGGCCACGATGGCGCGTGAGCTCATCGCCGGGGCCGAGGCGGGCTCGGACTACCAGCTGGCCTACGTGCAGGCCTTCGCCGGCGTCGCCGTCGGCCAGGGTGATCTGGACGTGCTGGCGGGCATCGTGGACGGCTCCGCCGTACCGGATGGGCTGACCGTCGACGCGGACCTGCGCTGGACGCTCATCCACGCGCTGGTCTCCGGCCGGCGGCTGGGCGAGGCGGACATCGCCGCCGAGCTCGAGCGCGACGCCACCGCGACCGGCGAGCGCTCGGCGGCGCTGTGCCGGGCGGCGATCCCCACGCCCGAGGCCAAGCAGGCCGCCTGGACCGCGATCGTGGGTGGGGAACTGGCCAACGCCGTCTTCCGCACGACGGTCGGCGGGTTCCAGGACCCGCACCACCCCGAGCTGCTGGCGCCGTTCAGGGAGAAGTACTTCGCCGAGGTCGGCCGCGTCTACAAGGAGTGGAGCTTCGACGTCGCGCAGGGCTTCGCGGTGGGCTGCTTCCCCGCGCTTCAGGTCGAGCAGGAGACGCTGGACGCCGTCCAGGCCTACCTGGCCGGGGGCGACGTGCCGCAGGCACTGCGCCGCATGATCCTGGAGGGCGAGGACGGGGTCCGGCGCGCGCTGCGCAACCGGGCCACGGACGCCGCCGCCTCCTGACCACGGGCACCGCGAAGCCCCCGCCGGGTCCCGTCCGGCGGGGGCTTCGCGGTTTACGCCGACGCGCCCCCCAGCTCGTCTTCGCTGGCACTGGCCGGAGCGGTGCGGTCGCTGACATCACCGCCTCCGCCACAGCCAGTACCGCCCCCGTGTCCCCCGTGCTTCCACCTTGCCGACGCCCGCCCGGACGGAACACCTCTAACCTTCCAGGTTCACAAAAGTCCGCACATCTCACCTCTTGACAGGTGAGGAGCTCCGGCCGCATATTTTCACCACTAACTTTATGACTAAAGAAAGTCGAGGGCAGTCGAAGGCATGGCAGGCACAGACCGCGGCGACCTCACCCGGACGGCGATCCTCGCCCTGCTGGGCACGGTAGGACCGCTGAGCCGTACCGAGATCGCACGGGAGCTGGACCTCAGCCCCGCGAGCGTCACGCAGCTCACCCGCGAGCTGATGGGCTCGGGCATGCTGGAGGAGCTCGACCTCAAGCCGTCGCGCGGCGGCCGGCCCGCGCAGCGACTCGGCCTCGTCGGCAGCGCGGGCCGGGCGCTCGGCGTGAAGGTGACCGCCGACCACCTGGTGCTCGTGGACGTCCGGCTCGACGGCGAGGTGCTCGGCTCCTGGGAGCGGCCCTTCGACCCGGCCGCCCCCGGCTGCCTCGACGAGCTCGGCGCGGCCATCGCCTCGGTGCTGGAGGAGATCGACGGCGCGCCGCCGCTGCTCGGCGTCGGCGTCGGGGTGCCGGGCAGCGTCGAGGACCAGGCCGTCGGCACCGTGAACGCGCCCACGCTCGGGTGGCAGGCCATGCCCGTCGGCGACCGGCTGCGCCGCCGCCTCGACCTGCCGGTGCTGGTGGAGAACGACGTCAACGCCCTCGCCGCGGCCGAGCGCCTGTACGGCAGAGGCCGCACCCACCGCGACTTCCTCGTGCTGACGATAGGCCGGGGCGTCGGCGCCGCCGTGGTGGCCGACGGGCGCGTGTACCGCGGCGCCAGGGGCGGCGCGGGCGAGTTCGGCCACGTCCCCGTCGCGCCCGACGGGCCGGTGTGCGGGTGCGGCGCGACCGGGTGCCTGGAGGCGTTCGTGGGCGCGGCCGGCCTGGCCGCCGCCGCCCGCGCCAAGGGCCTGCGGACCGGTGACCCGGCGCGGGTCACCGAGGGCGCGGCGATCAGGGAGCTGGGACGGGCGGCGGTCCACCCCGGCCCGGCGCGCGAGGTGTTCACCAACGCGGCCGCCATCCTCGGCCGCGCCACCGCCGGGCTCGTGAACGTGGTGGACCCCGAGGTCGTGGTGGTCCTGGGCGAGGGCACGGCGCAGTGGGCGCACTGGAGCGAGAGCTTCCACGCCACGCTGCGCGCGCACCTGCTGCCGGGCCGGCGCGACATCGCGGTCGAGGTGGAGAGCTGGGACGACACGAGCTGGGCGCAGGGCGCGGCGGCGCTGGTGCTGGCCACCCCGTTCGACGCGGCGGGGGCGGCGGGCGAGCAGGGCCGCCTGGTACGCGCCCGGCTGATAGGAGCCGCGACATGACCGGCCCCCAGACCACGACGGCGCCCAAGACAGCGGTCCCGGCGGCCCCCATGAAGCCCGTCTCACCCAAGCGCGGCGGCAAGTGGCGCTACGCAGGAACGGTGGCCGTCTTCCTGCTGCCCAGCGCGATCCCCCTGATGCTCTACACGATCATCCCGATGCTGGGCTCGCTCTGGACGAGCCTGCACGAGTGGGACCTGATCACCGACATGCGCTGGGTCGGCCTCGGCAACTACGCCGAACTGCTGGGCGACCCCCAGACCCTGACCGCGTTCGGCAACACCCTGTACTTCATCGCCGGCTACCTCCCCCTCGTCTACGCCGGCGGCCTGGGCCTGGCGCTGCTGCTCAACCGGGCGATGCGCGGCAGGAGCCTGATGCGCGGCATCTACTTCCTGCCGGTGATCACCAGCTGGGTGGTCGTGGCGCTGATGTGGAAGTGGCTGCTCAACCCGGCCAGCGGCCTGGTCAACTGGGCGCTCGGGCTGGTGGGCGTCAGCGGACCCGGCTGGTGGACCGACCCCGACTGGGCTATGCCCTCGGTGATCCTGGCCTCGGCCTGGAAGGACCTCGGGTTCGTCATGGTGATCCTTCTGGCGGGCCTGCAGGCGATCCCGAAGGAGTACCAGGAGGCGGCGCTCGTGGACGGCGCGTCAGCCTGGCAGCGGTTCCGGCGGATCACGCTGCCGCTGCTGTCGCCCTCGACGTTCTTCGTGGTGGTGATCTCGCTGATCAACGGCTTCCAGGTCTTCGACCAGGTGCGGATCATGGCGGGCGGCAACGCTCAGGTGGTGGTCACGCAGATCTACGACCTGACCTTCCGGTACGGCAGGGCGGGCATGGCCTCGGCCCTTTCGTGGCTGTTGTTCATCGTGGTGCTGATCGTGACGGCCGTCCAGATCAGGGCCCAGCGCAGGTGGGTGACCTATGGGTAAGGCAGCCAGGTATCTGCTGGTGGCGCTGGGCGCGGCGGTGATGTTGTTCCCGTTCGCCTGGGCGGTCATCACCTCGCTGACGCCGGGTGACGCGGTGCTGGCCGTACCGCCGGACTTCACGCCGGACGGCGCGGGCCTCGACGCCTACCGCAAGCTGATGGAGACGCTGCCGTTCTGGCGGATCCTGGTCAACAGCGTGTGGATCGGCGTGGCCTCGACGGTGCTGCAACTGCTGACCAGCGCGATGGCCGCCTACGCCTTCGCCAGGCTGCCGTTCCCGGGGCGCGGGGCGCTGTTCAGCGTGTATCTGGCGACGCTGATGATGCCGCTGCCGGTGCTGGTCGTGCCGCTGTTCATCGAGATGCGGACGCTGGGTCTGGTGGACACCTACTTCGCGCTGCTGGCGCCGACGATCGCCTCGGCGTTCGGGGTGTTCCTGCTGCGCCAGGCGATCAACCAGGTGCCGAAGGAGTTCGACGAGGCGGCCGTGCTGGACGGGGCCGGTCATTTCCGGATTTTTCTGTACATCGTGTTGCCGCTGATCCGGCCGGCGCTGGCGACCTTCGCCATCTTCGGTTTCATGGCCAGCTGGAACAGCTACCTGTGGCCGCTGATCATCATCAAGTCGCCGGAGTTCATGACGCTGCCGCTCGGCCTGGCCACGCTTCACGGCCAGTTCACGACGCAGTGGGACGTGGTCATGGCCGGCTCGGTGGTCAGCGTGGTGCCCATCCTCATCCTCTACGTCTTCGCGCAGAAGCACGTCATCGCCAGCGTGGCCCAAACCGGGCTCAAGTAAAGGAACTACGGATATGTCGCGAAAGATCATGACCACCCTGGTCGCCACCGCGCTGCTGGCCACCGCGTGCTCCCAAGGATCGGCCACCAAGGCTCCCACCGGCGAGGGCGGCAAGACGACGCTGCGCTACTTCACCTTCTCCGCCGCCCCCGACCACGTGAAGGACCTCGACGAGATCACCGCGGCCTTCGAGAAGGCCAACCCGACCATCGACGTCGTGGTGGAGACCGCCCCCTACGAGCAGTACTTCACCAAGCTCCAGACCAGCATCGCCGGCGGCACCGCCCCCGACACCTTCGAGCTCAACTACGAGAACTTCGTCACCTACGCCGGCGCCGGCTCCCTGCTCGACCTCGGCGCGGTCGCAGGCGACGGCGACAGCTCCGCCTACGCCGCCGAGTCGCTCAACTCCTTCAAGCACGACGGCAAGCAGTACGCGCTGCCCGCCTCCTTCTCGACCGTCGTGCTCTTCTACAACAAGGACCTGTTCAAGAAGGCCGGGATCGAGCCGCCCACCGCCGACTGGACGTGGGCCGACGAGCAGGCCGCCGCCGAGAAGCTCACGGACAAGAAGGCCAGGGTGTACGGCGACTACCAGCCGGTCCAGTTCTTCGAGTTCTACAAGACGCTCAAGCAGGCCGGCGGCGAGTTCCTGTCGGCCGACGGCAAGAAGGCCACCTTCAACAGCCCCGCCGGCGTCAAGGCCGCCACCTGGCTGGTGTCCAAGGTCGGCAAGACCATGCCCACCGAGGCCGAGATCGGCGGCACCGCCGACTACGACACCAACCTGTTCAAGTCCGGCAAGCTCGCCATGTGGCACAACGGCATCTGGCAGTTCGCCGGGCTGAAGGACGTGCCGTTCGAGTGGGACGTCGTCGTCGAGCCCGGTGACTCGGCCAAGGCCAGCGCCGTCTTCCACAACGCCGTCGCCGCCTCGGCCACCACCAAGAACGGCAAGGCCGCCTACGCCTGGGCCAAGTTCCTCAGCTCCTCCGACGTCGCGGCCAATACCCGCATCGCCTCCTCGTGGGAGCTGCCGCCCGTCTCCGACCAGCAACTGCTGGCCGGATACCTCAAGGATCCCAAGCCCGCCAACCGGCAGGCCGTCTTCGACTCGCTGAAGTCGATCGCGCTTCCTCCGGTCATCAAGCGCCAGCAGGAGATGCAGGACGCGGTGACCAAGGAGCTGACCGAGGCCGCAGCCGGCCGCAAGCCCGTCGAGGAAGCGCTCAAGTCCGCCGCCACCAAGGTCGACGCCCTGCTGGGCTGACCGAACAGATCTGCTGAGGAGTTCCGCACCCGTGTCCCTCGTCGCCCACAGCCTCGACGTGATCCGCAGGTACCAGTCGTCCAGCGGGGCCTACCCGGCCTCACCGTCCTTCTCCGCCTACCAGGGCTTCTCCTGGCTGCGCGACGGCGCGTTCATCGCCGAGGGGGTGAGCAGGCACGGCGACGCCGACGGCGCCGCCGCCTTCCACCGCTGGTCGGCGGGCGTCATCGCGGACCGCGCCGGGCAGGTCGAGTCGCTGATCTCCCGCGAGGGCCCGATCCCGCCCGGCGACATGCTGCCCACCCGCTTCACCCTCGACGGGCTCAACGGCGACGACGGGTGGTGGGACTTCCAGCTCGACGGCTACGGCACCTGGCTGTGGGCACTGGCCGAGCACACCCGCCGCCACGGCGCGGTGCCGGAGACCGAGAAGGGCGTGCGCACCGCCGCGCGCTACCTGTCGGCCTTCTGGTCGCTGCCCTGTTACGACTGGTGGGAGGAGAACGTCGAGCGGCGGCACGTCGCCACGCTCGGCTCCATTCACGCCGGTCTGCGGGCCGCGCGGGCGCTCGGCGTGCTCTCCCCCGCCGAGGGTACGGCCGCCGCCGAAGCCGTGGCCGGGATCGAGGCGCTCGTGTCGGCCGAAGGCGTGGTGGACGGACGGCTGCGCAAGTGGCTGGGCAGCGACGCGGTGGACGGCAGCCTACTGGCCTGCGTGGAGCCGTTCGGCCTCTACCCCGTCGATCATCCGGTCGGCGCGGCCACGGTCGCCGAGGTGGAGCGGCAACTGGCCCGCGACGGCGGCGTCTACCGCTACCTGAAGGACACCTTCTACGGCGGCGGCCGCTGGGTGCTGCTGGCCGGATTCCTCGGCTGGAACCACGCCCGGGCCGGACGGCCGGAGAAGGCCCGCCGCTACCTGGACTGGATGGCCGCCCAGGCCACCCCTTCCGGCGACCTGCCCGAGCAGGTGTCCGACCTGCTGCTGGCCCCCGAGTACGAGCAGGAGTGGCTGGACCGCTGGGGCACCGTGGCCACGCCGCTGCTGTGGTCGCACGGCATGTACCTGATCCTCGCCGACGAGCTGGGAGTCTCCTCATGATCCGCCACCGGCCCTTCGGCTCCGGCCACCCGTACGCGCTGACCGAGGACCAGCGCGTGCCCGCCGCGCCGCTCGCGGGTGAGGTGGTCGAGCTGCGGGTGCGGGCGTCGGCCAAGGTCAGCGCGATCGAGTGCGAGTGGCACGAGGAAGGCGCCCCCACGATCAGCCTCGCGCTGACCCGCGCCGGCGACACCCAGCCCGCCGGCACCCAACCCGGTAACACCCAACCCGGTAACACCCAACCCAGCGACGCCCAGGCCCACAGTGACCAGCCCGACGGCGAGAAGCCCGATGGTGGGCAGGCTGACGGTGGGCAGGCTGACGGTGGGCATCTGGCCGCCGCGCAGGCGAGGGCGGCGCGGGCCGCGGCGGGGTCGTGGTGTGTCACCACTCCGGCGCTGGAGGCGGGCAGGCGGTACCGCTACCGGTTCCGGGCGCGGCTGGCGGACGGCGGCAGCCGTACGAGCAGATGGTTCGAGGTGACGGCGGCGGTCTGGTCGGAGGGCGGCGGGAAGCTGCACGGCGAGCGGATCGTGCCGGGCAGCGTGCGGTGGCTGAGCGACGGTGACGGCGTGCGGCGGGTGCGGTTCGAGCTGGAGCTGGACCGCGGCGAGCACGTCGTCGGGTTCGGGGAGCGCTTCGACGCCGTGGACCAGCGCGGGCGCGCGCTCGACGCGGTGGTGTTCGAGCAGTACAAGGCGCAGGGCGAGCACGGCCGCACCTATCTGCCGATGCCGTTCGCCCTGGTGGTGGGCGGGCGCGGCTGGGGCTTCCACGTGGTCACCAGCCGCCGCACCTGGTACGAGATCGGCGACACGATCCGGGTCGAGGCCGAGGTCGGGCCCGAGGCGGAGCTGACCGTGCGCACCTATGACGGCGCCCCCGCCCGGGTGCTCGAAGCCTTCCTGGACGACGCCGGGCGGCCGGTGGAGCTGCCCACCTGGGTGTTCCGGCTCTGGGCCAGCGGCAACGAGTGGAACACCCAGGAGCGGGTGATGGCCGAGATGGACCGGCACCGCGAGCACGACATCCCGGTGGGCGCGCTGGTCATCGAGGCGTGGAGCGACGAGAGCACGTTCACCGCCTTCCGCGGCGCCGTCTACGAGCCGGCCGAGGAGCCGCACCGCTACGCCGACTACACCTTCCCGGCCGACGGCCCGTGGCCCGACCCCAAGGGCATGGTCGACGAGCTGCACGAGCGCGGCGTGAAGGTGCTGCTGTGGCAGATCCCGCTGCAGAAGACGCGCCCGCACCCCCGGCATCAGGCGGCGGTGGACGCGCGGCAGCTCACCGAGCGCGGTTACGGCGTGAAGGAGGCCGGCGGGCGGCCCTACCGCAACCGCGGCTGGTGGTTCCCGCTGGCGCTGATGCCCGACCTGTCCTCGCCCGAGGTCCGTGACTGGTGGACGGCCAAGCGCCGCTACCTGGTCGAGGAGGTCGGCGTCGACGGCTTCAAGACCGATGGCGGCGAGCACGCGTGGGGCCACGACCTGCGCTACGCCGACGGCCGCTCGGGCGCGGAGGGCAACGGGCTGTTCCCCGTGCACTACGCGCGCGCGTTCGGGGACCTGCTGCGGGCCGCCGGCAAGGCGCCGGTGACGTTCAGCAGGGCCGGGTTCACCGGGTCGCAGCCGCACGGCGCGTTCTGGGCCGGGGACGAGGACTCGACCTGGCCGGCGTTCCGCAATTCGATCAGGGCCGGGATCACCGCCTCCGCCTGCGGGATCGTCTACTGGGGGTGGGATCTGGCCGGGTTCTCCGGTGAGGTTCCGGGGGCTGAGCTGTATCTCAGGGCGGCGGGGACCTCGTGCTTCATGCCGATCATGCAGTACCACTCGGAGTTCAACCACCACCGCACGCCGAGCCGGGACCGCACGCCGTGGAACGTGGCGGAGCGCACCGGTGACGACCGGGTGCTGCCCGTCTTCCGCCGGTTCGCCCATCTGCGCGAGCGGCTGGTGCCGTACCTGGTGGAGGAGGCGCGCAAGGCGGTCGGCGGCGGCGCGCCGCTGATGCGGGGGCTGTTCTTCGACCACCCGGACGATCCGGCGATCTGGCGTTTCCCGTTGCAGTACAAGCTGGGGGACGCGTTGCTGGTCGCGCCGGTCACTGAGCCTGCCATTTCGGAAATCTCGGTTTATCTACCAGAAGGCGCGTGGGTCGACGTCTGGACCGGCACGCGCCTCGACGGCGGGCAGGAGGTCACGCTGCCCGCTCCCCTCGACCGCCCGCCCGTGCTCTGCTCCGCCGAGCGCTGGCCCGAGCTGTCCGCCGTCTTCTCCGTCTGAGAGGTGCTCCACCCGTGATCCGCTTACGGTCGGGCGTCGTCGTCGCGGCGATCGTCCTGCTTGCCTCCCTCGTCACCGTCCCCGCGTACGCCCTCGACGGCGTCTTCCACCACCCGACCGGCATCGACGACCTGTACTCCAGCGAGCCGCACGAGCGCACGCCGCGCGACCCGATGGCCGGGGAGGCGGTGACGGTCAAGGCGACCACCTGGCCGATCGAACCCGGCCAGACCGTCTGGGCCACCTGGACCAAGAACGGCGTCAACCAGACCCCGGTCGGCGCCGCCTGGGACTACAACAGCGGCAACAACAGCTACTGGAAGATCAACCTGGGCAGCTTCGCCCGCGGCGACAAGATCAGCTACACGGTCAACGCGGACGTGAACGGCGGCGGGCAGAAGTCCGTCGGCCCGTTCCCGTTCACGGTCACCTCGTGGAGCTCGCCGACCAACGTCACCGGCTTCACCAACAACGGCACCTCGGTCGACGTGACCACCGGCGACAGCGCGGGCGGCTTCACGCCGAAGATCCGCTTCGCCTTCCCCGCCGCCGAACGTTTCCGCAGCCAGGTCGCCCCGAACGGCCAGGGCCTGAACATCTCCGGCACCTCCGGCTACACGGTGACCGACTCGGCGGGCACGCTGACGATCTCGACCAGCGCCATGGTCCTGAAGATCCAGAAGTCGCCGTACCGGCTGTCGGTCTACAAGTCGGACGGCACCACGCTGATCACCCGCCAGGACGCGGCGAACCTGCGCTGGGCCGGCGACGGCGCCACGACCGTGACCAAGATCGAGGACGCGTACAGCTCGCCTTCGGGCGAGCGCTTCGAGGGGTACGGCGAGCGCTACGACCGCCTCGACCAGCGCGGAACCGAGGTCCACAACTACGTCTACAACCAGTACCGCGACCAGGGCGCCACCCGGCGCACCTACCTGAGCGTCCCGTTCTTCCTGAACTCGGCCGGCTACGGCCTCTACGTGAACACCAGCCGCTACGCCCGCTTCGCCCCCGGCGACCGGGCGGCCTTCACCGTGGACACCGGCGGCGCCCTGAACTCCACCCTCGACTACCACGTCTTCACCGGCACCCCCGCGAAGATCGTCGACGACTACACGGCGGTCACCGGCCGCCCGCAGTTGCCGCCCAAGTGGGCGTTCGGCGTGTGGATGTCGGCCAACGAGTGGAACACGCAGGCCGAGGTGGAGAGCGAGCTCGACAAGGTCGCCACGAACAAGATCCCGCACACCGCCCTGGTGCTGGAGCAGTGGAGTGACGAGGCCACGTTCTACGTCTGGCACGGCGCCACGTACACGCCGACGCCCGGCAGCGGCAAGCTCTCCTACGCCAACCTGACCTTCCCCGCCGGCACCGCCTGGCAGAACCCCAAGGCCATGGTCACCAACGCCCACAACAAGGGCGTGAAGGTGATCCTCTGGCAGATCCCGGTGCTCAAGGAGAACTTCGACAGCAATCCGCCGACCGCCCCGCAGCAGCACCTCAACGACAGGGCCTACGCGCAGGCGCAGAACTACGTCGTGAAGAACCCGACGAACGGCCCGTACCGCATCCCGACCGGGCAGTGGTTCGGCGACAGCACGGTGCCGGACTTCACCAGCGCGGCGGCGACCAACTGGTGGATGAGCAAGCGCGACTACCTCATGGACGAGGTGGGCATCGACGGCTTCAAGACCGACGGCAGTGAGGCGATCTTCGGCAGGGGCGTGCAGTTCGCCGACGGCCGCAAGGGCGACGAGATGCACAACGCCTACCCCAACAGCTACACCCAGGCCTACAACGCCTACGTCAAGGGCAAGAACGCGCAGAACACGATCTTCAGCCGGGCCGGCACCGCGGGCGCGCAGGCCAACTCGATCTTCTGGGCGGGTGACCAGAACTCCAGCTTCCCCGCCTTCCAGGAGGCGGTGCGGGCGATGATCTCGGCGGGGCAGTCGGGCGTGCCGTACACGGCGTGGGACCTGGCCGGCTTCACCGGCGACTTCCCGAGCGCGGAGCTGTATCTGCGCAGCGCGGCGCAGGCGGTGTTCTCGCCGGTCATGCAGTACCACTCGGAGAAGGCCAATCCGTCGGTCTCCGAGGCGCGCACGCCGTGGAACGTGCAGGCGCGCACCGGCAACACCACGGTCGTGCCGACGTTCCGCAAGTTCGCCAACGTGCGGATGAACCTGATCCCCTACCTCTACACCGAGGCCAAGGCGAGCTCGGTCACCGGCGCCCCGATGATGCGCGCGATGAGCTACTCCTTCCCCGGTGACGCGACGGCCGCGGCGCAGGACCAGCAGTACATGTTCGGCTCGCAACTGCTCGTGGCGCCGGTCACCGCGCAGGGCGCCTCGTCCAGGAACGTCTACCTGCCCGCGGGCGAGTGGTACGACCTGTGGAACGGCGGGCGCTTCACCGGTCCCGGCACCAAGACGTACGCCGCCGGGCTGGACACGATCCCGGTCTACGCCAAGCCGGGCGCGATCATCCCGCTGAACCTCAACGCGGACTACGAGCTGGGCGGCGAGATCGGCAACAGCGTCTCCAGTTACACCAACCTCGCCTTCCGGATTTATCCGGCGGGGTCCACCTCGTACTCGTATTTCGAGGATTCGGCGGGCGTGAGCCGTACCATCTCCAGCGCCGAGAACTGGGGCGCGCACACCGCCACGATCACGGTCCCCGCGCTGACCACCACGAGCACGCTGCAGGTGGCCTCCACCAAGCCCACCACGGTCACCGGCGCGACGGCGCGCGCCACGCTCGCCGACCTCAAGGCGGCGTCGGAGGGCTGGTGGTGGGACCCGGTCCAGCAGCTCACGCACGTCAAGCTGGCCAGTGCCACCGGCAACCGCACGATCGTGCTCAACGGCGTGGACAAGGCCGCCTACGAGGCCGAGTTCGCCGCCGGGACCGGCACGAGCACCAACAACAACCACCCCGGCTACACCGGCACCGGCTTCGTGGACGGCTTCGCCCAGGCGGGCGACGCGGTCACCTTCCAGGTGAAGGCGGACGCGGCGGGCAGCCACCAGCTGAAGTTCCGCTACTCCACGACCGTCGCGGCCACCCGCACCGTGTACGTGGACGGCGTCTCCGCCGGCACCCTGTCGCTGCCCGCCCAGCCGAACTGGGACACCTGGGGCACGGCCACGCTCCCGGTCAGCCTGACCGCGGGCGCCCACACCATCAAGATCGAATACGCGAGCAACGGGATCAACCTCGACAACCTGGTGGTGGCCCGGCCATGAGACGCGTCCTGATCCTCCTGGCCGCGTTGCTGGCCCCGCTGCTCGTCGCCCTGCCCGCGCAGGCGGCGGTGCAGCGGGTCCAGTTCACCAGCGGCTCGACCTACCTGATCGTGGAGTTCCTCGACGACGACCTGGTGCACTTCGAACTGGCCAACGGCACCAGCCCGGGGACCGGCGCGCCGCTGTTCACCACGCCGCAGATCGCCAAGAAGGACTACACCGGCCCGACCAGCTTCAACCAGTCGGGCAACACGCTCACCACGGCCGCGATGAAGGTCGAGGTCACCCCCGGCACGCTGTGCGTGAAGGTCTCCGACCCCACCCGTCAGCTGTACGAGGCCTGCCCCCGCAACCTGGGCCAGGCGTGGAAGGGCCTGAGCCTCACCAAGGGCCAGATCCAGAACGCCTACGGCCTCGGCGAGCAGTTCTTCATGGGCGGCAGCGCCGACGGCGACTGGGTGGGGCGCACCCGCACCCCCGGCGGCCAGTACGGCAACGCCATGGCCTACGACACCGACAACGGCCCGGTCGGCAACGCCCAGATCCCGGTGTTGTTCGCGGTCGGCGCGGGCAACCTCAACTACGGCCTCCTGCTCGACCAGGTCTACAAGCAGGAGTGGAACCTGACCGGCGACCCCTGGACGGTCGACACCTGGGGCGACCAGCTCCGGTGGTACACGATGACCGGCGCCGACCTGCCCGACCTGCGCAAGGACTACCTGGAGCTGACCGGCCGCCCGCCGGTGCCGCCGAAGAAGGCGCTGGGCCTGTGGGTGTCGGAGTTCGGCTACGACAACTGGGCCGAGATCGACAACCGGCTCACGGGACTGCGGACGGCGAAGTTCCCGGTGGACGGCTTCGTGCTGGACCTGCCGTGGTTCGGCGGGGTGACCGCCGGTTCCGACAACACCCGCATGGGCTCACTTTCCTGGGATACGTCAGCCTTCCCCAACCCATCTGCCGCTATTTCCGATTATCAGGCGAACAAGGGCATCGGCCTGATGACCATAGAAGAGTCCTATATCGGGAGGAACCTGCCGGAGCACTCCGACATGGCCACCCGCGGCTACCTCAACCGGGCCGGCTGCGCGACCTGCCTGCCCGCCTACCTCACCACCAACGACTGGTGGGGCCGCGGCGGCATGATCGACTGGACCCAGGACGCCGCCGGCGACTACTGGCACACCACCAAGCGCAAGCCGCTGATCGACCAGGGCGTCCAGGGCCACTGGCTCGACCTCGGCGAGCCCGAGATGTACGACGCGGGCGACTGGACCGCCGGAGTCCTGCCCGGCAAGCACGCCCACGCCGACTACCACAACGTCTACAACCTCAAGTGGGCCGAGAGCATCGCCCGCGGCTACGCCGGCGGCACCACCAAGCGCCCCTTCCTGCTGGCCCGCTCCGGCGCCGCCGGCATGCAGCGCCACGGCGTCGCCATGTGGTCGGCCGACATCGGCTCGAAACTGACCGCGCTGGCCCAGCAGCAGAACGTCCAGATGCACATGTCGATGTCCGGCATCGACTACTTCGGCTCCGACATCGGCGGCTTCCGCCGCGAGATGCTCGACTCCGACCTCAACGAGCTCTACACCCAATGGCTGGCCAACGGCGCCTGGTTCGAGGTGCCGGTCCGCCCGCACACCGAGAACCTGTGCAACTGCGCGCAGACCTCCCCCGACAAGATCGGCCACGTGGCCAGCAACCTCGCCAACCTCCGCCAGAGGTACGAGCTCACGCCCTACTACTACTCGCTCGCGCACCGGGCCAACCGGACCGGCGAGCCGCTGGTGCCGCCGCTGGTCTACCACTACCAGAACGACCCGAACGTCCGGGAGATGGGCAGCGAGAAGCTCATCGGCCGCGACCTCCTCGTCGGCGTCGTGGCCGGCAAGAACGAGCGCAAGAGGAACATGTACCTGCCCGCGGGGACATGGTTCGACTACCGCACGGGCGAGAAACTGACCAGCACCGGCCAGTGGTTCAACGACCGGCCGCTGTGGGTCGGCGGCGAGTTCCGGCTGCCCGCCTTCGCCAGGGCGGGGGCGATCATCCCCAAGATGTTCGTGGACGACAAGACCATGAACGTGCTGGGCAAGCGGACCGACGCCACCACCCGCGACGAGCTGGTCGCCCGGGTGTACGCCGATCCGGCGGCCTCGAACTTCACCCTCTACGAGGACGACGGGGCCACCACCGCCTACCAGGGCGGGGCCGTACGGACGACACAGCTCGGACAGCAGCTCAGCGGGTCGGCCGCGACCGTCACGGTGGCCGCGTCCAGCGGCACGTACACGGGCGCGCCGGCCGCGCGGCGCAACGTCGTCGAGCTGGTCACCGACACCCAGGCCTCGGCGGTCACGCTGAACGGCACGCCGCTCACCCAGCACGCGAACAAGGCCGCCTTCGACGCGGCGGCGAGCGGCTGGTACAACGCGGGCGGCAACCTCGTCGTGGCCAAGTCGGCGAGCGTGAGCGTCACCACGGCCAAGACGTTCGTGTTCACGCTCGGCCAGGCGCCGGTGTCGATGACGTTCTCCTGCGCCAACGGCACCACCACGCCCGGCCAGTCCGTCTACGCCGTGGGCAGCGTCCCGCAGCTCGGCAGCTGGTCGGTGGCCAGTGCGGTCAAGCTGTCGCCGACGGCGTACCCGACCTGGACCGGCACGATCGGCAAGCTCCCGCCGAACACCCCGGTCGAGTGGAAGTGCGTCAAGCGTCAGGAGGCCGGTTTCCCCGACACCGCCGACCAGTGGCAGCCGGGCGCCAACAGCGCCTTCACCACCCCCGCCACCGGCAGCGGCGGGACCACCACCGGCGCGTTCTGAACAATGCGGGCGCTCCCCTCTTCCGGGGGGCGCCCGCTTCTTGATTCCCGCGTGGCAGGCAGGCGCCGGTGTTAGCGTTGAAGGCGTGCTCGGCTCGGGGACCACACTCAACGATCGCTACCAGCTGACCACCCGGATCGGCGGTGGCGGCATGGGCGAGGTCTGGCGTGCCACCGACACGGTCCTGGGCCGCGAGGTCGCGGTCAAGGTGCTCACCCCCGCCCTGAGCGAGAACGCCACCTTCGCCCAGCGTTTCCAGAACGAGGCGCGGGCCATGGCCACCCTGCGCCACCCCGGCGTCGTCGACGTCTACGACTACGGCCTGGCCCAGGTCGGCGAGCGTCCCCTGAGCTACCTGGTGATGGAGTACGTCGAGGGCGAGTCGCTGGACCGGGCGCTCGATCGCGAGCCGCTCACCCCCGCCCACACGATGCGGCTGGTCGCCGAGGTGGCCGACGCGCTGTCGGCGGCCCACGCGCAGGGCATCGTGCACCGCGACGTCAAGCCGGGCAACCTGCTGCTGCGGCCCGACGGCCGGGTGGCGCTGACCGACTTCGGCATCGCCCACTCGGTCTCGGCGGGGCAGCTCACCGCCACCGGCGCGATGCTCTGCTCGGCCGGCTACTGCGCGCCGGAGATGGCCACCGCCAGCGACGTCACGCCCGCCGTCGACGTCTACGCGCTGGGCGTGGTGGCCTACGAGTGCCTGACGGGGCGGCTGCCGTTCGACGGCGACACCCCCGTGCAGATCATCTACAAGCACCTGCACCAGCCGCCGCCCACGCTGCCCGACGACATCCCGCCGGGTCCGCGCGCCGTGGTGGCCAGGGCGCTGGAGAAGACGCCCGACCGGCGCTGGGCCTCGGCCGCCGACATGGGCGAGGCCGCGCGCAGGGCGCTGGCCGACCCGCACGCCTCGCCCGCGCCGCGCCGCCGCCGGGCGCTGGTCGGCGCGCTGACCGTCTCGGCCGCGGTGCTGGCCACGGCGGCCGTGGTGGGCTCCCTGTGGTTGCGCCCGGTGGCGCCGCTTGAGCAGCAGCGCATCCTGCCGCCCGGCGGCAACGCCACGGTGACGCCGCCGGCCGAGCGCGAGCAGGTCAAGGGCAAGCCGGCGCTGCCGCCCGCCAAGACCTCCCCCACTCCCAAGCCGACCCCGACGGCCACGAACGAGCCTGAGCCGACGCCGACGGAGCCGACCCCCACGGTCACTCCCACCGCCGAGCCGACCCCGACCGTGGAGCCCACGCCCACGGCCGAGCCCACGACGCCAGGACCGGAGGAGCCGACTGTCGACCCCACCGGCCAGCCGGGCGAGATTCAGTGCGTCCGCGAGCCCTGCCCGTCGTGATGGGTGGTGCCCGACTTCGGGTTCTGATCTGTCCAGTGCATATCCATGACAGCTAGTGCATCGCTCCGGGGCCCTGCGGACCATCTCTAAGCTTGCAGGGTGACCGTCAGAACAGACCACGCGCTCCCGCCGACCGAGCAGGGCGACCCGCACACCCGCGCCGGTGGGGCCTGGTGACGAGCAACCTCGGCCTCGGCCGCGAACACACCCTGACCCGCGACCACGCCCAGGCCATCACCCGGTTCGAGCGGGCGCCGGCGATCGCCACCGACCTCGGGGCGACGCGGGTGGTTTCCAAGCCGTGAGAGAGTGATCGCGTGGATACGACTCGTGATCTGCTCGTCGCGCTGGCCCGCCGCTATGCCTTCGCCGACCTCGGAGCACTCGCCTCGGACGAGGAGGTGGCCGCCGTGTGCGAGTTCGGGCAGCGGCTGCTCTCCCTGGACGCCGAGGACTTCGCCGTCGAGGCGCGGGGCGTGCCGGCCGACCTGAAGCGCCGGGCGCGGGCCTGCCACATGCCGCAGACGCCCCGTGAGACGCCGCGCGGCGCCCTGGAGTCGCTGCGCCCCGCCTACGGCCTGCTGCTGGAGGTCATCGCGATCCGGTGGCACCGGCGCGAGCTGAGCCCGATGATCGCCGCCGTGCACATCGCCAGCGAGTACCTGCCGCTGCTGGCCTTCGAGCCGCAACTGGGCCACGCGGGCGACCCGGCGCGCTGGCCGGACGGGCTGAGCGCCGACGGCAGCAGGTTCGGCGTGATCGGCGACCGCGACTGCGACCACACCAAGTCCGAGCAGTCGGCGACCAACCGTACGCTGCGGGTGGCCGGTGAGCCGCCCGAGGGCTGGCGGGCCTACTTCGACCGCCAGCACAGCCAGGTCGCCGGCGCGCTCGCGGTGTGCGTGGCCACCTGCCGCAAGCCGTGCACGGCCATGGACTGGATCGCTCCCGAGCCGCGCCGCGAGCTCGGCACCCGCGCCCGCAGCGCGCTCGCCTTCGCCGAGACCCCTCTGGTACGGCTGCGCCACGCCGCCCCGGTGGGCCACGGCTTCGGCGTGCCCTCCCCCGAGGAGGTGCTCGACGCGTGGGAGCGCAGCCGGGGAGCGCTGGACAAGAACGACGTCGGGGCGGCGGCGCTGAAGGACGACGGCTTCCCGCTGCCGGGCCTGCCCTCGTTGTTCTCCGCGATCGCCGACCACCCGATCGTGCCCGCGACCCTGCTGAAGGGCGTCAGCGATCACGTGGCGAGCCTGCTAGTCCGGGGGTAGCAGGACCAGGTGCGCGGGGGTGATCAGGCCGAAGCGCAGCGCGTGCTTGACGATCGAGCGGGGCTTCCAGTCGACGCCGGCGCCCTGGCCGGGCGGCTGGAGCCGGAATTTCGTGCCGGCCAGGAAGTCCACGTGGTAGTTGACGGCCGAGCGGCTCAGTCCGAGGGCGGCCAGCCGCCGGCGTACCTCGGGGATGCTCGGCACGCGGTCGCGGGCGGGGTCGCGCAGCTGAGGCTCGCACAGTGCGGCGAGCACGAGGAAATACTTGGCCGCGGGGTCGAGCGGGTAGGGCTGCTGGGTGCCGGTGGCGCCGCAGGGGTCGTGTTCGGTGGCCAGGCGGCGTTTGAGCGGGGCCAGCACGAGGAAGGTGAGCTGGTCCTGGCGGCCGGGCACGCGAACCCTGGCGGTCTCGAACGGGATCGGCGCGTCGACGGTGCCCGGTGACAGCCGGACGAATCCGCCGCCTTCCAGGTTCTCCACGACGTAGGCGTAGCGGCGCGACAGGTTGGAGATCTCCCAGTAGTCCTTGACCGCCCGCAGCAGCCCCGCCTCGCGCGAGACGGCCGGGTCGTCGAGCGGCAGGTCGACCGGGGTGCCGGCGGCGCCGCGGCCGAAGGTGATCGATTCCCCTGGCCGCAGGTGCCGGGTCTCGACGGCCGTGCTGCCCTGGAAGTCGCGCTGAACCGTGATCACTTCCACGACCGGAGCATAGGCCGCCGTCGCGCGTGACATAACGTCATCTTCTTGCCATTGGCCGCAACAGCACTGGCGGGCCGCGATCTGGCTTCCGAGCATGGAGATCCCCCGGTCATGGAGACGCGGCATGGACAACTACTACGCCATCGTCGGCGCGGAGCGTAACGACCCGGCCGACGTCATCAAGAAGAAGATCACCAACGAGCTCCGGCAGTGGCAGAAGCGCACCAACAGCTCCGACCTCAGCAAGCGGCAGGAGGCCGAGCAGAAGGTGGCGCTGCTGACCAAGGCCAGGGAGATCCTGCTCGACGACGCCCGGCGCCAGGGCTACGACCTCCAGCTCAACGCGTTCCTGGCCGCGGGCGGCGGCTCCCAGACGCCGGTCACCGCCTCGTCCGCGAGCGGCGACTGGCTGCAGCAGGCCCGCGACTACCTCGCCGTCGGCGACTACAACTCCGCCGCCTACTGCGCCCGCGAGGCCCGCAACACGCTCGGCGCCTCCGCCGAGGTCTGGAGCCTGTTGGCACGTGCCAACGCGGGCCTGGGCAACCTCAACGAGGCGCTGTACGAGGCGCAGCAGGCCACCTCGCTCGACGTGGCCAACCCCGACCGGCAACTGGAGCTCGGCGGCGTCTACGAGGAGCTGGAGCAGTGGGACCGGGCGCTGTCCTGCTACGAGCAGGTGAACCGGCTGACCGGTGGCTCGGAGGAGGCCGACCTGGGCATCGCCGGCTCCCTGGCGAACCAGGGCCGCTACACCGAGGCCATCCCGGTGCTGGAGAAGCTCCACCTGCACGGCTCCAACAAGCGTATGGCCGCCTACTACCTGGCCGACGTGCTGCTCGCGCACGCCGAGACGATCCCCGTGGCCAAGCAGGATGACGGGTACTACATCACCTCGGCCGAGGAGATCGCGCAGATCCGGATCGTGCTGAACCGGGTCAGGACGCTGAGCGACGACGAGCAGATCATGATGCGCCTCGCCGACCAGGAACAGTACTTGATCGCGATGGAGACCAAGCACCTGTTCGGCGTGACCGCCTGGAAGATCACCAAGACCGTGATCCTCTGGGCGGTCATCGCCTT
Organism: Nonomuraea sp. NPDC059023; assembly: GCF_042740095.1. Lineage (NCBI taxonomy): Bacteria > Bacillati > Actinomycetota > Actinomycetes > Streptosporangiales > Streptosporangiaceae > Nonomuraea > Nonomuraea sp. NPDC059023. Next base: position 161,940 of record NZ_JBHYIO010000017.1, on the reverse strand, counting down.
CGTCATCGTCGGCATCCTGAGCAACGCGGGGACCGGTGGGTTCTTCCTGGGCGTGCTGCTCGGCGGCGGCGTCGCCTGGCTGCGCATCCACCTCCAGATCCGCAACCACTACCTCCCGCAGTGGCGCATCAACGCCAAGATCGTCCGGGTGCGCTGATGGCGGTCATCGGCATCGACCTCGGCACCACGTACTCGGCCACGGCCGTCGTGCGCGGGCCCTCCCCCGAGATCCTGGAGAACCGCGAGGGCGAACGGCTCACGCCGTCCGTCGTGGTCTTCGAGAACGGCACGCCGCTGGTCGGCGTGGAGGCCAAGCGGCTGGCCGCCGTGCTGCCCGACGACTGCGTGGAGTTCGTCAAGCGGAAGATGGGCGAGCCGGGGGCGGCGTACGTGGACGCCGACGGCAAGGAGTACCGGGCGGAGGAGATCTCCGCGCTGGTGCTCAAGCGGCTGGCCGCCGACGCCTCCATGCAGCTCGGCGAGGAGGTCAGGGACGTCGTCGTCACGGTGCCCGCCTACTTCGACGACGCCCGCCGTACCGCGACCAAGGACGCCGGCGAGATCGCCGGGCTCAACGTGCTCGGCCTGATCAACGAGCCGACGGCGGCCGGGATCGCCTACGGGCTCAACAAGCAGCAGAGCGGCGTCTTCCTCGTCTACGACCTGGGCGGCGGCACCTTCGACGTGACGATCATGCGGGTGACCGGTACCGCGTCCGACATCATGGGGTTCGACATCATGGCCACCGGCGGCGACCGCAACCTCGGCGGCTTCGACTTCGACAACCTGCTCATGAGCCACGTCGCCAACCGCATCCGCGAGCAGGGCGGGCCGGAGGTGCGCGAGTCGGACAAGGGCGAGGCCGAGCTGCGCGGCCAGTGCGAGCAGGCCAAGCGGCGCCTGACCAGCATGCCGCAGACGATCGTGCGGGTCAGCGCCGAGGGCGGCGGCTTCCAGGTGCCGGTCACCAGGGCGGAGTTCGACGAGCTGACCGCGAGCCTGCTCAGCCGTACCGAGGTGACGGTCGAGGAGGTCATGGAGAAGGCCGGGGTCGACTGGGACAAGATCGACCGGATCCTGCTCGTGGGCGGCTCGACCCGGATGCCGATGGTCAGCACGATGGTGCGGCGCATGTCCGGCCGCGTGCCGGACATCGGCGTCAACCCGGACGAGGCGGTGGCGCTCGGCGCGGCCGTCTACGCCGACACGCTGGGCGCGGCGGCCGGCGGGGCGATCGCCCGCATCCCGGTCGCGGTCAGCGACGTGACCTCGCAGAGCCTCGGCACCATCGCGCTCAACGAGCGCAACATCGCGCAGAACTCCATCATCATCCCGGCCAACTCGAAGATCCCGGTGAAACGGGAGAAGAGCTTCTACACCGTCCAGCCCGGCCAGCGGGTGGTGGACTTCGAGCTGACCGAGGGCGACGACGAGGACCTGCGCTACGTGACGGTCCTGAAGTCGACGGAGCTGATGCTGCCGCCCGGCCTGCCGGACGAGGCCGAGATCCGCGTGGTCATGGCCTACGACATCGACGGCGTCGTGCACGCCGAGGTGTTCCTGGGCGCGACCGGGCAGTCGCTGGGCGCCGTCGAGCTGCAACGGGACAACAACCTGGGCGCCCACGCCGTCGAGCAGATGCGCAACGCGATGCGCGACCTGGAGATCCTATGAGTGAGGAACTGTCCGAGAAACTCGACGTCCTGACCGACCTGTTCAAACGGCGCCTGTCCGACGACCTGGACAAGCGCAAGCTCCTTGAGGAGCAGGCCCGCCGTATCCAGCAGGCGGAGGGCGCGCTCTTCCGCGACCTGCAGCTGCCGCTGGTGCTCGGCGTGGCCACCGTCATCGACCGGATCGACCGCCACGAGGGCGAGAAGGAGCTCGCCCTGGAGATCAGGGACGAACTGCTCGAACTACTCGCCGCCAACGGCATCCGCGAGGTGCCCACCGACGCCGGCTTCGACCGCGCCACGCACGAGGCGGCGGCCGCCCGCCCGGAGGAGGGCAGCGAGCCGGGCACCATCCTCGAGGTGTGGAACCGCGGGTACGCGCGGCACGGCTGGGTGTTCAGGCCGGCCAGGGTGGTCGTGGCCCTGTGAGCGTCGCCCATCGCGAGGCCGCGATCAGGGGACTGGTCACGGCCTTTCGCGCCTACGCGCCCGTGGCCAGGAAGGTCGCGGCCGAGGCGCAGCTCGGGGCGGAACGCGACCGGCAACAAGCCGTCCGGCGGGCCGAGTGTACGGCCGAGGCCGAACGGCACCGGATCCAGGCCGCGGTGCGGCGGGCGATGGACGGCGCGAGGGAGACGGCGGCTGCCACAACCGCGGAACTCGCGCCCGGCCTCGCCCGCCTGCCCTTCTCCGGGGCCGAGTGGGGGTCTCTCGGCACCGCGGCCTCTTCACATGTGCGGGTCGGCGTCTGCGGCGAGGTGCCGGTCGTCGTCCCGCTCCTGCCCACCGCGGGCTGGTACGCCGCGGGGGACGGCGGCGCCGGCCTGGTCCTGGCCACGGTGCTCAGGGCGGTGGCGGCCACGCCGGCCGGCCGGGTCCAGGTGGACGCGTACGACCCTCCCTGCCGACCTCGAAGGGCGAGCCGGTGATTCCCGAGCGGGTGCCGGGCTTCGCCTCGCTACCGCTGGCCGAGATGTGACGACAGCTGCGTCAGGTCGCGCGAGGCGCCCGTCGAGGCCGACGTGGTCATCGCCGCGTAGGCCTGCAGCGCCGCGCTGACGGCGCGCTTGCGGTCGCGCGGGCGGTATCCGCCCAGCTCGGCCAGCAGGCGCTCGCGGCGGGCGGCCAGCTCGGCCTCGGGCACGCGCAGCTCCAGCAGGCGGCCGGGGATGTCGATGTCGACGATGTCGCCGTCCTCCACCAGCGCGATCGCGCCGCCCTCCGCCGCCTCGGGCGAGGCGTGGCCGATCGACAGCCCCGAGGTGCCGCCGGAGAAGCGGCCGTCGGTGACCAGCGCGCAGACCTTGCCGAGGCCCTTGCCCTTCAGGAACGAGGTCGGGTAGAGCATCTCCTGCATGCCGGGTCCGCCCTTGGGGCCCTCGTAGCGGATGACCACCACGTCGCCCGCCTTGACCTTGCCGCCGAGGATGCCCTCGACCGCCTGGTCCTGCGACTCGAACACCACCGCTGGGCCGGAGAACTTCCAGATCGACTCGTCCACGCCGGCTGTCTTCACCACCGCGCCGTCGCGGGAGATGTTGCCGTAGAGCACGGCCAGGCCGCCGTCGGCGCTGTAGGCGTGCTCGCGGTCGCGGATGCAGCCTTCCGCGCGATCGAGGTCGAGGTCGTCCCAGCGCTTGTCCTGGGAGTACGGCTTGACGGTGCGCACGTTTCCGGGCGCGGCGTGCCACAGCTCGACGGCCTCGGGCGTGACCGTCGGCGAGACGGGGTCCCACTCCTCGATGAGCGTGCCGATCGTGCCGCCGTTGACCGTCGGGACGTCGCGGTGGAGCAGCCCGGCGCGGTCGAGCTCGCCCAGGATGCCCGGGATGCCGCCGGCGCGGTGGACGTCCTCGACGTGGTACTTGTTCGTGGCCGGCGCCACCTTGCACAGGCACGGCACCCGCAGCGAGATCTCGTTGATCTCCTTGAGCCCGAAGTCGACCTCGCCCTCGCGGGCCGCGGCCAGGATGTGCAGGATCGTGTTGGTGGAGCCGCCCATGGCCACGTCGAGCGCCATCGCGTTCTCGAAGGCCTCGCGGGTGGCGATCGCGCGCGGCAGCACGCTGGCGTCGTCGTCCTCGTAGTAGCGCTTGGCCAGCTGGACGATCGTGCGGCCGGCGTCCTTGAAGAGCTGCTCGCGCCGCTTGTGCGTGGCCAGGATGGTGCCGTTGCCGGGCAGGGCCAGGCCGATCGCCTCGGCGAGGCAGTTCATGGAGTTGGCGGTGAACATGCCCGAGCACGAACCGCAGGTCGGGCAGGCGTTCTCCTCCATCTCCAGCAGCTCGGCGTCGGAGACGCTGTCGTCGGCGGAGGCGATCATCGGGTCGATGAGGTCGAGTTTCTTGCCGGGTGTCTTGCCCGCCTCCATGGGACCGCCGGAGACGAAGACGGTCGGGATGTTCAGCCGCATCGCGGCCAGCAGCATGCCCGGCGTGATCTTGTCGCAGTTGGAGACGCAGATCAGGGCGTCGGCGCAGTGGGCCTCGACCATGTACTCCACGGCGTCGGCGATCAGCTCGCGGCTGGGCAGCGAGTAGAGCATGCCGCCGTGGCCCATCGCGATGCCGTCGTCGACGGCGATCGTGTTGAACTCCCGCGGGATCGCGCCCGCCTCCCTGATCGCCCCGGCGACCACGTCGCCGACCTCGCGCAGATGCACATGGCCCGGCACGAACTGGGTGAAGCTGTTGGCCACCGCGATAATCGGTTTGCCGAAGTCGCTCCCGGCTACGCCGGTCGCCCGGAGGAGGGCCCGGGCTCCGGCCATGTTCCTACCGTGGGTGACCGTACGTGACCTGAGGGCGGGCATTGAGCTTCTCCCATCGTGAGTGAGTCTTCACATGGTACGGCTATCGCCCGACAGCTGAGACGCATGTCCACAGCTCGGGATAACGGTGACAAGATCGACCGACGGTGCTATCGAGGTTCGCATGACTTCGGGGCGCGTCGAGTCCGACCTCACGGCCAGGGTCGGCAACTTCATCCACACGATAGACCGGCTGTGCCGGCGACCGGCCCGGGGGGAGGGCGTGCAGGACTCCCCGCACGTCCCGGCCGGCTTCGAGCGGCAGGAGGAGGAACCCCAGGAACGCCCCCAGCACACCGGCCGCCGCGGCATCCCGATCATGCGCCTGCGCAACGCCGGCGACTGGCCCGACTTCCTGGTCAGGGACGCCATCGCGTTACGGCCGGTGATCTCCACCCGCATCCGCCGCTCCAAACCCGAGATCGCGCCCGGCGACACCGTGCCCGTCATCCTGGCCAGGATCGTCGCCGACCTGAGCGCCGGCACCGAGCGGCGCTCCTCGGCCGACGGCAAGCTCAGGCGCATGCCCGGCCTGCGTTTCCCGCGCTACCGGATGACGGTGAAGGTCCTGGCCGCCTGGACGGCCCGGCACGCCGACGCCGGTCCCGACACCGAGGAGGCGGCCCGCGAGGCGCTGCGCGCGGTCGACCGTAGCTGGGGCTGGGGCATCGAGGCGGCCGAGCGGGGCGGCGAGAGCGTGCCGTTCCCGTTCAACGCCCTGCTCAGGCTGGCTCCGCCGTTCCTGCACGACTGGCGGCTGAGCGGGAAGGCGCTCCTGCTCAGCGGCCGGCTGCGCGCGCTGCGGACGGCGCTGGCCCAGGACGCGGCCAAGGCCGGGCTGCCCGCGCTGCTGGCCGACCTCGACCCGGCCGACTCCGGGCGGATCGACCGGCTGCTGCTGTCGGCCTTCCTCGACGACCTGAGCCGGCAGTACCGGCGCACGCCGCTGCACGTACGGGGCGCCGGGCACGTCTTCTACCCGCTGCTCCTGCTCAACGAGCACGGCGGGGAACTGGTCGAGCTGATCGCGGAGCGGCGCTCCAACCTGGAGTCGTTCGATCCGGTCGTGGTGGTGACCTACCTGCCCGGCGGGGACCCGCCCACCGCCGAGGAGGAGGACCCGGTCTCGGCGCTGATCCGCTGGCGGCGCGAGCTCGTCGCCTCCGGGCGGGCCGCGGCGCTGCAGGTGCTGCGCGAGCCGCTCGACGTGCGGGCGCCCGGCCTGCCGAAGGACCCGGTCGTGCTCAGCACCGCGAGCCGGTTCTGGGTGCCGCCCACCAGGAAGCCGCCCTGGTGGTCCACGCCGGTGGCGATCGCGTTGTTCTGGAGCGTGCTGGCCGCGGGCGCCGGCGCGTACGCGGGGCAGACCGTGGCCTGGCAGCGAACCTCGTGCGCCACCGGGCTGTGGACGCCGTGGGCGGAGTCGGGCAGGCAACTGATGGGCGCGGAGTGCGTCGGCGTGGCCGAGCCCGGGTACCTGTTCACGCCGAGCACCGCGGAGATCGCCCAGATTCACCGGCGCATCCACGAGGAGAACCAGCGGGCCGCGACCCTGCATGCCGATCAGGCGCAGGCGGCGCGGCCGTACGTGACGATCGTCTATCTCGCCGCGCTCACCTCGGGCAACCGCGACTCGCTCGCGGCGGTGCGCGAGGGCCTGGCGGGCGTGGCCATCGCGCAGAAGAACCAGAACGACTCCTCCGGCGCCAGCGAGCCCATCGTGCGGCTGCTGGTCGCCAACGGCGGCGGTCGCATGCAGTACGGCGAGGCCATCGCCCGCCTGCTCGTCTCCTCCAGCGAGGCCGAGGCGCCCATCGTCGGCGTCGTCGGGCTCGACCAGAGCCGCAGGCAGACCGTCGCCACCATCCACGCGCTCGGCAAGGCCGGGCTGCCCATGGTCGCCTCGACGCTCTCCGCCGACCGGCTGGTGGAGGAGTCGCCGTTCTACTTCCAGGTCGCGCCGCAGAACAGGCGCCAGGCCGCGGTCGCCGCCGCCTTCGCCACCACGCTCGGCCTGCCGGCGCGGGCCCGCGTCTACTACTCCCACGACGTCAGCGACTACTACAGCGACAACCTGCGCAAGCAGGTGTCCGCGCGCTTAGCCGAGGCCGGGTTCGCGGTGGACAACCGGCGCTTCACCCCCATCGGCAGTCCCAAGCCCGGCCCCGAGGACCCCAACGAGCACCCCTACGCCGGCGAGCCCCGCCAGGCCGGGGTGAGCGCGTGCGACGCGAAGGGCCTGGTGTACTTCGCCGGGCGCGGCATCCCCGACTTCCAGTCCTTCATCAAGGGCGTGAACGAGACCTGCCCGGCCAATCCGCCCACCATCCTGGCCGGGGATGACATCTCCCGCTACGCCGCCGACGTACGGCTGCGCGGCGAGGTGGGCCAGGTGCCCTTCTACTACCAGTCGTTCGCCGTGGCGCCCAACCGGTGCGGTCAGCCGCAGCCGCACGACTTCTACGACCAGCTCTTCCGCACGTTCACCTTCGAGTGCCAGGAGCCGGGCGCCGGGCGCACGCTCGACGGGCACGCCGCCCTGTCCTACGACGCCGCCGAGACGCTGATCACCGCGATCCGGCGGCTCGGCGGCCCGGTACGGCACGCGGTGCCGGTGAACTCGTACACGGTGTGGCGGCAGCTCAGCATGTTGCACACCGCCTCAGGCCCGGCGATCCAGGGGGCGACGGGCGGCATCGACTTCGGCGGCGGGACGGCCCGGCAGTACCCGCGCGACAAGCCCGTGCTGATCCTGCGCGCCAAGGGCGCCGAACGCCCCGAGCAGGTGGGCTCCTGCGGCCCGCCCGCCGGGTCGAGCCCTTGGTGTTCCAAGGTGGCGGAGAAGTACCGGTGATCAGGCGGGCAACCGGACCGCGGCCAGTTGGGTGGACTGGGCCACCAGGCGCCCCTTGTCATCCCAGACGTGGGCGACCTGGTCGATGCGGTCACCGCCGACGTCGGTGGCCTCCAGCTTGACGCGGACCGGCCCCGGCGCGGGCAGCCGGCGGATGTAGGCCGACAGCTGGATCGTGGGCATCCAGCCGGGCAGCCCCAGGTCGAAGGTGACCGGCGGCACCGGGTCGAGGGCCACGAGAAGGCTGAGCGGGTCCCAGTCGGAACCGTCGCCGAGGCGCTGCCAGGTGGCGATCACGCCTTTCCTGCTCGGCTGCCCGAACGCGAAGGCGAGGTGCCCGGGGTTGATGCGCTCCTCGACCACCCCCATCAGCGGCACGGGGAACGGCGCGCCCGGCGGGTCGACCGGCGACAGGAAGCACTCCTGCTCGGGCGGCAGGTCCACCGGCTCCGAGGCCGTCCACCAGGGATCGGAGTCGTCGAGGCGGCCCAGCGTGATCAGCGCGGAGACACGCGGCCTGCCCTCCTGCGACAGGTCGGCGCGCACCTGGGCGACGCTCTTGCCCACGCGCAGCCTGGTCACGCTCACCTCGGCGTGTCCGAAGCCGGGCGGCTCGATGAAGGCGCCGCTGACGGCGGTCACGTGGGGGTGCCCGGCGCCGGCCTCGGCCACCGCGGCGCGGCCCAGGACGGCCAGCAGGTAGCCGCCGTGCAGCTTGGTGCCCACGGCCCACTGGGGGTCGAGGGTGGCGGCGTATCCGCCGGTTTGGGGGGTCACAGCGGTCGCATCCCGAAATATCGCCATGCGCTCAGGTTGACATCGTTAACTTAACAACGTCAATGTGAGATGCATGACCAGGACCAGAGCCCGGCGCGGCGAAGGAGCGCTCCTGCGCGAGGACATCCTGCGGGCAGCCGAGGACCTGCTGGCCGAGTCCGGCACCGAGGAGGCGCTGACCCTGCGAGCCGTCGCCGCCCGCGCCGGCATCTCGACGCCGTCCGTCTACCTGCACTTCGCCGACAAGGAAGCCCTGCTGGAGGCGGTCTGCCTGCGGGTCTGGGACGAGCTGGCCCGCCTGTTCCGCGAGAACGACCACGGCGACCCGTTCCGCGCCCTCGGCCGCTGCGGCCGGGCCTACGCGCGCTTCGCGCTGGCGCATCCCGTGCAGTACCGGGTGCTGCTCATGAAGCCGCCGCCGAGCGATCGCGCCGCCGCGCCCGAGACCGCGGCGGCCGTGCCCGAGGCGGCGGCGGCCTGCTTCGGGGGCATGGTGGCCGTCGTCGAGCGGTGCGTGGAGTCGGGCATCCTGCGCGGCGACCCGAGGCGGCTGGCGCTCACGCTGTGGTCGTCGATGCACGGGTGCGTCGCGCTGGTGCTGGCGCAGCCGGGCTTCCCGTGGCCGGACGTGGACGAACTGGTCGACCAGGCGGTGATCGTGGCGGGCTTCGGCAGCGCGATGCTGTCCCGGGTGCCGGAGACAGGCATCCCGGCCAGCGCCGAGCTGGCCGGGGACCTGGACGAACTGGCCGAACGCCTCAGCCGTCGCCGTAGCGAGGAGGAAGGACGCTCTCGGCGATCTCGTACAGGCGGTCGATCTCTTCCTGGGTGAGCGCGTGCTCCCGCTTCGTGATCCACTTGCGCGCCCTGGTGCCCTCGTAGACGTCGACGCCGCGGATGGTCATGACCTTCCACGGCACCGGCGGCCCGTAGATCGCCAGCGAGGGCACGACGGCGATCTCGCGGCCGAAGGCCTTGCTGATCAGCTCGCCGGCCTGCGAGGCCTCCAACTTGGCCTCGGTGATCCTGGGCTTCATGTCGAAGGGGCCGTGGAAGAGCTTCTTGCCCATCTGCACGCGTACCGGCAGCCGCTTGTCCCACTTCTCGGAGTCGACCGCGTAGATGCCGGTGGGGCCGATGACCAGGTGGTCGATCTGGGCCTCGCTGCCGGGGATCGCGCGGGCGTGGAGCGTGCGGTAGCCGCTGCGTTCGAGTCTCTTGAGCTGGCCTTCCGTACGGCGTTCCGCCACGGAGGAACGGCGCCAGGCGGGCACGGTCGAGGCGGATCGGGCACGGTAGACGGTGTCGGCGATGGCCGCGACGATCGCCGCGGTGACGCCGATACGCCAGTCCCGGACGAGGATCCCGACGACCACGCCGACGCCGATCGCCAGCAGCGCGCGGTTGCGCAGGCGGCGATATCGAGGCTGCCGTAGCAGCGCGCGCACCGAGGCGCGCTCGATGGGGGCATACGTCGACGCGGGCGTCGCGGCCGGCGACTTCTTGGCCGCGGGGGCCTCATCTTCCGGCCTGTCGCTCACCCAGATCGGTGACGTATTGTGACCGTCTTCTCGCTGGAGGTCGGAGTCCACGTAACTCAAGGTAGCTTGCTGATCGTCGGGTTTCCTAGTGTTAGGGCGTCCATACTTTTATGGCCCAGGTCATCGTGTTCCCCGTCCGATTTCCGGGTATCTATTACATTCTCTGCTAGAGATCCCTACTGTTCAGTAGTGTGAGTGCGATTCACGATCTCTCGGCGCTTGACCAGGGCAAAGCGATCAGGAACGGCGAGTTGTCGCCGGTCGAGCTGACCCGTCATTACCTTGATCGAATCGACCGTCTCGACGCCGAGGTGGGCGCGTACGTCACCGTCACGGCGGAGCGGGCGATCGCCCAGGCACGGGCGCTGGAGAAGGCCCTGCCCGACGGCCCGCTGGCCGGGGTCCCGGTGCCGATCAAGGACCTGAATCTGGTCAAGGACGTGCCGATCATGTTCGGATCGGGCAGCTACCAGGGCTTCGTCGCGCCGGTCGACGACACCGTGGTCGAACGGCTGCGCGCGGCCGGCACGGTCATGCTCGGCAAGACGGCGACGCCCGAGTTCGGACTCCCTTGCTACACAGAGACATATTTGTCACCCCCGTCCCGGACGCCGTGGGACCTCACGCGCTCGGCGGGCGGTTCGAGCGGCGGCGCGGCGGCCGCCGTGGCCGCCGGTCTGGCGCCCCTGGCGCAGGGTAGCGACGGCGCGGGCTCGATCAGGATCCCGTCCTCCGTGTGCGGCCTGTTCGGCATCAAGCCGACCCGCGGCCGCATCAGCTTCGCCCCGATCATCCCTGACCTCGCGGGAATGTCGACCAACGGGCCGATCGCCCGGAATGTCGCCGACGCCGCGGCCCTGCTCGACGTGATGGCCCACAACAACCCCGGCGACCTCTACCTCGCCCCGCCTCAGGAGGGCACCTTCCTGGAGTGCGCCACCCGGCAGCCGGGACGGCTGCGCGTCGCCCGCTACGCCGAGCCCGTGGTGCCGGGCACCGAGGTGGACCCCGAGGTCATGGCGGCCTACGAGGAGGCGTCGAAGACGCTGGCCGCGCTCGGGCACGAGGTCGTCGACATCGCGCCGCCGTTCGGGCCCGAGCTGGTGCCGCAGTTCGTGACGCTCTGGTACGCCTTCGCCTGCATGCATCCGGTCGCCGACGACCGGCAGGACACGCTCAGGCCGCTGACCCGATGGCTGCGCGAGCGCGGCTTCGCCACCCCGGCGCCGTCCTTCCTCCAGGCGCAGTCGGCGCTCCAGCTCGCCACGCGGATCGCGCTCACGGTCACCAACGCCTACGACGCCGTCCTCACCCCGACCGTCACCCTGCCGCCCCGGCCCGTCGGCTGGTTCGAGGAGGGCGACGACCCCGAGCTGACGTTCGAGCGGATGAAGCGCTTCGCCGCCTTCCCGGCGATCTACAACGTCTCCGGGCAGCCGGCGGTGAACCTGCCGCTCTACTGGACCGAGGACGCGTTGCCGATCGGGGTCATGCTGGCCGGCCGTACCGGGGAGGAAGGGGTTTTGATCTCCTTGTCGGCCCAGGTCGAGGCGTACCGGGGCGGATTCTGGGGTGATCGGCGGCCCGAGGTCTGGTAAACCCTGGAACCTTACAGATGGCCGCACAGAGGGCGAGGACGTTACAACCATGGCCATGCGCACCGTTCTCATCCAGACCGACACGGCCGTGGCGGCCGAGCTCAATCCCGGTGAATCCGCCACGTTCGGCCGCGGCGCAGACGACGTCCCGGTGGACATCGTGATCGCCGACCGGGCCGTGTCGCGCATGGCCGGGCGCATCACCGCCGTCGACGACTACTGGCTGATCGCCAACCTCACCACCGACCGCACCTACGTCGTCGAGAACCCCGAGGGCGGCGGCGAGTTCGTCAAGGTGCCGCCGCAGCGGATGGGCATGCCGGTGCCGTTCGAGTTCTCGCGGGTGATCCTTCCCGCCGAGCACGGCACGACCGGCTTCCTCGTCTTCGCCCCCGAGCACGTGTACGGCAAGGCCGCCACCGTCGCCGGATCGGGGGCGACCACCATGGGCGTCTTCCCGCTGGACCGGACCGCCAAGTACTTCCTCATCCTGGTCGCGCTCTGCGAGCCCCGGCTGCGCGACCCGTCCAGCACCGTGGTGCCGACGGTGCCGCAGCTCATCGAGCGGCTGTCGGGACACGGCCTGACCAGGAGCGGAGCCAACTTCCACATCGACTACCTGGCCAGGACGAAGCTGCGGGTGAAGCAGGCCGACGAGGGAGGCAAGGCCGACTGGCAGCGTGCCGCCCTGATCAACCTGGCGCTCCGCTTCAACCTGGTGATCGACACGGATCTGCGGCTGCTGCCTTAGCTCTTCTGGTATTCGCCCCGATATTTCATGATCAGGTCTACTCGCTCCTTCGTGAACGAAGGGATGCCCTTGGAGCGCTTCATCGGCTCCACGCCGGACAGGAAGAGCGCGGCCAGGTTGGCCGCCGGATCGCCCTTGATGTTGGAGATCTGCGGCCCGAGTGCGCAGAAGAAGCGGCCCATGGACTGCACGGACAGCTCCACGCTGTACGGCGGGCGCGGCTCGGGCTGGGCGAGACCGTACGGCTGCCAGTGCCGCAGCACTCTGGGGGTCCAGCGGGCGATGCCGAACTCGTCGTTCTCCTTGTCGGTCAGGTCGGGGTCGAAGTCGCTCATGACCTTCAGCACCGCCGCGATGAGCGCGGGCGAGAGGCCCTTGACGTCGGCGCACCAGGTTCCGGCCTCGACGATCATCTGGCGGTACTGCTGGGGCACCGGGGCGTCGTCGCGCAGGTCGTTGTGCGGCTGGGCCGCCGCGCTCGGGGTGGTGCCGCCGGTGCCGGGCGGCTGCTCGGGGCCGCCGCCGCGGGTCAGGATGACGGCCACGACCGCGCCCGCGAGCACCAGGGCCGTGCCGCCCGCCAGCAGCGCCTTGCCCGGTGGCGTACGCGGCTTGGCGGCCGTTTCCCCGGGCTTCGGCTCGGAGTCGTCGCCGGGGAGGTCGGAGGGCACGTCCGGCTCGGTGCCGCGCAGGGCCGCGTCGAAGTCGGCCACGCTCCGCCAGCGCCGATCCGGGTCGGGGTCGATGGCCTTCATCACCGCCGCGCTGATCCGCTCGGGCACCTCGGGGCGCAGGCGGTGCGGCGCCAGCCGTACCGCGCCGGAGCCCGGAACCTGGCCCGTCAGCAGGTGATAGGCGAGGGCCCCCAGCCCGTGCACGTCGGCGCGCTCGTCGGGCGCGCCGTCGAGGCGCATCTGCTCGGGGGCCATGTAGCCGGGCGTGCCGGCGGCGATCGTGTGGCTCGTGGCGTCGGCGAGCGCCCGCGCGACGCCGAGGTCGGCCACCATCGCCCGCTCGCCGCCACCCGTCGCCGTGCGGAACAGCACGTTGGACGGCTTCAGGTCACGGTGCACGATGCCCAGTTGGTGGAGCTCGCCGACCCCGCCGGCGATCTCGGCGAGCAGCCGCAGCGTCTCCGGCACGGGCAGGGGTCCGTCCGCGAGGCGTCCGGCGAGTGTCCCCATGTCCGCATAGGTCATGACAAAGTACGGCCTGCCATCCGGAAGCTCGCCAATATCATGAACCTGGACGATGTGCGGCGAGTCGGCTTGGCGCAGAAGCCTGGCCTCCTTGACGAAACGCTCCCGCACCGCGGGCTCCACCGACCAGTTCTCGGCGAGCACCTTGATGGCGACGTAAGACTGCAACTGGTCATCACGCGCCAGCCACACCGACGCGAAGGCGCCGGCACCGAGGGCACGCTCAACCGGGTAACGACCGATCGATTCTGGGGTGTCCACAGCAGTTTTGACCTCTTGTGGGGGATCTTGGTTCATGACTCTCTCATATGAGGTCTGGCCGGGCAGCCGAACCGGGATTACGGTCATGGTGTGAGCAGCGCGTGGCAGATCCTCGGCTTCCTCATCGGGGCCTCCCTCGGCATCTTCGTGCTGATCAGCCTGCTGGTCCTGGCGCCGGGGCGCGGCACCGCCCGCAGAGCGGCGGAGGGGCCGGTCTGGCTCGGCGGGCCGTCCAGAAGTGAGTCCGGCGTCAGCACCTCCGACCTGGTGCTGGCCGACCGGGCCGCCCACTGGGCGCAGACGCCGGATGTCGACTGGGTGGGCGCGGCCGAGACCGCGGAACCGGGCAGGAACATCGGCGGGGCGACGGCGGGATGGTGAGACGATGCGCGTACTGACCGCGGCCCAGGCCGACGACCTGCGCCAGGCCCTCCAACTCGCCGAACGCCGCAGCGGGCTGCGTTTCGGCGTCTTCCTCGGCAGACCCGTCGGCGGGCGCCGCCACTTCGCCGAACGCCTGCACGCGGCGCTGGGCGACGACGCCGTCAACGGCGTGGTCGTCCTGGTGGACCTGGAGGGCAGGGCCCTGGAGATCGTGACCGGCGAGAGCGCCCGGCTGCGGCTGTCGGACGGGGCCTGCCGGCTGACCGCGATGTCGATGGCGACCGCGTTCAGCGTGGGCGATCTGGTCGGCGGTCTTCTGTACGGCATCGCCGCCCTGGGCGAACAGGCGACCGCCCGCCGCTGACCGATCCCCGGCCTCCCCTGAAACCCTCCAGGCTGTGCGCCTTCCCGGCTTCTCCTACAAAGGACATGTCAGGAAGTTCCACATAGATACGGGGGAGGAAGTCATGCTGTGGTTCGACGACGGCGTGGGCTGGGGCTGATCCCACGTCCATAGGAGGGTCCGATGGCGGAGAACAGCCTCGCCGGGCTGGTGAGCCCGCAGGCACAGGCGCTCTACGACCGGCTCACCTCCAGCGGGGCGCTGGAGCTGGACGTGGACGTCGACGGACAGGCCCCGGAGACCCTCGAACTGCTCTCGATGGGCGTCGCCTTCCGCGGAGGTGAGGGCGACGCCCTGCTCAGACCGGTCGGCATCGCCGCCGCCCTCCGCACGCTCCTCGACCGCGAACACGCCGAACTCACCGGCCGGCAGGCCCGCCTCGCCGCCGGCTGGCGCGCGCTCGCCGGTCGCTGGGGCGCCCAGGACGACCACCCCGCCTCGGCGCCGATCAGCGGCGTCCAGGTCATCCCGACGATGGCGGAGGCCGCCGCCAAGGCCGTGGAACTGTACGCCGCCGGGACCCGCCTCGTCCGCGCCGCCTTCACCGTCGCCTTCGAGACCGAGCCGACGCCGCACCGCCTCCTCCTCCCGCCCCCGGCCGCGCTGGAGGGCGGCGCCCGCTACCTCGGCCTGTACGACGCCGCCTACAGCAACGTCCCCTGGGGCCGGCGGCTGATGAGCGACTCGGCGGTGGCCGGTGAGACGGTACGGATGCGCAGAGCCATCCCCACCAAAATGATCCTGGTCGACGACGCGATGGCCCTGGTCGCCGCCACCGCGACCGGCCTGCCGGCCCTCCTCGTCACCTCGCCCGACCTGCTGAGGATGCTGGCGGACTGGTTCGACCTCATGTGGCGGGACTCGGTGGACGCCGAAGGCGAGGACATCCCCCTCACCAGGGCCCAGCGCCGGGTGGTGCTGCAACTGGCGGCGGGCAAGACGGACGAGCAGATCGCGCACGAGACGGGGATCAGCGTCCGCACGGTCCGGCGGCACATCGCGGTGGCCATGAGCGCCCTGGGCGCCGAAACCCGCTTCGCCGCCGGTGTGGCTGCCAGCCGTAAGGGCTGGATCTGACATCCGGTGTACGGCACGGCCCCTCTCTCGCCGGCCGGAACCCACCACCCGCGCACCCCGTCCGGATTCCGGAGACGGCCGAGGGTCGGCGCGCACGCCCGGACCCACCGGGGGCACCGCGCGACCGGGATGGGCGGGGCGGGAGTCCGCACAGGCTTTCGAAAATTGTCGGTGCCAGGAGCTAGTGTTTGGGTATGGGTATCGATGTGAAGTCTCACACCCGCCCGCTGACGACCGCCGAAATCGCCGCCCTCGCCCTCTCCCTCGCGCACCTGGGAGCCGGCCCGCAGGCCGTCACCGCCCGGCGCGGCCTGCGCAACGTCTTCGAGCACCTCGACCTCGACGACGACGTCATCGCCACCACGCTGGCCACGCTCACCGATCCCCTGCCCTCCGACGTGGCCTCCCGCGCCCGCGTCATCGCCGACGCGATCACCAGCCGCCTCATGATCCGCCTGCACTACCAGGACGCCTCCGGCCACGTGACGATCCGCGACGTGGAGCCGGTGACCTGCCTGGTCCACCGGGAGTACTGGTACCTCGTGGGAGTGTGCCGGATGCGGCGCGGCATCCGGGCGTTCAGGTTCGACCGCGTCCTGGCCGTCGAACCCACGCTCACCCCGTCCCGCCCCCACCTGGCCGACCGCTTCCTCCCGTTCCAGCGCCGCAAGGTCGCCTGACCCCAGCCCGTGGTGGCCCCGCCACCCCCCCGCCGGGGCCCCCCCGGGGAAGGTGGGGGGGGGGGGGCCAAAGACGCCCCAGGTGGGTTGGGGGGGGGGGGTGGGTTATAAAAAACTGAAGCTG